>NZ_CALMZC010000046.1 GCF_937873765.1 uncultured Thiothrix sp. | reverse complement strand
TCGCTTAAGTTACTACCGCTTTAGTGGCTCTTCAACTCCTCTGGTGCATGACCACGTTCGTTTAATAGGAGCACGTTCTACATCTGGGCTTGCGAATGGACTAGGCATAACAGTAGTTGCACTAGGGCTTACTTCATCAATGGCATAAAGTGCACTGCTAAATATCAGTAGGCTAGCCAATAACCACCTTTGTGGACGACTTATGCGTCTAACTAGATGTGACAACTGAGACATTGGTTTACTCCCTTAATATACACTCCTCAAGTATAGAACTTTAAACCAAAAAATTACCAAAGATTAACCTTAACGCTTTTAAAGTTATGCGCTGGTATTCCTATATTAAACATCTTGAATACTCAGTCTTTAGCAAGCACCTTCATTTACCCGTACAATAGCCACTTTCTGAAAACTTGCTGAGTGCTTATGCCGAATAGCCAAGCTCCTGCTTATACTTGGAATGATTTACTTCGCCAAACGATGCGCCATCGTGGTTTATTGGTACGTGCGAATTTAATTGCGATTTTGACCGCATTTTTAAGCGTACCGATTCCACTCTTGATTCCTTTGTTAGTCGATGAAGTCTTACTCAAGCAGCCCGGCGCACTCACACAGGCGATTGATCAGATTTTTCCGGCTAGCTGGCATGGTCCTATTCTCTACGTCCTGATCGTCACACTAGTGACCATCGTACTAAGGCTTGCTTGGCTGTTATTTTCAGTTTGGCAAACTCGCGAATTCACCCTGATTGGTAAAGACATCACCTACAACATTCGTAAGCGCCTCCTGCAACATATTGAAACCATCGCGATGGCTGAATATGAAACCCTCGGTAGCGGTACGGTCAGTTCGCGCTTAGTAGTGGATGTGGAAACCATTGATAACTTTCTTGGGATTACCATTAGCCGCTTCATCGTCTCGGTGTTAACTTTGTTGGGCGTTACAGTGGTGATGCTCTGGCTACATTGGCAGCTAGCCCTATTTATTCTGATCTTGAACCCCGTGGTCATTCTACTCACCACTAAAATGGGCAGCTATGTCAAAGAACTGAAGAAGAAAGAAAACAGTGCCTTTGAACTCTTCCAGCAAGCCCTCACAGAAACCTTAGAAACTATTCAACAGATTCGTGCCAGCAATCGTGCCCCAAGTTTTTTTGGACGGATTGTCAACCTAGCTGCTGAAGTCAAAGAAAACGCGGGTCAATACGCTTGGCGCAGTGATGCCGCGAATAAATTATCTTTCAGTATTTTTATTTCGGGCTTTGATGTTTTTCGCGCAGTCGCCATGTTAATGGTGGTATTTTCTGATCTGAGTATTGGCGAAATGCTCGCTGTATTTAGCTATCTTTGGTTTATGATGGGGCCGGTGCAAGAAATTCTGAATATTCAATATGGCTGGTTTAGTGCAAAAGCTGCCTTAAATCGGATTAATGATTTAATCGCCTTGCAAGCCGAACCCATTTATCCGCATGTACAAGATCCCTTTAAAAATAAGCACACCGTTAGC
Source organism: uncultured Thiothrix sp. (assembly GCF_937873765.1). Classification (GTDB taxonomy): domain Bacteria; phylum Pseudomonadota; class Gammaproteobacteria; order Thiotrichales; family Thiotrichaceae; genus Thiolinea. Next base: position 3,932 of record NZ_CALMZC010000046.1, on the reverse strand, counting down.
TTACGCGCTGAACATATCACCTTTGCCTATGGGGATAAACCTCCCGTACTCGTCGATGTAAACCTGAACATTGCATCTGGTGAAAAAGTTGCCTTAGTGGGTGCAAGTGGCGGTGGAAAATCTACTTTTGTGCAGATTCTTCTGGGACTTTATCAGCCGCAACAAGGTCAATTATATTTTGATGAAGTGCCTATTACTGCCATCGGTTTAGATGTAGTACGTGAGCATGTCGCTACCGTGTTACAACAGCCTGCTTTATTCAATGATACCTTGCGCGCTAATCTGACTTTAGGGCAAAACTTACCGGATGAAAAACTTTGGGAAGCCTTACACATTGCCCAACTTGAAGACACTGTGCGTGAGCAAACGAATGGCTTAGATACGATTGTCGGACGACAAGGCATGCGTTTATCTGGCGGTCAACGCCAGCGTTTAGCCATTGCTCGAATGATTTTATCCAACCCTAAACTGGTGATTTTAGATGAAGCCACCTCGGCTTTAGATATGGAAACCGAATATAAACTGCACGCTGCCTTGCAAGCGTTTTTACAGGGTCGAACCACTTTAATTATTGCCCATCGTTTAAGTGCGGTGCGCCAAGCAGATCGGATTTTAGTGTTCGAGGGTGGCACGATTATCGAACAAGGTAGCCATCAAGAACTGATTCAGCAAGATGGTTTATATCGCAAATTGTACGGAGCCGCGAGTGCTTAACTTCTGAGTCCGTTAGCGATTAAACTATCCGACTTTTAGCTCTAGGCTCTTGCTGTGCATATCACTTACTTTGACGCGCAAACTCAACAAGCTCAGCTTATCCAAGCGGAGCAGTTAAAAAACTGCCAAGGCATGATTTGGCTGGATGTGTTAAGCACGGATACTCACTGGCAAAGCTTAATTGAAACAGAGTTTGGCTTAGTGCTAGAGGATCAACATATTCTAGACACACGCAATCCCAATCATCCGCCATTTCAGGATGATACGGATGCTTATGCTATGCTAATCTTTCGGGCTTTAAGCCTGCCTAACGGCAAATTGGGTAGTTTTGAAGTCGACTCTGCGCCGATTGTGTTCATTACTTATAAAAACTTATTGATTAGTATTCACCCGACTGCGAAAACTAATTTCGATGAAATTCGTAGTCGCTGGCTGCGTGGCTCACGTATCCGCGCACCACTCACCCCCGATGGAATTATTTGCTTACTCTTGAGTTGGCTAACTGATCAATACTTGAGTCTGCGCGTCGCGTTTGTTGAGCAAATTGAGCATTGGCAAACTCAACTCCTGCACCCTTCCAAACGCTTTCAAGATTGGCTCAGCTTACTTAAAGCGAGTAGCCATTTACGCCAATATCGCTTAGCGATTATCGAGCCTCAAGAAACCGCTTTAGATGAATGGCGCGATGAGCGCATAGAAATGGACTCACGGATTACGACGCGTCTAGCCGATGTGCAAGAGCATTTCCGTCGAGTGAATCGTGATGCGGAAATCTGCCAAAACGATCTAGAAAATCTAGTGCAAATCTATTTTTCGGCGACCAATCAGCGGATGAATGACATTATGCGGGTGCTCACTATTGCTTCCGTCATTTTCCTACCCTTGAATCTATTAGCCGGGATTTATGGGATGAACTTTGAGCATATGCCGGGTTTAAGTGCGACTGATGGCTTTACGGTGGTGATTGTCGGGATGCTAGCTATTGTCTTGTTGATTCTTGGTATTTTCCGCTGGAAAAATTGGTTGTAACGCCAGCAGTAGAGTTTAGCTTATACTAAAGTTTTTCCAGTTAGCTTCCATCTTTATATGAGTACAGCAGCCTTTAAGCCTTTATCCATCGCAGTCTTAACCATCTCTGACACGCGTACACTTGCCAATGATAGCTCAGGCCAGTTGCTGGTCGATAAACTCACAGCCTGTGGTCACCATTGCATTGAGCGTGACTTAGTACCGGATAGTAAGTATGCGATTCGTGCGGTGGTTTCACGTTGGATTCTAGATGAGAAAATCAATGTTATTCTCAGCACGGGTGGCACGGGAGTCACGGGTCGGGATGGCACACCCGAAGCGATTAAGCCCTTATTGGATAAAGAACTAGAAGGCTTTGGCGAAATGTTTCGCGTGCTTTCGTATCAAGAAATTAAAACCTCCACCCTCCAATCTCGCGCCATTGCCGGTGTTGCCAATAGCACGTATATTTTTTGCTTGCCCGGCTCAGGGGATGCCTGTCGTTTAGGCTGGGATCAACTGATTGAGGCACAATTAGATTACCGTACTCAACCCTGCAATTTAGTCATGCTCATGCCAAGACTTAACGAGGTATAAGGCTTTAAGCCTAAGATAATCATGCTTTCACAACAAAAACTCGGTCTGATCTATGGCCTGAGCGCTTATACTATTTGGGGACTATTTCCTTGGTATTTTCATTTCCTCAGTCATGTGAACCCTTGGCAAGTGCTCACCCAACGGATTATTTGGTCATTTCTGCTGGTTTCCGTGATTGCTCTATTTATTCGTCATTGGTCACTGATTAAAGCAGCCCTCATGCAGCGGAATATTCTCTTGGGTTTATTACTATCGTCCCTGCTGATTGCTGCGAACTGGCTGATTTTTATTTGGGCAGTCGGTCAAGGTCGCGTATTAGAATCGAGTTTAGGCTATTTTATTACGCCTTTAGTCAGTGTATTGCTAGCGCGAATCTTTCTAAAAGAATCACTGGATATTTATCGTTTAAGTGCTTGTATTCTTGCGGTTATAGGTGTGCTGTGGCTAGTCATTCAATTAGGTGTTTTACCGTGGATTTCTTTATCCTTAGCCATTAGCTTTGGCTTCTATGGTTTAGTACGCAAAAAGGTCCCAGTAGACTCTTTAACCGGGCTTTGGGTAGAAACCGGCATACTCTTACCCTTTGCCTTTACTTGGTGGTTGTGGCTCGAATGGCAGGGGCAAAGTCAGTTATTCACAGAAAACCTACAAACGACTTTCCTCTTGATTTTCTCAGGAGCACTCACCGCAGCGCCGTTATTATTATTTGCTTCCGCCGCGAATCGTTTAAGTCTGACCGCAGTGGGCTTTATGATGTATATCAACCCGACTATGCAGTTTTTGACCGCTATTTACTTATTAAAAGAACCGCTTAATCATCAACAGCTCATTGCTTTTATATGTATTTGGATTGCTTTAGTCGTGTTTAGCATTGGCGCTGTACGTCAGCAAAATGCCAAAAACCAAGCGCTCGCTACTAAGGCCTCAAGAGTATAAATTGAAAATGGATCACCTTAAACCGCGTCTAGGCATTAGTAGTTGCTTACTGGGTCACTCAGTACGCTTTGATAGTGGACATAAACACAATGCTTATATCACTGAAACCTTAGGCCAATATATTGAGTTTGTACCTTTTTGTCCCGAAGTGGCTGCAGATTTAGGGATTCCACGCCCTGCTATTCATCTGGTTAAACGTGATCAAAGCTTGCGCGCTTTACAGGTAAAAAATCATGCCATCGATGTCACCGACCAGCTCCATGCCGCTAGCCAGCAAATCCTAGCACAGCCCAGTTTAGCGAGTTTAAGTGGATTTATTCTAAAAAAAGACTCACCTAGCTGTGGTATGGAGCGGGTTAAAGTTTTTGAAGAGCAAGCAACCAGCCAAGCACCCGAACGTAGCGGTATGGGGCTGTTCGCAACAGCTTTACGGCAGCAATACCCGAATTTACCGCTCGAAGAAGAAGGTCGTTTATGTGACCCAGTGTTGCGCGAAAACTTCATTGGTCGAGTGTTTGTCTATCAGCGTTGGCAACAACTCATGCAAGCACCAATTAGTGCTAGCGCTTTAGTGGAGTTTCACTCTGATCATAAGTATTTAATTATGGCACACGATCAAAACAGGGTCATGCACCAGAAGAGTTGAAAAACATCTGATTAATGAATTCGCCAATGAC
>NZ_CALMZC010000045.1 GCF_937873765.1 uncultured Thiothrix sp. | reverse complement strand
ATAAAATCTAACCAATTGATTCCAAGCCTTGTGCGCTTGCTACATAATACCGTGAATTCATTAGATATGATCCCGGGTGCATGACTGAGATCGGTGAAGGAAACCGTCTATTAGCGAGCGCACTGTCGGAGCAGAGGTTAAAAGACTACGTAACGTCTATAACCTGGAGCGAAGGAGACGTCCTGATCTTAGATAACTGGAAAGTACTGCATGGTCGTGGCCAAGGGCCGCGGGTTGAAAAGGACAGAACCTTGGTGAGGGTACTAGTTGCATGACGCAAAATATTAGTCCTGCGCTTCATCCCGAGGCGCTTTACACAAAGTCAAAGGTATACGCATCTAGGGCGCTTAGGGCGAAAACCCATGGCGACCTTGAGGAGTACCAGCTGTGGGCGGCCATGGCGCTGGAGTTGCTTGCCAAGGCATCGCTTGCCGGAGTGCATCCGGCCCTAGTTGCTGATCCAACTCATTCCGAGTCTCTTTTTGCAGCATGTGGGGTTCCGATTTCTCCTGATGTGAAAACCATTACTGCAAAGACCCTATACCAGCGGCTAGGTCACATATCTCCGAAGATTGATCATCGTGTTCAGAAGTTTTGTGAGCAGCTATCACTTCGAAGAAACTCAGAGATCCATTCGGGGGAATCGCCATTCGCTGGGATGAGCGCTGACGCATGGGAAGCCAAGTACTGGTACGCCGCGCAAAGATTTCTTGAGGTACAGAGAAAGGACCTATCCGAGTGGCTGGGTGCTGATGAGGCGGCAGCTCCAACCCAACTTATCAACGACTCCGAGCAGGCTATAATGATGGCCGTACGAACGCGAATTGGTCACTTACAAGAGGATTTTCTCAACGCCCACAAGAACCCAAAAGAGCGTTCGGAGTTCATCGCTGTCAATGAATCCCGCCTGGCATATCGGCGCTGGCGTGAATTTGATGGCTCCATGGAGGGATTTGATCTCGCAAGATGCCCATGCTGTGGTGCCAAAGGAATCATTGGCGGCGTGCTGTGGCACGAAGAGGTGTCAGAGGATACCGATGGCCTAGATCCATGGATTGAGCGCGTGGAGAAGACGTTTGGGTCTGAGGAGTTCCTATGTGAAGTGTGCAATCTACACTTAAAGGGGCGCCAAGAGCTGCAGGCTACGGATTTGCCGTCAGAGTTCGTCGTATTCGATGATCGCGAGCGTGAGTTCGAACAAGAATATGGAAATGATTGAGTGTCGGCGTATAACCCTTCGCTGCAGGCGCGACGGCCCTGACGGGCCGCGGCCTGAGCTCAAACGTTAGGTTGCCATGAATATTCGGTGCAAACTCCTTCTCGCAATTTCAGCACTGCTGCTGTCGTCTGCCGCGCGTGCCGATGTTGTCTGGCCCGCGCTGTACCTTGAGACGAGACTATTCTCGTGGTGGGCAATTGGTCTGGTTCTTGTCGTCGAATACCTCTTCATCAGGTATGTATTCGCGATCACGCCACGGAAAGCACTAATCGCAGATGTTTCGGCGAACGCAGCCTCCGCCGTACTTGGGGTGCTACTCATCCCTCTCGCAGGCGTTGCGTGGGAGGTGTTCCCGGGATTGGCGTTCTATCACCTGCTGAATGTCGGTACATTCAACCCAGTTACCTGGGCCGCCACCTTTGCTATGGCGTGCCTCATCAATGCCGCGCTGGAAAGTTTTGTTTTGAAACGAGCTTTTGGCCTGCCATTTACGCGAAGAACGTTCTGGTGGCTTGTGCTCGCAAATGCGTTCAGTGTGGGTATCGCCTTTGGTAGTCTCTGGCTACATCCCGTACACATGTGATGTGGCAACCTAACCATTCGCTGCAGGCGCGACGGCCCTGACGGGCCGCGGCCTGAGCTCAAACGTTAGGCAACTCATGGCAAGCTTTCGCTGGCTTAATAATCAAGGCGTGAAAAGTGACAGTGGCTTTGCCGTTCAACGAACAGGCAGGTTTACAGCAGAGTACAGCGAAAGTGGTCATACAATAGTTATTAGTGTTGAAGCGGGTATAAGGCGCGGGAAGCATGTACTCTTTTATAAGCGCGCCTCGTTTTCAGCTTGGTGTACTGACCCTATGGAGCAACAGCGTGTCATCGACAATTTTCGGAGCGCCATTACTTTTATGGGGTCAACACCAAATGAAGATTGAGTCGCCTAACAATGCGCTCAACGCTGCTCACTTCGTTCGCCGGACGTCCAAAAGCTACGCTTTTGGCCGCCCGTTAGCTTAATCGTTATGCACATAAAAATGACTGACTCCTTTTTTAAATTAAAGAAGATCAAGATTATTTACATAAAATTTAAAAAAATACTTCAATACATCAAAGTCAACAAGAAAATATCTGCTCAATTTCTGTCACGGTGATAAATGACACAAATTTAGTCCCATGCTTGCTATCCGGCATCAACCATACCATAATTAGTAGTCTTACTAATTGTCTTACTTGAGGTGTTGGCTATGATGGCAGCTACAGTTAGACTGTCCAGCAAAGGACAAATTGTCATACCCAAAGAGGTACGGGATTCCTTGCATTGGGGCATCGGCGTGGAGTTAGTGTTAGTGACAACAGAATATGGGGTCATGCTACAAACCAAAGCCCCACAACAGCGCAAACTACCAGCAAAATCACTACGGGGATTTTTACAACACACAGGTACACCTGTCCCAACTGAAGCACTGTGCAAACCTGTCGAGTACACCGATGATCGCTTTTGATACTAATTTATTGGTACGCCTTGCGGTCAACGATGACCAGTACCAAGCAGACATTGCTGAACAACTTATTAATAATAATGAGGTTTTCATTTCAAGGACGGTGCTGCTGGAAACGGAATGGGTGCTTCGTTCAGTTTATAAAAAATCCCGTGGTGACATTGCGTCATTTTTTGATAATGCCTTGATAACTGAAAACGTTATCATAGAGAATGCCGCAGAGGTTGGACACGCCTTAGATTGGTACAAATTGGGGGCAGACTTCGCCGATGCCATGCACCTGTGCATTTGTGGGGACAATTTGCTTCATACTTTTGATACAGAGTTTTGCAAAGCAGCCAATAAGCTAAAGATAACCCCAGCATTCAAGGTGTTAAAATAATATCCCATAAAGGCATAACGATTCGTTCGACGACGGACGCGGTGACAGCCCGCGACTCCGTTTTGACTACTCCCAGCCGCGCCCGTCAACTCAGACGTTAGAACACTTAACCCTACACCAAACAATGGAATACCTATTAACACTAATAACATTTATTGCCACTATTGCCGGAGTGGTTGGAGCGTTTGCACAATTCCACAAATGGGGATGGCATGAAAAATTTAAGCACTTATACAAACTAAATAAATGGGCATTAGACAAAAGCAACGATGAGCTATCATTTATATATAATGATACTAAACCTTACATCATTATAATTGGTCAACGCCATAAAAAAATAAGAGAGCATCATTTAAATTTTAGCTTAATAGAGATGTCTCGATTTTATGAGTTTTTGTCTCCAAGCGAGATAGAAAATTGCGAATCAGGGAAAAAAGAAATTCCTCTCCAGGCAATTGAAAAAATGAGAGATTTCTTCTCCATTGAGAAAGAATATATAGAACGAGGAACAGGATCAATATTTAAAGAAGAACACTTCAGATTAATTGATTTTATCAAAGATGGTTATCGTCCAGTCATTTTATGTCCTCCAAGAAAAGAAAGCCATAATTTTGAACCATATAAATATTGGTCATTTCTCTTTTTAATTAAAAAAGTCAACGGCTTTGAGAAAAGTTTCCAATATGGAGATGTGATGAATTTTTACTCAACTGGTGGCGGCAAACACAATGTAGAAAAACTTATAAAAGCTTTATTAATTAATAACGAAGAACCTTATATATCCATTCTTGAAGCAGACGCCGATACTTGGACTCAAGCAAAAAAAGGAGATTATTATCTCACAGAAGAAAAGTTTTATCATTTTCCTGCTGATTTTGAAAATCAAGATACATATAATTGGTGGCTAAAAGACATTGAAGATAATCTGAAAGTCAGGGCTGTTTTGGACAATAATAATCAAAATGATAATTCTAACGATGACATCGACGACGGACGCGGTGACAGCCCGCGACTTTTAACAACTTACTCCCCGCCGCGCCCATCATGTTAGACGTTATGCACATAAAAATGTCCACGTTCCTTCTAAAAATTCAAGAAGATAAAGAGGTTACTTCGAGCATTCACCATCATGCCTCTGACATATGGGAGATTCGAGTTCAGCAGAGCAATAACATTTTCAGATTTTTAGGCTTTTTCGATGAGGGTAGCTTTATAGTTTTAACTAATGGCCTCTAAAAGAAGACTCAAAAAACACCAAAAACTGAGATTTTGCTCGCAGCACACAGAAAGCAAGACTATCTTGAGAGGAAGTGATCATGAGCGATTTAAAAAAATACATAGAAGAGAGAAAAAAATTAGATAAAGATTTTTCTCTAAATTTTGATAAAGGCTACCAAACTTTTAAAATAGGTCTTTTGTTAAAAGAAGCTAGAGAAGCAGCTGGGATAACTCAAGATGAGTTAGCTACGCGTCTAAAAACAAAAAAATCCGCTATTTCTAGAATTGAAAATCATGCAGAAGACATGAAGCTATCAACCCTCGAAAAGATTGCAGCTTCATTAGGTAAAAGCCTTGAAGTAAGAATTTATTAAAATCTCAAGTAGAGATAAAAAATTGTATTCTTTATATTCCAAAAAATTTAGTTTTTTCAAAAAAGCATAACGAGTGTCAATGACGGTCGCGGTGACAGCCGCGATTTTCAACACCGAAATCTCGATTGGATTCGACAAAATCGCAGAGGTAGAAGCGGCTCTATCTGAGCTTGGCATCAAAGTATTGGAAATGCCGAGAGGAGCATTGTTCTTGACTGGGAAAGTATTCCTACAATACAAAAGAAATAAAGGTACAAAAAATTACTGCTGCCTGATTTTTTATTATTGATTTTTTGATAAGCTGTTGTTTATAAATGAAAAGATTGTTCTCAGTCGCGCCCATGCTGGATTGGACCGATACGCATTGCCGCTATTTTCATCGCTTACTCACCAAGCATGCTGTTTTATATACAGAAATGGTGACTACAGGTGCGCTCTTACAGGGGCAAACCGAGCGCTATTTAAGCTTTAATCAAGCAGAGCATCCAGTGGCTTTACAGCTTGGAGGTAGTGAACCCAAGGAAATGGCGCAATGCGCGGTACTAGCGGCGGATTTTGGCTATGACGAAGTGAATATTAATGTCGGTTGCCCCAGTGAGCGTGTGCAGAAAGGAGCCTTCGGTGCGTGCTTAATGGCCGAGCCACAACTAATCGCCGATTGTGTAGCGGCCATGCAAGCTAAAGTTTCTATTCCAGTTACGGTTAAAAATCGCATTGGGATTGATGATCAAGCAGATTATGAGGGACTGCATAACTTTGTGAGCACGGTTGCAGAGGCAGGTTGTCAGACTTTTATTATTCATGCGCGCAAGGCTTGGCTAAAAGGCCTTAGCCCGAAAGAGAATCGTGAAATTCCTCCCTTGCGCTATGACTTGGTTTACCAACTAAAGCAAGCATTTCCGCAGTTAGAAATTATTATTAACGGTGGGATTACTTCGATTGAGGCTTGCCAAACCCATTTGCAGTCAGTCGATGGGGTGATGCTCGGGCGTGAGGTGTATCACAATCCGTGGATCTTAGCTGCAGTGGATAGTGCGATTTATGGAGTGTCTGCTAGTCCCTTAGATCGTTATGCGGTTTTAGAGCAGTTACTAGTTTATATCCAACAACAACAGGCTCAAGGGGTACGAGTTAGCCATATTGGTCGGCATATTTTAGGTTTGTTTCAAGGTCTACCGGGGGCAAGACAGTGGCGGCGGCATTTGAGTGAGCAGATGCATCGTCCTGAGGCAAGCTTAAATGTGTTTAAACAAGCAGCGAAAAAAGTGCTTGACGCCTCGCCCTCTTCTTTGTAAGAATATGCGCCTCAGCAGTTCCCCGATAGCTCAGTCGGTAGAGCAAATGACTGTTAATCATTGGGTCACTGGTTCAAGTCCAGTTCGGGGAGCCACTTATTCAAAAGGTTGTATTGTAAAATACAGCCTTTTTTCTTTTTAGTATCCGCAAAAATTATCTAGTCGAACCCTCTAGTTAATTCCTTAGCAATACCATCAAACCAATGATTGACGTGCTTTCTTCTCTTCTTGTTCTTTTAAGGTGCGCGTTGCATGCTCACGTTCTGCGTCACTAATCTCACCCAAAGCTTCACCGGCTAAGTTATAGCGATGTTGATTATCGAGTACAGCTTGTAAATATTTACCATGATTACAATGCATACGCAGTAAACGTTGCACCACTCGTTTAGAAGCAGGTGGCTGGTTTTGATCCATTAAATGATATAGATCTGTTTCCACGCCTAAAGCTAAAGGCTTATACGTGAGCCAAACTTCGCAGTGGTCTGCTAAAAAACGATCCATCGCTTTAGCTTGAATTTCAGAAGGAGAGGACTCGTTGGGCTTGTTGGGTTTAGTATCTTTATTTTTATTGAATGACTGCTTATTTTTTCCCGGCTGCCCTTTGCCTTTGTTATTGGGAAGAGGCTGAGAGGATTTGGCTTCTTCGCGGCGAATAATAACGCGTTTGCCTAGTAAACGAGTCTCGCGGGCAACTGATTCTGGCTGGTGATTAGCACCTGAGCTTAGGCTCGCTTCAGAGCTGGTTGGTTCAGGTGCAGGCTTACGTTTGAGAGTTAAAGTTTTTCGCGGCGTATCGGTCATAATCTATCGTTTGTGCGCTTAAAAGTGAATGAGGGTATTTTCAATCGGTCTATGTCTACTATACAGTTTAACTCGATGGTTAGCGGTTTTTCTATAGACAAACTTACTCATTCATAAACAAAAAACCCCGCAAGGGCGGGGTTTTTAGGGTGTTAAATTTGGCGGAGAGAGCGGGATTCGAACCCGCGATAAGCTATTAACCTATACACACTTTCCAGGCGTGCTCCTTCAACCACTCGGACACCTCTCCAGCAGGGGCAGAATCCTACTCCACTCGCTAGTTTTTGTAAACTGCTAAGCTAGAGTGGGATAGTCATCTGTCAGTCATCGACAATTGCTTAGAATTTTTGTATCATCAAAAATAATCTAGGGCTTATAAATAATAATTATTAAAATGATCATCGACAAGCTTAAGCAATTTATAGGCTGGTGGGGCGATAATCTCTATCGAGGTTTGCCCAGTGCATTGCGTGGCTTATTCCGTGCTAGTCAACCCAGCCTAACTCTCTATATGGTAAACGAGCGTTTAGCCCTAAGCTGGCAACAAGATGGGAAGCGTCGTGAATGTGGTGAGTTTATTTTAGATAGCGCCTTTGATTTTCCACGGATTGCTAAAAAAGCAGCACGCAGTCGTACTTATCAATTAAAGCTCGAATTAGATGAGAAACAGGCTCTTCATTTACAACATACCTTTCCAGAAGGTGTGCAAGACAATATTAAACAAGTGGTGGGGTATCAGCTAGATCGGATTACGCCTTTCACCCTCGAGAATGCTTATTTCGATGCTAAAGTGGCTAAGCATGATAAAGCGAATAAGCGGGTGGTTGCCGATATTTACATTTCACCTAAAACACATGTTGAGCAGTATTTAGCAAAATTACGTGGTCTAGGCGTGCCAGAGATTCAGGTGATTTCAGCGATGGCTAGCCCAACGCAGTTGACTAAAGGCTTGACCAGTAGTGCAACACCTCCTGCTCCCGCTTCTTTGATACCTTTCTATTTATTCATCATGGCTTTGATAGCGAGTTTAGCAGCTCCTATCTGGTATAAAGATCGGCGCTTAGGGCAGATTGATGAAGCGATTGCGAGCTTACAGCAAAAAGCCGCAGCACAAATTGAAGTACGCGATAAATTGTTAGTTGCTGAAGAAGCTCTGACTTTCATTGGTGAAAAGCGTAAAACTGCGCCCGTCATGTTGGATGTGGTAGAGCACTTATCGACTGAAATTCCTCCACACACTTGGGTGGAGCGTCTAGAAATTAATGGTAATCAAGTGCAAATTCGTGGCGAATCAGAACAAGCTTTAAGTTTGATTGATACTTTGGAGGTTTCGCCTTATTTCGAAGCCGTCAGTTTCAAATCGCCGGTGACGCGCAATCCAAATACGGGCAAGGATAAATTCCATCTACAAGCGACTGTGGAGGCTACTCATGAGTGAAATGCTGATTCCAGCCCGTAGTCAGCCGCTGATTGCTTGGCTGTTACTGTTATTACTGCTGCTTGCAATCATCTTTTTTGGAGTGATCCCCGCTTGGCTTAAATCCCAAGATTTAAGTGAACAGATCGAAAGTGGCTATAAACGCTTAGAAAAAATGCGCCAAGTTGCCATGGCAGCGCCAGAATTGAATGCAGAATACGCGCGGATTAGTCAGCAGGGAATTGATAAGTTGTTTTATCCGCAAGGAATGACGGCTGCGCAAGTTGGTAAGGAATTACAAAACCAAGTCGCTGCCGTGGTAGCCCGCCAGAATGGTACTTTATTCAGCTCTGAAGTCGTCGATGAAATTCAACAGCCAGCAGCCTCCGAAGAGCAACAGACCAGTGAGTATCAGCGTGTGACAGTGCAAGTGGTTTTCCAAGGTAAAACCGAGTTGCTGCGCGAGGTATTACATGCGGCTTATGCTTCACGCCCCCTGATTTTTGTAGATGGCGTTGAAGTAAAGCCTTTAGAAGGGGCTGATCCTAAAGAGCAGTTAGTCCGCGTGACGGTAAAAATTTCCACTTATTGGCGGGGAGGATCGAAAGCATGAAGCGTTTATTCAGTCCACCTATCCAACTCATCTTTTGGCTAAGTAGCTCAGTCTGTTTAGGTTTAGCGGCTTGGCATTTGATGCAATTACGTTTAGTGGACGAAGATCATAGTCGCTCAGCGCGTGTCAGTGTACAAATTCCTGAATCTCTAATGCTTACTGAACCAGCGGTGATGACCTATAGCCGGATGGTACAAGCGCCTTTATTTTGGCCAAGTCGTGCTATACCAGTCGTGGAAGTGGCTACGCCAACTCCACCTCCGACCATAGCCCCTGAAGTACCGCCACCACCTGCACAAGCTCCAACTGGGCGTCTAGTCGGAATTGTAAATGTGGGTGCGAATAAATATGCATTGATTCGTACAGAGGAAAAAAATCTATCTTTACACATTGGTGAGCAGTGGGAGGGCTGGACTTTAGAGTCGATTGATACAAAAAAGATAAGTTTAGTTGCTGGTGAGCAAAAACAAGAGGTGAAATTAATCGCAGATTTTGCTCCACCAGCGGAGAATCAACAGTTAGCACAGTTGCGGAAAAAGGAAGAGCAGAAGCAGCAAATGGCTGCAGCTCGTCAGCAGCAAGCCCAACAGGCTGCGACTGCGCCTGAGAGTTTAGCGATTCCGCCCAATTTAGAACCTGCCACTGCTGAGCAAGCTCAAGCGGCAGTAGCGCAAAATCCGCCACCGGTTATGTCTTTGAAGGAAGCCTTAGAGGCTCGGCAACGTTTAATGGCTTCACGTTGGGGTGCTAATACTGCCGCTGACGGTGCAGGTGGGCAACAAGCTAGTCCGGGAGCTGTTGCACCGATCACAACGAATCGTTAAATCCGACGAACTGTGGTTACATTGACTAAATCGAAAAGATAAACTGATATTAGCTAAATAATAATAATAAAAAAATGGGGTTTGTTTGTGATTAACAGGACTGCATTAGTAGGGCTGGCCAGTATTTCTGTACTGCTGTCGGCATGTGTTTCAATCAAAGACGGTCCCGGCTTTCGTAATAATGTCGATAATAATCCTTTTCAGCGCAGTGCCGCCGTCAAAGAGCTGGATGGAAAAAACCTAAATCTTGAGCATCCGATTCTTAAACCTGCCAAGAAATTGAAAAGAGCAAGTGGTAGCGTTGAACGTTTCGCCAGTTCGGGTACTAGTAATGCGATGCTAGATGCCTCTAATTCAACTGTGATTTCTAAGGCTAGGAGCAGCACTAATGATAGCGCTAATGATATGGAGTTGGTGCTAGGGAATCATCAGTATTATCGAACTGATGTCGAGCGCCCAAATAATGTTTCAGGCCGTGCTGGAAAAGGTGAAGGCGTGGCACTTAACTTCGAGCGGGCGAGTATTCGCGAAGTAGTTAGTGTTGTTTTAGGCGATATTCTCAAACAGACTTATATTGTTGAGCCGGGGGTTGAAGGTGAGGTCACGATTAATTCTAGTGAGCCTATTCCCCGCGAAAGTTTAATTCCGACTTTGGAGTCATTGCTGCAAACCCAAGGTGCAGTACTGTATAAAGATGATAATGGTGATTATCGCATTGCGGCGCGGGCGAATTTAAAAGGACGTGGTTTTATGCCTTCAACTGGCAAAATTAAGCCCGGTTATACTATTCAAGTAGTACCTTTGCGCTATATCCCGGTTGCTGAAATGCAAAAGATTTTGGAACCCATTGCGAGTCCTGATGCTTTTGTGCGTGTCGATACTAATCGAAATTTATTAGTGCTTGCAGGCACGAGTTCTGAATTACAAAACTTAATGGCTACTGTCAAAACTTTTGACGTCGATGTGCTGCAAGGTATGTCAGTAGGGATTTATCGGATTAAAAATGTCGAAGCTCAAGTGGTAGCGAAAAACCTTGATGCCCTCTTTGGTGAGAGTGGTAATAGCCCAATGGCAGGTATGGTGAAAATTATGCCGATTGAGCACATGAATAGCCTGATGATTATTTCTGCTAGCCCTGATTATTTAAAAGAAATGAAAACTTGGGTAGATCGTTTCGACCAAACGGGGCCTGTGGATGGTCAGCAGCTTTTTGTCTATCACGTTCAAAATGGTAATGCTGAGCATTTGGCAGAAATGCTTACACAAATTTTTTCAGGGAAAAGCGGTGGGAGTAAAAAAATGGGGGCGGCTTCTATACCCTCTAGTTTAGCACCCGGCTTAGAGTCAGCAACTGTTGGTGGTAATGGAGATTCGGCAGGCTCACCAGCGAATGCAGCCTTAAAAACTATGTTAGGTGGTGGTAATACTGGTGTCAGTATTGATCCTGATGCTGATGTAAAAATTGTTGCTGATAAAACCAATAATTCACTGATGATTTTATCGAGCGAGGCCATGTATAAGCAGATTCAAGAGGCCTTAAAGCGCATCGATATTATGCCAATGCAGGTTCAGGTAGAAGCTTCGATTATGGAAGTGACTTTAAGTGATGAAATGTCCAATGGTTTACAATGGTATCTCACGCAAAATGGCAATACCTTCGGTGAGCTAGGGGTCGGTAAATTTGGGGCAAATGTAACACCAAGTGGTTTTTCTTTTACTTTAGCAGGTGGTTCTAATGGTATTAAAGGCTTTATTCATGCTTTAGCCAAAGAATCTAAAGTCAAAGTTATTTCCTCACCTTCAGTGTTAGTCTTGGATAATCAGACTGCCGAAATTCGTGTGGGTGATCAGCAACCAATAAAAACGGGTTCAGTTTCTACTGATGGAACGGTGAGTAGTATTCAATCTATTCAATATAAGGATACCGGTGTGGCGCTTAATGTAACCCCGCATGTGAATTCGAATGGTTTGGTGAAAATGGATGTACAGCAGGATATTACCGATGTGGGTGAAATTGATTCTGCAACTGGGCAACGTACTTTCCTTAAGCGCAATATTAAAAGCAATATCGCGGTGCAAAGTGGGGAAACAATTGTTTTAGGCGGCTTGATTCGTGACAACCACACTGAAGGGAATAGCGGAGTGCCGGTCTTAAAGAATTTGCCGGTGATCGGTAGCGCTTTTAATGGTAGCTCAAAGAGCGGTAAGCGTACGGAGTTACTGGTGTTAATTACACCCACTGCGATTAAAGATCAGGAAGCTTTGGTGAAAACCGGCGATGAAATGCGTGAAAGAATGAAGCGTTTAATGGATAACAATACTTTTATCCAACAATTAAGAGGTGAGTATGTCGAGTAGATTTGACTGGGTAATTGTACTACCCCTATGCTGGATGCTAACAGCCTGTGTTTCCGGCGAAACTACTGTAAAACAGGCTGCTCAACAACGTTGGAATGCATTACTAGCGGGTGATTTGCAGCAGGCATATCAATATTACACGGATGCCTTTAAGCAGACCGTGCCTTATGAACACTTCCGCAACAGTGTTCAAGGTGTAGGATTGTGGAGCAAGGCGCAGGTGCAGAAAGTGAGCTGTGATGTTTCAGGTGATAAATGTAATGCTGAAGTGGAGGTCACAGTCGCGATGAAGATGCGCGGTTTACCGAAACCAGTGGAAACCAGCGATTTAATTCACGAAACTTGGACAAAAGAGGGGAATTTTTCAGATTGGCGGTATGTAAAAAAATGATTGAATAAATTAGAATTATCTATAAGTTATTCTCAGGTTTCTCAGCCTAATTAGCTTTAAACCTGCGCGTAGTAAGGTACTCCGTAACAAATATAAAAAAATCTCGGGAGGCACGAAAGTGTTTAAAAAGAAGAAGCTCGCCCTTGGAATCTTCGCTGGTTTAGCAGGTGCATTAGGCATAGTAACTAGCGCTCAGGCGGTTCATGTAAATCCAGACGGCACTGGTCAAGTTTTAATTTTCCCTTATTTTAATGCTCACGAAGGTTATGTGACTAACATTAACTTAGTGAACTCTACGGATAAAACGAAAGCTGTCAAGATTCGTTTCCGTGAAGGGGATCGTAGTAATGATGTCCTCGACTTCAATATTTATATGTCACCGCAAGACGTATGGACAGGTAGCGTACGTGCGGTAGAGGACAAAGACAAAAATAAAGTAGGTTCGATTAGTACTACGGATCGTACTTGTACTCTTCCCCAATTGGCTTCTTGTAAAGATGATAAATGTGAAGTAACTATTCCATTTACTGGTCATCAAATCTATACCGGTGTCGATGCAGCAGATACTCGTGAAGGTTATGTTGAAGTCATCGAAATGGGTGTGGTTGAAGACAAAACAGTGCAAGCAGGTGTGTTGCACAAAAATGGTGTGCCCATCAATTGCACTGCGGTTAACAATGCATGGAAAACTGGGTTATTTCAACAAGGTGTAGGTACAAAGGCGACTGGTTTAAGTGCTCCAACGGGCGGTTTATTCGGTTCTTCTGCTGTATTGAATGTTCCTCAAGGTGTTGCCTATGCTATTGATCCAGTAGCGATTGATAACTACAGTACAGTGGCTCAGCATTATCTGTCTGATGATCCTAATAACTTCTTACTACCCTCTTTGGCTTCTGGTGACGTCAACAGTAGTACGATTACTGTGAAAGATGCGAATGGTGAAAATGAGTTAGTTAACACTACTTGGGGGTCAGTACCTGATACGTGCTTAAATGATAAAGACGACCTGACTCCTCAATGCGGTACAAATCCTTATCCGATTTCTCACGTATTGTTAGCTTCTAATGTAATGAATGAATACTTCGTTGATCCAAGTAATGGTTATGAGGGTCATACTGACTGGGTTTTAACCTTCCCAATGAAGAAGCATGGCATTCATAATGCAGCCACGGATGTATCCATTCTCGTTGATGGTATGTATGACCGTGAAGAAACTAGTGCCACTGCAACAACAAGTACCGACTTTGGTTTTTCACCAGTCTTACCCGGTAAAACTAAGGGAGAGACAGAGTTGAAGCGTGAAGTGAACGTCGTGACCTTCCTGACGAGCGATCCTTCTTATGATGACACGCGCACCGTGTTCTCTAGCCAAACCGGTCAAACCTTATCAGTCGGTTCATTTGTACATGGCTGGGCAAGCATCTCCTTCCCGAAATACGATATTTCTAAAGGTTATGTCAGTTCTGCAACCTACGGTAAAACAGCAACAGCTTATACCGCAGCTAGTAGTATTTATCAGGGTGTACCTTTGGCTGGTTTTGCTGCTATCGAGGGTAACGTAAGTGCTAACGCAGGTGCACGCTTCGGTGATGCTTTACCGCATAAGATTAACCGCTAAGAGCTGATTTTTCAGTTTTAAATGATGGTTAGTTCTCAAAACTGGTTAGTTTAATTCTGACCAGTTTCTCGCATTTTGATGGGGCTAAAGTTGAACAATAAAATGATGCGATTCCAACCAAGCTTCCTTATCCTTGGGCTAAGTGTATTAGCTTTCAATACGCAAGCCTCTGATGATTGGGTACTTAAATCTAAAGACTTAACTCTAGCTAAAATAACAGTTGAAGACTCACTGATTGCGCGTGGCGCGAGAGTTGCGAGTTTAGATAGTAAACAGCGCCAAGCTTTATTAGAAGAGTTATTTATTCGTGAAAGTTTATTAGCCAAACAAGCTAGCGCCCAGTTAAAACCGGAGCAACTTGCAGTTTTAGATAAGCAAGTTGAGGAATTTCGCAAAGGTCAATTATCACGCTTGTTATTAGAGGCACTATCTTTAGATAAGGCTCCTGATTTTGAGCCGCGTGCTAAAGAGCTCTATGAAGCGCGCAAAGCGACAGATTATTACCTGCCCTTACGCTTGCGGGTGCGGGTGTTAGAAAAAAACCTAGGTGGTGATGAAGTCAGTGTGCGTAAGCAGTTGGAAGCCATTAAACAGCAGGTAACTGAGGGCAAAGTAGATTTCAAAGCAGTTGTTTTGGCTGAAAGTGATGCAGTCGACAAAAAACTCACTGAGGGGGATAGCTTCTGGTTTTATCAAGGGCAGAAACTGCAGGCTTTTTACGATGCAGCGGCTACTTTGTCAGCCGAAAAGCCTTTAAGCGAAGTGTTAGTCTTCGAAGGTAAAGCTTATTTAATGCAGTTCATCGGCCGGCAAGAAGTCATGCAGCAAACTTATGCAGAAGTAAAAGATAAAATTCTGCTGGAATTAACTGAGGCTTATAAAGAAGAGCAACGGAAATTGCTCCTCGAACAATTCCATACAGCGTTTAGTCAAGCGGAGATCGCACCCGCTTATCAATAAAAATTTTAAACTTGAGGGCGTTAGTGTGGGGCAGGCTGAGCTTAAGCGTTATGGAACCCTTATTTATCAACTATTTCGACGTGATCTGAGCGAGCGTTATCAGGGGACTGTGCTAGGTTTCGCTTGGTTAGTGTTGCAGCCCCTGTTTATGCTAGGTCTTTACACTTTAGTGTTCAGTGAAGTCTTACAAGTCCGCTTCAATGCGCAAACTTCTAATAGCCATTTCGCTTGCTATGTTTTTACCGGTTTATTGGCCTTTAATGCTTTATCTGAGGTAATGACACGTTCTACTACGGTTATTACTGAACGCCGTGATTTATTACTGAATACGGCTCTGCCTAGTTGGGTGTTACCGATTATTCCTGTCACCGTCTCGGTCATTTTGGAGTTAGTCAGTTTAAGCGTATTGCTGCTAGCCTTGAGCTTGACTCAGCAGTTACAGTTACTAGGTATTTTATTTTATTTGCCTTTTTTACTAGTTCGCGTACTGTTTTCTTTAGCGGCAGCCTATAGTTTGGCAGTGCTTGGGGTATTCCTACGTGATTTGCGTCAGTTAATTCCGGCGCTTTTAACGGTGCTCCTTTTTATTTCTCCCATTCTTTATCCTTTAGAACTGATTCCAGAAAGTTTGCGCCCCCTTTATCACTGGAATCCACTAGCACATCTAGTCGAGGCCTATCGTTTAGCCTTATTACAAAATCAGTTTGATTTAGAGCGTTTAAGTGCTTTGCTGCTAACAAGTAGTGCTTGTTGGTTAGCAGCCTACTTACTTTTTCAAAGCCTAATGCCACGTGCGAGATATGTGTTATGAGTGTAGCAATTCGTATGGAGCAGGCTGGGGTTTGTTATCGACGTTATGCAAAACCACGCGATGCTCTCTGGGAGTGGGTGTCGCGTCGTCCACACCATGAGCTATTTCACGCCCTGCAAAATATTAGCTTTGAACTAGAGCAAGGCGGATCTTTAGGCATTATTGGCGACAATGGCGCGGGCAAAAGTACTTTGTTGCGCTTATTAGCAGGTAATCTTAATCCTAGTTCAGGGGCTTGTGTGGTACGTGGACGACGCTCAGCTTTATTAGAGTTAGGTACGGGTTTGCATAGTGAATACAGCGGTCTGGAAAATGCGCGCTTAGGCTTAGCGCTGCGGGGTTTAGATAGTACTGCTATCGAACAGCAATTGCCTAGGGTATTAGCTTTTGCTGAGCTAGGTGAATTTATCCACCAGCCTGTAAAAACCTATTCAAGCGGAATGGCAGTGCGTTTGGTTTTTGCCATCGCAGCCGTCGTCGAGCCAGAAGTCTTGATCGTGGATGAAGCCTTGGCGGTGGGTGATCAGTATTTTCAGAAGAAATCGTTAGATCATCTACGTAGCACCTTAGAGCAGGGAGCGACTTTAGTCTTCTGCTCACATAATTTGTATCAAGTGCGTGAGCTGTGTCAGCAGGCTGTCTGGTTGGAGCAGGGTAAGATCAAAATGTTGGGTGATTCTCAAAGAGTGGTTGATGCTTATCAAGACGCAGTGCGAGCGCGCCAGCAGCCACAAACTATAGTCGCTAGTAGCGATAAAACCACTGTAACAACTGACTTTCCGAGCCTCTTGGAAGTGCGTTTACGTGGTGCTCAAGAACCAGCAGGCTTATTGCCGATTTTTAATACGTGGCAGCGCTTTGTAGTGGAGGTCAGTGCAGATAGCGCAGGTTGTGCTTTGAGCGATATTCATATCGGAATTGTGATTCGGCGTAATGACGAGATTCAATGCTATGGTATTAGCACCTTGCATGATCGTGTACCGTTACAAGCACAAGTTGATGGAGGTATTAAAGCGCGCTTAGTGCTAGAAAAGTTGCCTTTATTGTCCGGTGAGTATTGTTTAGAAGTTTGGCTAATTGATAGCAGTGGTTTACATATCTACGATGCCCGTGAGCGTTGTTGCCCGTTTCGTGTGCAACAGGCTACACAAGCGCAAGGGATTGGGGTGAGCTGGATGTCGCATCAATGGGAGGTGGAGCCTAGCTAATGTTATTCACTCGTTCGGTCGAACATTCTTGGCGCTATGCTCAAGCCTTCCCATTCTATGCCCGCTTACCGTGGCGCACGGCTTATCGCTTAGCAGCTTGGCAATCGAATTATTTCTATCAAAAGCACGCCCAGACTCGGGGACTAATTCGTGCACAAATGCAGCAAGTCTTTACTGAAGCAAGTACCGAGCAAATGGATACTTGGGTGCATGATTATTTCTGTATGGTTGAGCAAGAAGCACTAGATACTTGGTTTTTAGATCAACCCTCAATGCCTGAAATTGTCCAACTTTCTGGTTTTGAGGTGGTGCAAGCTGCACGTGCTTCAGGGCAAAAAGTCTTATTAAGTACGGGACATTTTGGACGTTTTTGGATGGCAGGGCCTGCTATGCGTCAAGCAGGGCAAACGATTGGTACGATTACTCGTGATGGCGGTGCAACTAATCAGCATGGCTTACATCCAGCCGAATATCGTTATCGATTGTGGAAGTTACAGCGTTTGCAAAGGGTCTTAGCTGGGCCGTTTTTAGTTGAGGGTGAGGATTTAAGGCCTTTATATAAAGAACTCAATAAGCACTTGATTACTTTGCTATTTGATGTTTCTTATAACGAAACTCTACGTGGGAGCGTGACAGTTCCTTTTCTCAACGGTACTATAAGTGTACCTACTGGTATTTATAAAATTGCCAAAAAGACGAAAGCAGTAGTCGCGCCATTTTATATGCAGGATAGTGGGAGCGGGGCAGTAGTTGCTGAATTTTCACAATTGCTAGATCCACATAATTATAATGATGAGGAATTTATGAGCCTGCTGGCCACACAATTAGAGTCGCGAATCAGGGCGCGACCTGGACAATGGTGGCTATGGGAAGCTCTTCCTCTGTTGCGGAGACAATAAATGAATCAAACAGTTGCCGCTTATCCTCCAGCCAACTCAGCTAATCTGGATAACAATCATTCGCATAGCAAAATTGTTCAACGTATTCCGCGTTATGCGCAAGTCCTAGAGCTAGGCTGCTCAACCGGAGCGATGTCGCGCTTAATGAAAGAACAATGTGAGGCACGTATCTTTGGAGTAGAGAAAGATGCGCAAGCCTCTTGGCAAGCCCAGCGCTATTGTGATTATGTTTTTACCGAAGATCTGGACGATCCACATAGCTTAGATGCGCTGCAATTTGAGAAATTCGATGTTATTACTTTAGTTGATGTCTTAGAGCATTTGCGTTATCCACAGCAACTATTGGAAAGCTTAAAGCCTTTCATGATGGATGAAAGCGTCATCCTGCTCTCCGTACCGAATGTGGCCCATACTTCCGTGCGTTTAGAACTACTGACTGGTGATTTTCGCTATGAAGAGGCCGGTATTCTCGATGATACCCACTTAAAGTTTTTCACGCTCAATTCTTTGAAGTCGTTGATTGAACGCAGTGGTTTTGTGATCAATGAAGTTGATTATACTTGGCATGATTTGCCAGATTCAGTGATTGCTCGCTATTTGCGCCAAGTAGGCGTCGAAGCCACTCCACGCGCTTTAGAGTATTTCCATCAGCCTGATGCAGTCGCTTATCAATTCATTATTTCGATTAGCTTACCTCAGCAAAAATTGCTAGCTAAGTCTGAGTATTCAGACTTGTTTAAGGAGCACCAGCTCAAACCTATGGCAGCCTCTTGGCAAACTTGGGGGCATGTGTTTGCGAATTTGCAGCAAAAAGAACAAGTCATTTATGGTTTAGAAATGGCAATGAGAGATCAACAAACTGAACTGGCTTGGCTCAAGGGGCAATTGCAAAGCAAAAGCGATGAGTTGGCTCGAGTGTATGCAACACGTAGCTGGCGTTTGGTACGCAAGATGGCTCAATTTGTCAGAGGCGTGCCAGTTCAGGAGGGATTAACCCAAAGCTAAATACACTGCAGTGATGGGCTACTAGAGCAACTCGCTCCATCAGCGGATAACGCGAATATAACAATAATAACGAGGTTGAAAGCCGCATGCGTGGTCATATACCAGCCATTAGCATTATTATTCCAGCTTACAATCACGCCACTTGGCTTGAACAAGCACTCGATTCCGTAGTAGCACAAAGCTTTACCGCTTGGGAATTGATTATTATTGATGATGCTTCCCGCGATCAAAGTTGGAAGCTGGTCGATGCCTGGGCTAATAAACATCCGCATTTGGCAGTTCGCTGCTTTCAACATGCGCACAATCAAGGTGCGCATGCCACCTTGAACGAAGGTTTATCGCTCGCGCAGGGCAAATATATTGCCATCCTCAATTCAGATGATGTTTGGTATCCCCAGCGCTTGGAGCGTCTGTATAAATTTGCGGAACAGCAGCACTATGATTTTTTAGTGACGGGCGTCGATTTATGGGATGCGCACTCATTCACTAAAACGGAGCGTGAGCCAGATTGGTGGGCTTGGTATCAAGGTCTGGTGGCAGACTATCAAAAGCACCAAGATTTCTTACGTACTTTGCTACGTGGTAATTTCTGTATTACTACCTCGAATTTCTTTTTTCGGCGCGACTGCTTTTTAGCACAAGGCGGCTTTGCTGATTTACGTTATGTACATGATTATGAATATGTACTGCGCCTATATCGGGCTGGTTTCAAACTGAGCTGCCTATGGGATGAGTCGTTGTTGCATTATCGTCTGCATACCAATAATACGATTCGCGAAAAGCCCTTAGCAGCGATTGAGGAGAATATGCAAATGCTCCTTAGTAATCTAACAGCGCTTTCTGGACAACTGACCACGAGCAGCTTGGCAGGCTTGCAAATTCAACTACGTGATTTGTATCGGTACACTCGTGAGGAATGGATGAGTACTCTGCATCAACGTTTAGTGGCGCGAGAAGCGACTTTAATGCGCTTGGTAAATGATCGTGATCGTTGGATTAACGAACGTAATCAATGGATAGCAGAGCGTGATCAAGTCATCAGTCAACAACAACAATGGGTAAAAGATCGAGATCAGTGGTTAGCTGAACGTGACCAGCATATTCAAGGTCTCCAACAAGACTTGGCTAAGCATTTACTGTGGGTGAAAGATCGAGATCAATGGATAACTGAGCGTGATCAACTGATCCAAAGCCAGCAACAATGGCTTAAGGAGCATGAGCAGTGGATTATGGAGCGTGATCTGGCTCTGGTTCAGCTCCGTGAACAGCAAGCGGAACTCGTGAATAGTCGTGCTTTCCGTTTGGGGAATGCTTTACTAAATCCGTTGCGCTGGTTGAAACGTTTGATTCCGGAAAGACGGAGTGTCGGTCATGCTTAAGATGTTTAATAAAAAGCTTATTTTGCGTGACTGGCCAGCCGTGCAAGCTTGGCTGCAGCCACAGCTACAAGTTTGGCAGGTGCAGACCGTTTCTTTGGATATTTTTGATACTCTGCTGGCACGCATTGATACGCCTGAGCAAGTACAGCGTTCTGTGTGCCGCAAACTAGCTAAGTACCTAGGCAGCACTTTTAAAGTCGAAACCATTTGGGACGCACGGCAAGCAAGTGAGCAAGCCTTACGCCAACAAGCGGTAGTACACGGTTTCGACTACGAATGTCGTTTTAGTGAACTAGTACCCGCTTGGGTTGAACGCTTATTGGGTGTGTCTGATCCGGAACTAGTCAATTTTATTATCCGTACCGAGCTAGACTTAGAAGGTTTAGCTTTATATGTAAAACCTGAAGTCATACCTTTCCTGCAATGGCTTAAGCGTACTAATATGCGTGTTTTAGCTCTCTCAGATATGTATCTGGATGGTCACTATCTACATGAGTTACTTAATAAATTTGAGTTAAACAATTACTTTGATGCGGTGTATGTATCGGCTGATGCTTTGCAGTGTAAATACTCAGGTCGATTGTATGCGTGGGTCGCGCGTGAGCAGGGTTTAGAAAAATCAACTTGGGTGCATATCGGTGATAATCCCAGTTCTGATTACCAAGCGGCCTGTGCACAAGGCTTACAAGGAGTGTGGTTCTATGAAAAAGCTGAGCTTAAACGGATTGATCAGCAAACTTTAGCCGTAGGCATGGCAACCCGTGCCAGTATTTGGTCAGGGCGCTATTTTTTTTCGGTTTTACAAAATCGCTTACAAGCTTTAACCACTGAAAGTGATGATTTTTATTTTCGTTATGGGCGTGATGTATTGGGAGCCGCTTTTAGTACCTTTATGTTGGGTATACAGGAGCGTTTGCAACGTAAACCGGTTAAGAAAGTATTTTTTGTAGCCCGTGATGGTTATCTGTTTCAGCAGATGTATCAGCATTTGGCTGAGCCTAAACCTGAAGATGCTTATCTTTATCTGTCGCGACGTGTGATTACTGCAGCCTCAACGGCTGATGGTTTGACGCTGGAGCAAGCCCAAGTCGCTTTTTATAATCCTAAGCAGCAAGGTTTGCGCTCTGTTTGTAAGGTTTACGGTTTACCAGAAGACTGCTTGCAGCCTTTAGCAAACCGGCATGGATTTAAGGACTTTGCTGAGCCTATTCAGGATTGGCAAGACCCGCGTCTTTTGGCTTTCTTAGCGGATGAAGAAGTGCAAGCTTGTATTCGTCCAATCGGTGCTCAACATCGAGCCTTACTAGAAAAATATTTAGAGCAAGAAGGTTTCTTTCAGCATCAACATCTAGCCTTAGTCGATATTGGGTGGAATGGTACGGTGCAAAAGTTTCTCAAACAAGCATTTGGCCATCGTGCCGATTTTCCGATAGTGAACGGCTATTACTTTGCCTTTGTACCGAAAATGTATACCGATTTCGGTAAGCAAAATTATTGTGAAGGCATCATTCACGACTCGCGCCGTGATAATGCTTGTGAACGTATTCCGGCTGAGTTTGAAGAGATTTTTGAGCAAGGCGCACGAGCTTTAGAGGCGACGACGATTGCCTATCAAGCAACCACTAATGGGATTGAACCTGTTCTGAAGTCGCCGCAAGCATCGGATCGTTTAGCCGAGGTAGCTTGTAATCGGATGGTAGCCGCTATTCAAGCAGGGGTAATGCTGCATTGGCAGCACTTTCAAGCCGTGCAGCGCTTAACCGATTATAAGAGCAGTGATTTATTGCCCTATGTCTATGGCTTGTTGGAGCGTGCAGTCGTTTATCCGAGTCGTGAAGAGACACAGTATTTAACGCGCCTTGTGCATACCGAAGACTTTGGTCATGACCATGTGCTGGAGTTGGGGTGTAAAGCGTTAAATTGGCAGGATTTTTTGTATCCACAGCATTTGTGGCAACGCATTCAACAGTCTGCTTGGCGCTATGCGTTGTTAGATAGTATTCCAACTAGCGCGCCGAATTTTGCGTTTCGGATGGCTTATTTGCATAGTGTACGGAAATAGGGGCAGCTAGATGAGGTCATCACAGTTAGCCAAGAATTTGATCGTTAGTCCACAACGCTTATTTATTTATGCCCAAGCTTTTCGTTTTTCCTCAGGGCGTGGGCAGTGTTTTAGTCCAGGTTTTAGCGCCTTGCTAACTTGGCAAGCTTTAAGGCTGAAACAACAGCTTTTGAATCGCGGCACCCTTCGTTGGTGGCGCGTTTGGCTAGGTAAAGGTTAAGTCATGGCTCAAGTGCAAATCTTACTGTCAACTTGGAATGGCGAGGCTTGGCTAGCTGAGTTATTAACATCCTTAACTCGACAGAGCTTTGCAGATTGGGAGTTATTGATCCGTGATGATGGTTCACAAGATCAAACGAATAAAATTATTCTCGAATGGCAACGCGAATATCCCTATCACTTAGGTAAGTTTATTATTGATGGTGAGCATTTAGGCAGTGCTCAAAGTTTTAGCCGCCTAGTAGAGCAGAGTACTGCGCCTTATTTAATGTTTTGCGACCAAGATGATATTTGGTTTCCAGAGAAAATTGAGTTTTCGCTGGCAGCTTTGCAAAATTTGGAAGCGGAATTCGGTGAAGCCAAACCGCTTCTGGTGCATACCGATTTGGCCGTGGTAAATGAGCAACGTGAATTAACTGCAAGCTCCTTTTGGGATCTGCACTCGTTTGATTTGGATCAGCGTAAACAAGCTTATCTGCTGACAAATATAGTTTCAGGCTGTGCAAGTATTTTTAATCGAGTCGCTGCTGAAAAGACTTTTCCAGTGCCAGAACAAGCGATTCAACACGATCGTTGGCTGGCTTTAGTTTGTGCGTGGTTTGGGCGAATTTATGCTTTGCCCCAGCCTTTATTGTTTTATCGCCAACATGGAAATAATCAGATTGGAGCTGATTTACCAGCGCTGCCTTCAAGCGAAATTGCAGTACGAGTAAATGCGTGGAGTCGGCAAGCTGAGGCTTTTTTGGAGCGGCATGGCGACCAGCTATCGCAAGCTGATTATCGCTTAGTAGCTGCTTTAGCGAGTTTGCAATATTTAACAGGCTGGGAGCGGCGGCGGCAGATTGTACAGCACCGCTTATTTAAACAGGGGATTTTGGCGAACTTAGCTTTGTTATTGTTCGCTTAAGTTAAGCAGGATTTGACAAGATGATAAAAAGAATAAGCCGTCCTGATGTGGCAGTCATTGTACTAACTCGCAATGCGGGTGAATTATGGGAGCAATGGATTGAAGGGGTTCAACGCCAAACGATCCAAGCGGGTCGTTATCTAGTGATTGATTCCTCGTCTAGCGATCAAACTGTTCAGCAAGCTTTAGCGGCCGGTTTAGAGGTTTACTCGATTGCTGCAGCGACGTTTAATCATGGTGGCACGCGGCAATTGGCGGCTGAGTTGTGTCATGGTGCAGAGTATTTGGTATTCCTAACCCAAGATGCGGTTTTAGATGAGCCGGATTCCTTAGAATTACTGTTAGCTCAGTTGACCGATGCAAAAGTAGGAATGGCCTACGGTCGTCATATTCCACATTCACAAGCTTCTTTAATTGAAAAACATGCACGTAGCTATACTTATCCAGAAACCTCAGCAGTACGAAGTAAAGCGGACTTGGAACAGGTGGGCTTCCGTGCCGCCTTTTCTTCAGATGTATATGCAGCTTACCGTGCTAATGCTTTGCGCAGTATTGGTGGTTTTCCAGAACATATTATTGTTAGTGAAGATAGCTATGTGTCAGCGCGGCTGTTATTAGCTGGTTGGACAGTCGTCTATGCCGCAGAAAGCGCGGTGCGTCATTCACACCAATATTCGTTGTTGCAAATCTTCCGGCGTTATTTTGATATTGGGGTATTTCATGCCAGCGAAGCTACTTTACTACGTGGTATTGGTAAGCCGGACAAAGAGGCTTGGGTGTATGTGCGCTCTTTGATTAGTTATTTGAGTGAGCGTCGAAAACGTCTGCTCTGGCTAGCAGCTTTACAAACTTTAGTGAAACTGATTGGTTTTAGAGTAGGGAAGTTGTATCAGTATTTGCCTGCACAATGGTGTCAAACGATCAGTTTGCAAAAAGCTTATTGGCAGGCAGAGCCAAATACTTGGGAGCACAGTTGGTTATATGGAGAGGTAAGCAAAGCTTTAGCACCTAAAAAACTATCCGTGCCAACTACTCTATTAAAACCTAGTGTACAAGTTTTAAGCTCTAAGCCCATGGGCGCTATTTCTTAAAGCGCTTGTTAGCTGTACCTATCTCTGTGTGGGTACAGCCTGCCAAAGAATAGGTAATTACCTTGCCTTTATAAATATTAGTTTATTATAATATTCTGTATATTGCATAGCAATCTTACGCTTCATACATCCTCCTTTGGTGGTAATTGCGCGGCTCTTAGGGTCGCGTTTTTTTTTGCCTGCTAAAGCGATAACTCCTTGTCTCCGCGCCTTTCTTACCATACAATGTGCGGTCTATTTTTTCAGATAATTACTACATACTCTTTGGAGTTTGGAATGAGAACATTCAGTGCAAAGCCGGCTGAGGTCAAACGCGATTGGTACGTCGTGGATGCCGAAGGTAAGGCGTTAGGCCGTTTGGCCACAGAAGTAGCCCGGCGTTTGCGTGGAAAACACAAGCCGGAATATACCCCTCACGTTGATACAGGGGATTACATCATTGTCATCAATGCGGATAAAGTCGCCGTGAGTGGTAACAAAGCTCAAGACAAGATGTATCACAAGCACACTGGCTATATCGGGAACATGAAGTCTTTCTCGTTTGAGAAATTACAACAACGTGCTCCGGGTCGTGTAGTAGAACTTGCGATCAAAGGTATGTTACCTAAAAATCCATTAGGTCGTGCTATGTACCGTAAACTGAAAGTTTATGCGGGTGCAGAACATAATCATCAGGCTCAACAGCCATTAGTGCTGGAAATCAAGGGCAAGGAGTAATATTCGATGGCTGCAACTCAATATTACGGCACTGGTCGCCGCAAATCTTCTTCTGCTCGTGTTTTCTTGCGCACTGGTAGTGGCAATATTACTGTCAATAATCAACCAATTGATCAATACTTTGCACGTGAAACCGCGCGCATGGTTATTCGTCAACCCCTGAACAGCATCAGCTTAACTGACAAAGTTGATTGTGATGTCACCGTGACCGGTGGTGGCACGACAGGTCAAGCAGGTGCGATTCGTTTAGGTATTGCTCGTGCATTACTACAATATGACGAAGGTTTACGTCCTTCATTGAAGAAAGATGGCTTCCTGACTCGGGATGCACGTAAAGTTGAACGGAAGAAAGTCGGCTTGCATAAAGCACGTCGTGCGACTCAGTTCTCCAAACGTTAATCTTTTCTCCAAGCTTATCCGAAAAGCCACAAGTGTTACCGCATTTGTGGCTTTTTTTGTATTAGACTCATTGGTTTAGGTCTCAATTCAGGGGCAGTAATTGTGACTGATGAAAGCAGCTAAGATTAAATAAGTATAGGCAAGGAGTCGATAAATGAAACGGATCAAGTTCCTACTAGCTATCACTGGTTTGACTATGCCCTTAAGCAGCGGGGCGGATACCACTATTTTTGGTACTTTAAATGCGAATTATGGTTTCTTGAAAGAGACCGGTAAAAGTACGGATAAAGTCAGGATGACGGGATCACGTTTAGGTGTTAAAGGCTTTACTCCACTCTCCACCGGCATTGAAGGCACTTATATTTTAGAAGCCGGTGTTGATTTGGATGACGAGGGTAAAGTCAAAACCGATACTCGTCAGGCTTGGGTTGGTTTACGCGGACAGTTAGGTGAGATTCGTATAGGTCGTCAGTTTGGCGCGACTAAAGTGTCTTCTGCTCCGGTCGATTTATTCAGTGATCAGTTTGCTGATTACAACGTTATTCTAGAATCAGAGTTTACCTACAATCAAAGCTTTGCTTATATCAATAAGTTTGGCCCTTTAGGCTTTGCCATTGAGCTAACTAAAGATAAGGATTTCAGCCCGATTGCTACACAAATTACAGCTACTGATGCGGTCGTTAATTATTTGCAAGATGGTATTTATGCAGCTTTTGCCATGATGCAAGGTAAAGACAGCTTGAAAATGTCACGTTTAACTGGTGCTTATACCTTTTGGTCATGCACCAGAAGAGTTGAAAAACATCTGATTAATGAATTCGCCAATG
>NZ_CALMZC010000044.1 GCF_937873765.1 uncultured Thiothrix sp. | reverse complement strand
TCATTGGCGAATTCATTAATCAGATGTTTTTCAACTCTTCTGGTGCATGACCAAGGGATTTTAAAGCTTTTAGGGATGTCAGCGCTCAGAACTGTGCGTTTATTGCGCCATGCAACTGAGTTGATCGTTGCAGCCCTCGCCAGCTTGATTTCTTTGCTGGCGAGTTTAATAGTCTTAAGCGCTTGGATACGTCCGAAAGCTGCTTAGTTTAATGCACAACCCGCGATTTGCCGTTGTTTGTCAGGATTTTAACGCTATCGCCCACTTGGAACATTTCATCCGCAATTTGTGCCAGTGCCACAATCTTGTCATTCTGCAATTTTACGGTGATTTCAAGGCCGGGCCTCACTTCCGTGGCACGATCAATCAAGCTACCGATGGCTCCACCCGCCACAGCACCTGCTACACTACCTACCACTTGGCCTTTACCTTGACCTAAATCACTACCAGCTACTCCACCAATAATGCCGCCTGCCACTTGCCCGGTCTCAGAGCTATTTTGCTGAATACTCACAGGGCGCACCGCAACCACCGTGCCAAATTGTACTTCTTGCAACGTCCCTGCTTGGGTCGTGCTATAGATATTACTGGAAGGTGCAGGATTGGAGCAGTTCGTGACAGTGACTGCGATCATTATTAAAGATGAGGCTAACCAGCCCTTATCCAGAAATGCTTTGATGTTCATAATAAGCCCCTATTTGTTATCGTTTTGCTCAAGGTTAAAATAATTATTGTCGGCCTGAGTGCCCAAATCCACCGCTACCCCGTGCTGATTGATCAAAGTCGGCAACTGCTGCCAATTCAACTTGCAGCACGGGCACAAAGACCATTTGAGCGATGCGCTCACCCGGTTCTATGACAAAGCTTTGCTGCCCTCGGTTCCAACAAGAAATCATTAATTGCCCCTGATAGTCAGAGTCAATCAAGCCGACTAAATTCCCCAGTACCACCCCATGCTTATGGCCTAAACCGGAGCGCGGTAAGATGACAGCCGCTAAATTTGGGTCACCAATATGAATTGCAAGTCCCGTAGGAATCAGTTGCGCTTCCCCCGGATTCAGGGTTAAAGCTTGATCTAGGCAAGCGCGTAAATCCATGCCAGCTGAGCCACTGGTGGCATAAGTCGGTAAAGGAAATACTTCGCCAATACGTGGATCGAGAATTTTATATTCAATGCGTGCCATCAGGTTGCTTCCAAGTGTGATAACGAGCGCTAATGAGTTTCATCAATTCATGCGCGAGTTGCTGTTTATCCATTTCAGGTAAAGAAGTCGAGCCACCTGGCCACACCACTTCTAGGGCATTAGTGGCTTGATCGAAAGCTTTACCCTCGCCCACTAAATTAGCCGCTACCATTTGCAAACCTTTACGCTCCAATTTACTACGCGCATAAGTAAGCACATCATTAGTTTCAGCCGCAAAGCCCACACTAAAAAGTTGCGGATTAGCAAGGCTCAAGGTAGCTAAAATATCTGTGGTTTTAGTGAGTGCTAGGCTGATTTCATTCGCTGATTTTTTAATTTTTTGAGTGGCAACTGCGGCAGGGGTGTAGTCTGCAACGGCGGCGGTAGCAATAAAAATATCCGCATGTTGTACAGCAGCTTGGCAAGCTTCCAACATTTGTTGAGCCGTTTCGACAGCAATGTGTTGTATGTTTTTGGGAGCGGTTAAATTCACAGGCCCCGAGACTAAAGTCACCTCAGCACCTAAGTCCCGTGCAGCTTCTACGACGGCATAGCCCATTTTGCCAGAGCTGCGATTAGTAATAAAACGCACCGGATCAATCGGTTCACGCGTAGGCCCCGCCGTGATCAGTATTTTACAGCCCGCTAAAGGCAAAGCTTTCGGCTGATAAAAGTCGAGTATCGCCTGTAGTAGTGCAGTAGGTTCAAGCATGCGTCCGGGGCCAATATCACCGCAAGCTTGAGCACCTTGATCAGGGCCAAGAATACGTACGTCCCGTTGTTGTAAGGTCTGAATATTCTGTTGCGTGGCTGGATGCTTCCACATCTGCTGGTTCATAGCTGGTGCGAGGCTTACAGGCGCTGCTGAAGCTAAACACAGCGTACTCAAAAGATCATCAGCCATGCCAGCGACTAAGCGGGCTATTAAATCGGCAGTAGCGGGTGCAATTAAAATATGCTCTGCCCAACGCGCTAGTGCAATATGCCCCATGCCTGCTTCAGCGGCGGGGTCTAGCAAAGTTGTATGTACCGGGTGACCTGAAAGGGCTTGCAGCGTTAGTGGGGTAATAAACTCGCAGGCTCCCTCGGTCATGCACACTCGCACGCTTGCACCCGCTTTAATCAGTAAGCGGGTTAACTCTGCCGCTTTATAGGCAGCAATTCCGCCACTTATCCCTAAAAGAATTTGTTTGCCTTGTAGTGTCATACAATCAGTCCGTCTTAACTCCGTCACTGAGTCTCATGATACCGATAAAAAATTGGCCAATCGATGAACGCCCCCGCGAAAAACTATTATTGCGAGGTGCACAGGCACTTTCTGATGCTGAACTACTAGCGATTTTTTTACGCACGGGTACACGCGGCAAAACAGCAGTCGATTTGGCTCGCGAATTATTGCATGAATTCGGTAGTTTGCGCGCTTTGTTTGAAGCAGATGAAGTGCATTTTTGCAAAGCGAATGGTTTAGGCCAAGCCAAATATGTGCAATTGCAAGCGGTGTTAGAGATGTCAAGTCGCTATTTGAAAGAGCGTTTAGCGCGCGGGGCGGCTTTATCTGATCCCGATTCCGTGCGTTTTTATTTAAGCTCACGTTTGCGCCACAAGCCGGCTGAGGTCTTTGCTTGTTTATTTTTAGATAATCGCCATCAAGTGATTCAATACGAAGAATTATTCCAAGGTACGATTGATAGTGCTACGGTGCATCCCCGGGAAGT
This sequence comes from uncultured Thiothrix sp., assembly GCF_937873765.1. GTDB lineage: Bacteria > Pseudomonadota > Gammaproteobacteria > Thiotrichales > Thiotrichaceae > Thiolinea. The sequence continues at coordinate 33,952 of NZ_CALMZC010000044.1, read as the reverse complement.
GGTACGTAATGCGATCAAGCACAATGCTGCAGCCGTGATCTTCGCCCATAACCACCCTTCAGGTATCGCTGAACCCAGTCAAGCCGATGAACGTATTACCCAAAGACTTAAAGAGGCTTTAGCCTTGATTGATGTGCGCGTGCTTGATCATTTTGTAGTGGGGGAGCAAGTGGTTTCGTTTGCAGAGCGTGGTTTGCTCTAGAGCTATCCAGTTGTCCTTCAGATAGCTCTAGCCATAATTTAGCTTATTTGCTTTTCAAAATATCGCGAATCTGGATAAGTAATTCTTCTTGAGTAGGGCCAGATGGAGGCGCTTCTTTAGGTTTTTGGACTTTGTTGACTACTTTGACTAAGACAAAAATAGCGGCAGCAATAATTAAGAAATCAACAATGGTCTGAATAAAGGCACCATATTTGATGACCACTTTACCAGCCTCGTCTAAGGCAATAGAGAGATCTGAGAAGTTAACGCCACCTAATAGCATACCAATCGGGGGCATAAGAATATCATTGACTAATGATGCAACAATTTTGCCAAAAGCAGCGCCAATAATTACACCAACTGCAAGGTCAACGACATTGCCGCGCATGACAAACGCTTTAAATTCACTGATTAAGCTCATTTATAATCTCCATATTGTTAGTAGAAATGTTCCCAAAGTACTGAGTTGAAGGATCGTTTAAAGTCTAGATGAGTTGCTAGTAAAGTATGCAAATAGTCTTCAGAACAAAGAAAAAAAGCGACCAACGGTCAATATCCACAAGCAAGCTTATGGCAGGCTAAGTGGTTTGAGTAGCTCTAATAAGTCATTTTGATCAAAACTAGACTCTGCTTGATTAGCTCCTGTATACAAACCATCTGCTAGGGATTGCTTACGTTCTTGTAGTTTGAGAATCTTTTCCTCAACGGTCGCTTCAGTCAACAACTTATAAACAAACACGGGCTTATCTTGACCAATACGATAAGCGCGATCAGTCGCTTGTTGCTCTACTGCTGGATTCCACCAAGGATCATAGTGAATGACGCTGTCAGCAGCAGTTAGGTTCAAACCAGTGCCACCCGCTTTTAAACTAATTAAAAATACCTTGGCAGTACCTGTTTGGAAATAATTAATAGCTGTTTCGCGGTCACGTGTTTGCCCTGTGAGCTTGCTGAATTGAATATTGTTTTTAACTAATTCTTGTTCAATTAAGTCCAACATAGACGTGAATTGAGAAAAGACGAGTACTTTGCGACCTTCATCTAGCATTTCTATCAGCATTTCCATCAGCATTTCAAGTTTAGCCGAGGCTTTAATTCCTTTAGCACTATCAAGCTTTAAGAGGCGCGGATCACAGCAGACTTGGCGTAATTTCAAGAGGGCATCCAAAATCATAATTTGGCTACGTGCAAAACCTTTTTGATTGATCTCATCACGCAACTTTTTATCCATGGCTAAGCGTACGCTTTCATATAGATCACGCTGTACACCCTCTAAAGCGACGGTACGGATAATTTCAGTCTTTGGCGGCAATTCTTTAGCGACATGCTCTTTCGTGCGGCGCAACATGAAAGGTTGTAAGCGTTTGCGCAGTTGCAGTTGCCGCTCAGCATCGCCATACTTTTCGATCGGTAGACGGAATAAACGTCCAAAACGATCTAAAGGGCCTAAAAACCCCGGCATTAAGAAGCGGAACATAGACCATAATTCGCCCAAGTGGTTTTCCATGGGCGTGCCTGTTAAGCAAAGACGATGGCGTGCATTCAACTCGTAAATCACTTGAGTTGTCTTAGCCTTAGCGTTTTTAATCGCTTGGGCTTCGTCCAAGATTAAATAATGAAACGGATGTTGCCGATACAGTTCTTCATCTCGTAAGACAAGCGCATAGGTGGTCAGGACTAAATCATATTCAGTCAATTGCTCAAAATGCTGTTCGCGCTCTGGGCCATGCAAAGTGAGAACTTTTAAAGAGGGAGTAAATTTTTCAGCTTCGCGGCGCCAATTACTCATTAGGCTAGTGGGTGCAATCACTAAACTAGGTCGATCAGCTCGTCCAGCTTCTTTTTCAATTAGCAAATGCGCTAAAGCTTGCAGGGTTTTACCCAAGCCCATGTCATCAGCTAAGACACCATTAAAGTGGTATTCCCGCAAGAACTGTAGCCAATTCAAACCTTCGGATTGATAAGGGCGTAAATCAGCTCTCAAGGATTTTGGTAAGTCAATTGAACGAATCCCTTGGAAATGTACCAATTGTTTACTGAGTGCGCGCAACTCATCCGCACCTTTCCAGAGCAAACGCGAATCGTTCAGAAGATCAGCTAAGCCTAAACCCTGTACTTGGTGAATGAGCAGATTACCATCGGCGTTCAGCGGTGCATGATCATAAAGCTCAATTAAAGTATCGAGAATTTTGGTAAGGCGCTGAGAGTCAAGTTTTACCCAATGCTTATCATCCAGTGGAATGAGTAAATGTTGTTGATCTTGTAAGAGCTTTTTAAGCTCTTGTGGATCATGCATTTGTGCAATCATATCAACCAATATGGGTAATAGATTAATACGTTTGCCATCGACGACAAAACCTAAACTGATTTCAAACCAATTTTCTCCGCTGCTAGCTAGTTCGGCTTCCCAATCATCAATCGTAGTGAATTCAAGGGTAAAGTTATCTGCATATTCAATCTCCCAGCCATCTAGTTCTAACTCGGCTAAACCTTTTTCTAGCAAATAATTCCAACGTAAAGCTTGTAAACTAGGATTGTCACTAGGCACGCTTAATTCGAGTGGATTCTGTGCAGAACCTTCAAAACCTAAAAGCTGCAATTGGTCTAAAGCTGCTTGCTCGAAGGTTAGATCGCGATGAATGCGATAACGAATATTGCCGGTGCGTAGGGTTTGAATGCTTTGTGTGCTGTAATTATGGAGTTGATGTTCACCGTATTTAAAGCTGAGGCGAATTCGATGTTGACCAAAGCTTGCGGTCTGATCATCCGGAGTATACAGCAGTGCATGCGCAACCGGTACTAAGTCATCTAATTCCACTACTTGTGGATTCATACTAGCATCAGGTAGAGGAATTTCAGCTTCCGGTAAAATATCCAGTAGGCGCTGACTCACTAGATTAGCCTCAGTTGTAGGAATCGGTGGGGCGCTTAATAATTTGAGCATTTGAGGCGCGGACATTGAGCCATACTCTAACACGCCGCATTCACCCCGCAACTGATCAATATAAAACAGCTTTTCAAGCCAAAAATAGTCTTGAATCGGCGGAATAGTGCGATGGCGAATTTGGCTAAAATTGCCTTTTTCTTCCCAATAAATATCTAAGCTACGTGTCATACCGGCTTTAAGCGGAATATGTTCAGCGTTTTTCCAAAAAGTGCGCCCAGTTTTTAGCAACATCTCAAGTGCTATTAAGCCAACACTACCCTTAAGTTCTAATTGGCGCGAACTAGCACTGTAATAAGTAGTATGCGGAACAATCAGTTGGCTAATATCAGTATCAATGGCTTGGTAATGAAATGGATGGTTTTTCCAAGCATAAATCAAATCCTCCAATTGTACTTGATAGGCTTGACCATAACCCCCACGCTTCAGGCGAGTCGCTTTACGCGGAGTAATCTCGACGCGATTACTTAATTTATTGCGTTGTTCTAAAAGGTAAATCAGATCCATGCGCACCGCATCGGCAGATTCATCGATAATATTATCTTCTGCTTCACGCGGTGCTGTATTCAGGTCAGCTAACCAAAGTTGAATAGCGGTAGGCTCTTCAAGTTTTTCGGTAAGCGTTTTCGTGACTGGCGATTGAATACGGTCACCTACATAATGGAGCAAGGTAGCAACCGCATGTTTGCATTGTTGGCTAACCGGACAGCTACAGTGACTAATGACTTGATGAGTATTTAAATCTAATAACACATCGGTGCTGTATTTGCTATTGCCTAGTACTAAACCTTTAAGGTGTACTTCACTCAGGCTTGGAAAATCACTACTGAGTTCAATGACGCGCTTAGCCTCGAAATAATGTACACCCCGTTGAATAGTGGTGGCATCGAAGCTAGCCAATACCATGGCTGGAGGAAAGCCGTGCTGACGTAAGGCTCGGATATGTTCAGATCTCAACATAAAGGTGTCGCGTCACCGAGTTGAAAAGCGGCAATATTCCCATTCATAGTTAAGCTAGGCAAGCAGGCCTCTCCGATTGTAGGTGTAAATTTGCACATTGATTTTTATTGAAAAGTCTTGTTTTACTTTTGTAGCAAACCTCATAGACAGCGGTTAATAGTAAAGTAATAGGCTTTATAAAGCACCACTACGCTTAATCTCTAAATAACGATTAATCAGTTGTGTTGATAACTCAGTTGGTGGCACATCTAAGCACAAGGTTCCTGTGGCACGCACGCGCTCTAAGGTCTGTTGGCGTAGTTGTAAATAATGTTGCGTCGCCGCTTGCTCAATGGCCTCCTCTAAATGATCAACGGGTTCAGTTAGTTTTTGGTCTAAGGCTAGCTCGCGCATACTGGCCAGCAACAGCAAATGACGTTTGCGCAGTAAGTTCAAAGCGGGTAATAAATCATCGGTGTCTTCATCACGCAGATTGGTAATCAGAATCACTAAAGCGCGTTTTTTATGGCGAATTAAGAGTTGTGCGGCTGCTTGGCTATAGTCGGGTGCTTGTAGTGTGGGTTGTAAATCATACAGGGCATTCAGGATTTGATTTAAACTTAATTGGCCTTTTTTAGCAGGCAACCAGCGCTCAACTCCACCAAAAGTAGCTAAGCCCACCGCATCACCTTGTTTCAGCGCCACATAAGACATCAGTAATAGGGCATTTAAAGTATGGTCGAAATGGGAAAGTTCACCATCTTTTGCTTGCATGCGATGCCCGCAATCAAGCAAAAATATAATATCCTGATCACGCTCATCTTGATATTCACGGGAGATGGCTTTGTGCATGCGTGCGCTGGCTTTCCAATCTATTTGCCGCAGGCTATCGCCTGCACGGTATTCCCGTAATTGATGAAAGTCTTGGCCTTCACCGCGCCGCCTGCGCTTCATAATTCCCAAATGACTGAGATGATTATCTGTAGCTAGCAAAGTATATTGAGAAATAGCCGCAAAATTAGGATAAATGCGAACTTCTGATTTCAGCTTGATAGGGTAGTCATGCCACCATAATTGCAGCGGAGAGCGCCCCCGTACTTGCAGTTGTGGAAAAATAAATTTACCCCGTTCTAGGGGCAAAATGCTGTAAACCGGCTCGGCATATTGCCCCGCTGGCAAACTCAAATATAAAGGTAAGCCTTGAGCTTGCACTTGTTGTGGGTAGTGATCATAAAGGACTAAATGCAGTGGCCGCTTGCCCGTATGGCGTAGGCGTAATTGAATTAACTGCTTAAGACCTACCGATAAATTCGCTGGTAATTGCCGCTCGATTTCTAGGCCATGCTTGGGCAACGCCAATAAGCCATCCACTAACCATAAGCTTAAGCTCAAACCTAAAAGCAGATACCAGAGTAGCAACAAGCTAGGCAGGAAACTGACTAAAACAGCTAAGGTGAGGTTAGCGGTAATCAGATAGAAGCTGCGGCGGGCAGGCAAAATCATTGGCGCGGTGCTTCCGTTTTTTCTAGCACAGAATTGAGAACATAATCGGTGTTATAACCTTCTAATTCCATTTCAGGCGCGAGGGACACACGATGGCGTAACACGGGTAAAGCAACTTGCTTTATATCATCGGGATGCACAAAGTTACGCCCCTCTACTAAAGCATGCGCCCGCGCTGCTCGCACTAAAGCAATACTACCACGCGGTCCTGCACCAAAGCGTAAGCCTTGGCCTTTGCGGGTGGCTTGGGTGATACGTGCTGCATAATCAACTACCGCCTGATCCACCTCAATTTGTGCCGTCACTTGTTGCATAGCTGAAATTGCTTCAGGGGTCACAATCGCGTTTAATAACTCCAGTTGGAAGCGGTCACCTACTTGCTGCCTAGTCACTGCATTCACCATCGCAATCTCTTCTTCCAAGCTTGGGTAGCCAATATAGATTTTTAGTAAAAAACGGTCGAGTTGCGCTTCAGGTAGTGGATAAGTACCCTCCTGCTCCAAGGGGTTTTGGGTAGCTAAAGTCATGAAGGGCAAGGGGACTGGATAAGCTGTGCCTTCAATAGTCACCTGCTGTTCTTGCATGACTTCGAGTAACGCAGATTGAGTTTTAGCAGGGGCACGGTTGATTTCATCAGCCAATAATAAATGGGTAAATACTGGCCCCTTCCGCACGTCAAAACGCTGATTATGCATATCAAACAGTACATGCCCACTAATATCGGCAGGCATTAAATCAGGTGTAAATTGAATCCGTGCGAATTGCCCCGCAATGGTTTTGGCTAAAGCACGCACGAGTAAGGTCTTCCCCAAACCCGGTACACCTTCAATTAACACATGCCCACCCGCTAATAGCGCAATTAAGGTTTCACGAATGACAGTCTGCTGGCCGATAAGTGCTTTAGCGATTTCAGTATGAATTTGCTCAGCTAAACGACTGGCTTGATCCAAACTCAAACTAGGAGTGGGCAGAGTGGCATTCATATTGTTTTCCTTAGTGAATTAGCAAGTTGCACCAAACGGATAAACTCAGCATCCGTCAACTGGGGTGAGGTTAATAAATGATGCAAGGATGCAGTTTGCTCGGAGGGGTGTTTTAAGTATTGAGCTAATTGTTCAATTTGTTCGGCTGCTTCCAACCATTGCCAGCCCGGAATGTGTGTACGGGCAGTTTGGCGGATCGCTTGGCGAGTACTATCTAAAAGTTGATGTTTACTTTCATGCGGATGCTTCCACATAAACTGCCCGCTGGCTTTAATGTGTTCGAGAATGCGTCGCCGCTCAGGAACAGGCTCTGGAATAAAAGCTCCAAAGCGTGGAATTAAAGCCCAGAAGCTTGCTAGTAATAAGAAAGCCACCATCCACAATACCGGCCAAGCATATTGGGTTAACAAGGTACTTAAATTAGGTAAGGTATCCTGATTAATCAACCAAACCTGTTTGAAATCAGCTTTATGACTATGCAGCAGCCACCAGAAAAACTCTGCATGATCGACCTTATCAATCAGATGGTTTTCCGCAAATTCTAAAGTTGCGGCTAAGCTAATTAAGCCTTGCCCATGTTTAATTTGTATAAGGAAGTTTTTTTTATTCGCTTGATAGATTTTTGCATTTGGATTATTAATCAACAGCTCATTAAAGAAACTCAGATCCAATTTTAAAGGTTTGGGTTGGTTGATGAGTTGTAAACTAAAAGGCAAGTCTTTTTCATCAAGCATTTGACTCGCACCGATTTCTATTTGCAAAGCTTGCTGTAGAGTATCGCGCTCTTCGGTTTCTGGTTTCTGTTGGCTGTCCTCGTCAGCGGCTAATTCAGCTTCACTGGCATAATCCACACGGGCGCGGGTGACTAAATGTCCACCTGCAGCCACCCATGCTAATAGTGTCTGAGTTTTTTGCTGAGTCATGGTGTAGCGCCCAGTGTCAAGCACGATCACCGTATCGGTATCTGGCAGCGATAACAGGCCATCTTTGCGTGTAGTAGGAATGCCCATGCGCTTTAAAAATAAGCGTGCAGCGAACAGATCATTGCTACGAGCTTCACCTCGATAGCCAGTGTAGCTATCGATTTCCTTTAATTCGTAGTTTTTTACGAACCAAAGGCAGCCCAGAGCAAAGACGACAAGAGCCAGTAGGCCAATCACCACACTTTCCCACTTGATTTTCATGCCTGCCCCTCAGCCGTTTGAGCTGCTAAGCGCGGCGCTTGGAACTGATTCCAACCTGCCAATAAAGGCTCAATTTCTTGTGGAGCTGGGCTACGATGGGCATAAGCAATGGTTTGCCAAAGTTTAGTTAGGGTGCGCAAATAGTGGTAACGCTCAACTTCAGTGCTGGGTTTGGCCAGTTTAAGAATATCGCCTTCAGTGTGCCCTGTGTGAATGGCTAATTGTTCTTCATGTGTCAAAATCACCAAAGCACCGCGATACAATAGGCTTAAAGCCTCACGAGCTTGTCCTGCTTGCCAAAGTTGGCGAGCCGTTCCTGCAATATCTGCGGGCAAGGATTCAGGGCGAATATCCAAACCAAATAGTATTTCGGGAGCTGTAATTGGTTTAGTTTGTTTGCGAAACGGGGCGAGATAAGACAGAATTTTTTGGCGATATACGAGTGCCAGAATGACCGCCACCACTGCCGCTATCCATAGCAAGCTTTTGAGAAGACTGGCGATTAACTGAATAACTCCCTCAGAGAGCTTATGATTTGATCGTTCGGTTTCCTGCTTATCTTTAGCCACCCAAGTCTTCACTTTAGTGAGATTATTGAATTCATCTAAAGCCATGACTGCTTTAATGGTTGTGGCTGCTTGTTCGGGTGGTAAACGTTCTTCAGCTAAAAATTCATGCTCCGACTCAGTATATTGGGCAAATGCTGGAGTGCTGCTGAAGTACGAACTAGCGAAGACCAGTAGGAGCACTAAGCTAGGTAAAGTACTAGCCCCCGTTTTAGCTAACTGAGTTAAGCGTTCACCTAAATTGCGGAAAGCAAGCTCAATATCCCAAGCTTCTAATTGGGTGCGACGGTTGATATACAGCATAAAGCCTGCCGCCACATAGAAAGGCTCAATCACTAAGATGGCTAGTAGATAAAAAGTAAAATCCAGTAACATCCGCCAGTATTGGCTATCTATATCCACGTCACCACGAAATAAGTTTTTAATATGCTCCCAAGTAGCACCTGTGGGGTCAAACATGAGAATTAAGGCGTACAGGGACAGTACGACAATAAATTCTAAATGAATGCAGCCCATGGTCAGCCATAGCGCATGACTATGCCCTTGTAAATACATGACTGCTTTACGCTCTTTTAGCGGTTTGCCGCGCAAACCTTCTAATTGCCAGATCGGCAAAATATAACTACGTGATAAGGAAAGGCGTCGATAAGTGAGCGCACTGAATAAGCCGGTCTGCCAAATTAACTGCGGCAAAGCTGAGAAAGCATCAGCGGCATGGGGCGTTTCATTAAATAATTGACGACTCAGCATATAGAGCAGGAGGCGGTCAAATAGGGGTTTAAGCCACCACACCACTAGGCCTGCAATCGGTAAATAAGCTTCAGGTAATATCAACCAGACACACAGTGCGATTAAGAGCAATAGCAGGAAATAGGGCGGCATCAAAGCTTTCCAATGCTGCTGCACCAAGGCAAAACCTAAATCAATCGCTTCCCAAGCAGAACGTTGACGAACTTGAATATTGAGGTCAGTTAATTTCATGCATGCTGCTCACGCCCAACGCGCACAAAATAGAAAACTACTAAAGCCCACAAGCTAATTCCGACTACATATTTAATTTCTGGGGGAATGATGGCTTGGGACGACCAGAAAGCTTCGATAAAGGCAGCCATTATGAATAGGGTCGCAGCTGCGTAAACAAGTTGGATGGCAAGGTGACTATTATCTAACAAGGCTAAGCGTCGTGATTTACGCCCGGGCATGACTAAAGCTTCAGCCAGCTTTAAGCCAGCCGCACCTGATAAAACAATGGCCGTTAGCTCGAATGCACTATGTCCAGCTACAAAGCTCCAGAAGGTTTCAATATAACCAATCTCGGTTAAATGTCCTGCGACTGCGCCAATTACTAAGCCGTTATATAATAAAAAAAATAGCGTACCCAGCCCAAAAGTTAAACCACCGGCGAAAGTCTGAAAACCAATCCCGGTATTATTGCGAATATAAAAACCAAACATGAGGACATCACTATCGGCTTCGCGTTCGCGTCCAAAGCGCGAGCTATTTTGGGGATCGTACATTATTTCCATGCTCGCCACTTGTTCCCCTTCAATCACTGAATAAACCAGTTCGGGTTGGATTTGAATAGCAACTATCATGCTAATCAGACTACCAAAAAATAGGGTAGCCGCTAGATACACGACTTTACGTTCCTGACGCACTAGTTGGGGCAAGGCTCTTAAAAAGAATGCAACGAAGTGATGCCAAAAATGCAGGCGGCTCGAATACAGTCGATTATGCCCACGAATGACTAATTGGTTTAAACGCTCAATCAGTAAAGGGCTATACATGCGTGATTGCGCTAAAGCCAAGTGATGGCAGACATGGCGATAAGTTTTTGGAAAGTCGAGTATTGGCTGTTCAGTGGTGCGTTTGAGGCGTTCTTTGCGGGGCAAATCTTGAAAATTCAGCCAAGCTTCAAGTTGGCTCCACAAAGGCTCATTAGTCTGCACGAAAATAGATTGTTTCATGCTTGCTTCCCTAGGAGCCAACTGGCAATGCTGCGTAAATGTGCCGCCGGATCAGTTTTATGGTTGACTAAGCTTGCAGTGAATTGCGCGAGTTCTTGTTGGCGTTCGGCGGTTAAAGTAGCTTCACGCTGTGCAAATAAAATCAACGCTTGTTGTTCCGGTAAGGATAAAGATACATTCGCAGGCTCGGGGCTGGCGGAGATTTCGCGTTGGCTTAATACTGGTAAACTTTTATGCAGTACGACAGTATTGGCAGCTAAATCCCCTAAGCGCTGGAAGCGTTTGCTGAGGAGCGTACTGGCTAAGCCAAAGCCGTAAAAAAACGGTAGGAAGTCAACCACCCGTAATAGATTCCGAACCACTGACGCGGCTGGTGAAATCGGGCTAGCATCTAGATGTGCTACATAGATATTAAGTAAACGCTTGCCTGGTGTTTGTCCTTGAGAGCGTAACTCGAACCAAACTGGGTAGAACCACTCTAATAAAAAAATTAAAATCATGGCAAGGCCGATACCTAGGCTACCCATGAAGGCTAATAGAATGATAATAAGTAAACTGACGCCCGCGCGAATCATGAGATCCACCAACCACGCTAAAGTGCGTGGCACGGGGCCTGCGGGCGATAGCTCTAAAGCAATGCCCTCCGGTGTATTCACTGTATAAGTGGTATCCAATCGCATGGTGAAGTCTTGTCGATATCAGAGTGCTAGTTTTGGGCAAATGCCTTATGCTTGTAAATTCTTTAGCCAAAGCATGAAGTCAGCTTGCTGGCTTGTCAATTACAACACGATAAAGTTCATAACAAGTAGAGACGTCATTTTATGTTCACCTATGAAAAAACTGAGGCGGCCATCCCTCTTCGCTTAGTCACTGAAACTAGTTTAGTTGAAATTAAAAACGGTATTTACGAATCAGGCCGTAATTGGCTCACGGTGCAAGGTTATCGTGGCAAACCCAATACCCTCTGTTTAGTACCTGATGCCGCTGGGCGCTTGGCGCAGGTATTTTATGGTGTTAATGATAGCGAAGGTGTTCTATGGGCTTTAGCAGGCTTACCTAGTTTATTGCCAACCGGTGAATATTACCTAGAAGGCGATTGGAATGATGAAGACCTCTCGCAGATGCTGGTGGGTTGGGGCTTAGGTCATTATCGGTTTGATCAATTTCGTACCATCGAAGAGCCGACCAAGCCAGTTTTATATCTAAGCCAAGGTGCTGCCCGCATTAATGCCATGGTTGAGGCGATTAGTTTAGTGCGTAATCTGATCAATATGCCTGCCAATCACATGATGCCACAGGATTTAGAGCAAGTCGCACGCCGCTTAGCCGAAGTCCATGATGCAGAAGTGGATGTGATTACCGGGAGTGCTTTATTAAAAGAAAACTTCCCAACGATTCATGCAGTAGGGCGTGCGAGTGTGCATGCGCCGCGTTTAATTGAATTAAATTGGGGGAATCAAGACGATCCTTTAGTGTGTTTAGTCGGCAAGGGCGTTTGTTTTGATACTGGCGGCCTTGATATTAAGCCTTCCTCGAATATGCGCTTAATGAAAAAAGACATGGGTGGGGCAGCGCATGTTTTAGGCTTAGCTAAATTAATCATGCAGCTCGAATTACCGATCTGTTTACAGGTGCTGATTCCTGCAGTGGATAATGCGATTAGTGGCGATGCTTTCCGTCCGGGTGATGTGATTCATACCCGTTTAGGTAAAACGGTGGAAATTGATAATACTGATGCGGAAGGGCGCTTAATTCTGTGTGATGCACTCGCTTATGCGGCTGAAAATGATCCCGATGTGATTATTGATTTTGCGACTTTAACGGGTGCTGCACGGGTAGCGATGGGGACAGAGGTTCCCGCCTTTTTCGCGAATGACCGTTCTTTAATGCAAAAGTTGCAAGCAGCTTCTACTATGAGCAATGATCTCATTTGGAATTTACCTCTCCATAAGCCTTACTTAGAGAAGCTGCGCAGTCAGGTTGCCGATTTAAGTAATAGTGGGGATAGCTATGGTGGGGCGATTACAGCGGCATTATTTTTAAATGAATTTGTACCGAATCGGATTCCGTGGGCACATTTCGATGTCATGGCTTGGAATTTACGCGCTCGCCCTGGACGTCCGATAGGTGGGGAGGCGATGGGTTTGTTGGCTGTGTTTAAGTACTTGGAAATGAATTTTGTAGAGTAAGTTTTCTATAAATGAATTGACATTGGTTAATATTGTGGTTTATTTTTAATCAAATCTTAATTATTAATATTATTAACAAGGAGTCGTTTTGATGAGGTTGAAAACCACAAACCACAAACCACAAACCACAAACCACAAACCACAAAAGTTTTCAAGCAGTTAGCTAGTTTAATTCTTTTAGTAAACTGTTCGGTTGTTTATGCGGATCAGTCATTTTGGCAAGATCAGCTCGTGGCAAATCATAAAATGGAGGCCGGGCTTTATACGGGGTCTGATGAGTATGTTAATCAGCTTGAAAAATATAGATTATTAGAGCTGAATGAGAGTGCTTTGAATGGCTTGTTGAATCTAACTAAAAGAGTCAAGCCTAGAGAAGAGTCTACAGAGGCAGGCGTTGAATTAAGCCTGCCCTTACCGGATGGCCATTTTATTAAGGTTAATGCGGTTCCCGTGACGGTAATCGCCAATCAAGCGGCTAAAGCTTCACCGGATTTCCGCACCTGGCGTATTCAGGGTATTAATGACCCTCTCGTCACGGGGATTATAGACAGCAGCAGTAGTGGTTTCCATGGGATGATTATCTTATCCAATGGAGAAACGGTACTCATCAATCCTATTCAGGATAAAAAGACCCGAAAGTATATTAGCTTCAGTGAAAGGTCTACTACGAATCGTCAAGCGGATGATTTTTCTTGTGCTGCTGGAGATCAGCATACTATAAGCTCTGCTTCCAAAAGTAGTTTAGATCAATTTGGCATAAGCGAGGCTACAGCCTTCAGAAGGGGAACACCCACAGCTCCCCTGTATTACGAGATTATTTATACGGCTAGTAAAAATCTCTTAAATAATGTTGGTGGAGTTACTGCTCTAAACAATACCATTAATACGATGCACGCTAGGATTAATGCATTGTTTTGGCGGGATACCGCTATCGCCCTTATTGGTACAGCCAGTTATTTTGATGCAGGAAATAACTACTTAAGCGATACTAGTTCGTCTAATTTAATGAATACTAATCCGGTTTTTATGAAGGCATTAAAAGCCTCTAACCCAACCGTGCCAGCCTTGAAAACCTATGATCTGTCTATTGCTTTGGGTTATTTACTCACAGGTGGCGGTGGGCTTGCAGAGGTCAGTACGGTATGCGGCAGCAGTAAGGACTATGCTGCGTTGACCTCTCATACCCCTAATGGAACTGAGTATTATCGATTAGTTGCTCATGAAATCGGTCATCAATTCGGTGCTCAACACACCTTCAATAAATGTATCACTCGCAATGGTGAGTCTGCTCGTATCAAAGGTAGTGCTGTTGAGCCAGGGAGCGGTGCTACTATTATGGGCTATGGTATGGCTTGTCTAGCTCCCAATGGCTATGTTTTGGATGCGAGTGTCCCGTTGAGTAATATGTTCCATATTAACTCGATTAGCCAAATAGTTACCTTTTCTCGTGGAACAGGCTCGTCTTGTGCCCTAGTATCTGACATATTGAATAATCCACCTGTGGTCTATACACCAGCCGCCTATACCATTCCTGCCCGCACCCCCTTTATGTTAAGTGGCAGCGCCAGTGATGCCGAGAGGCACTTGTTATCCTATTCTTGGGAGCAGGTGGACACGATTGCTTTATTGGATTTTGGCACAGCGGTTAATCTTCACGAGGACAACGGTAAGGATGCTTTGATTCGAGTGCTGCCACCGAAGACAACACCCTTCCGTTATATTCCTGATCTCCCTAAATTGCTTTCAAACGCAGAAACTCAAGGTGATTATTTGCCTGTCACTAGCCGTAAACTTAGCTTTGAATTGGCGGTGCGCGACCAGCAAGGTGGGGTCGGTAGTAACATAACGACGCTCACGGTGAAGGATAGCGGTGTTGCCTTTGCGATTACTAACCCTGCCTCCAGTGTGACCGATTTGCGCAGCTTTGCGGGTAAGGATTTTAATGTGCGCTGGAATGTGGCAGGTACGAATGCGAGTGAGTTTAATTGCCCCACAGTGGATATTGGGATCACCACCAATAATGGGGCTTCTTTCTCCACCCTCGCTTTATATGCCACCAACAATGGCGCAAGAACGGTGCGTTTGCCCAGTACGCTCCCAACCAAAAGTCATATTCGGGTGATCTGTAGCGGTGGCAAAAATATCTTTTTTGCCATCTCTGGAACCAACCCTAGGCTTGCCATCAGAAAATAAGGAGCTTGAAGATGCGTCAATGGATCTTATTGGGTTTATTGAGTGGTTTAGTGGCTTGCCAAGCTCCACCTAGCACGCCTACTCCAGCCCAGCCTTTGCTGAAATCAGTAGGTTATATTGTTTATGTGAATCAGGGGCCGCCAGAAAGGCTAGCTTGGGAGTTTCCCTCACAGAAAGTGCTAGATCAGTATTATGCACAGGCCGCCCAGCGTTTAAAGCAGCGCTCAGGGAGTGCGGATGCTAAGCAGGCGGCTCGTCAAGGAATGTATTATTTCTTGGCGGTCGCGGAGCTTGGCGCTAATCCGCAGGAACCTCCTTTTATGGGACAGACTTCTGGGAAGCCTGGAGAGCTTACCGGCGAGCAATTCAATGACTTACTAGGGAAAAAATGTACAGGCGTTAAGCGTTTAGAGGGCATGTATGTTCGAGACGCTTATCCCAATGCGAGTCCTTATAGTAGTGCTGATTGGCTAGCTTATCAGTCGCTTGCTGCTAATTATTCCATAGCATGGAATGATACAATGATGCGTGCGTGTATTGAAAAGTACCTGTGAGTTTGTGAAGTGACCCCCTTTGAGCCGATTGGGGTTCAAAGGGGTGTTTTTTTGAGGCCAAAGCTCTAAGCTTGCCACCAGAAAATAAGGAGCTTGAAGATGCGTCAATGGATCTTATTGGGTTTATTGAGTGGTTTAGTGGCTTGCCAAGCTCCACCTAGCACGCCTACTCCAGCCCAGCCTTTGCTGAAATCAGTAGGTTATATTGTTTATGTGAATCAGGGGCCGCCAGAAAGGCTAGCTTGGGAGTTTCCCTCACAGAAAGTGCTAGATCAGTATTATGCACAGGCCGCTCAGCGTTTAAAGCAGCGTTCAGGAAATGAGGATGCCAAGCAGGCGAGCCGCCAAGGGATGTATTATTTCCTAGCGGTCACGGAGCTTGGTGATAATCCGAATGAACCACCTTTTATGGGACAAACCTCTGGAGAACCAGGCGATCTTACCGGCGAGCAATTCAATGACTTGCTAGGGAAGAAATGTACAGGTGTTAAGCGCTTAGAGGGGCTATACGCTTCAGATACTCATACTCATCCAATGCGTTTTAGTCTGACTCAGAACGAAGATTGGCTAGCTTATCGGTCGATTGCTTTCGATTATTCGATAGCATGGAATAAGGTCATGATGCGCGCATGTATTGAGAAATATCTGTAAGGTTATGAAATGACCCACCCATTTGAGCCGATTGGGGTTCAAATGGGTGTTTTTTATTTTAGTTAGCGAATACTCGCAAAGGTATCACAACGATTCATATCGCCATATTGCAGACCCGTTTTAAACCACTTCACGCGCTGTTCAGATGTGCCATGGGTAAAAGCATCAGGGTTGACTCGCCGCCCAGACATACGCTGTAAGCGATCATCACCAATAGATGCAGCCGCTTGTAAGCCTTCTTCTATATCCCCCGCTTCGAGGGCATTAAAGTTTTTCTGTGCATGATGCGCCCAAACCCCTGCATAGCAATCAGCTTGTAGCTCTAATAAAACTGAGAGTGCATTGGAGTCTGCTTGACTCACTTGTGATTGCAAACGGCTCACTTTGTTAGACGTGCCCATTAGGTTTTGCACGTGGTGGGCAATCTCATGGCCGATTACATAAGCACGTGCAAAATCGCCGGGTGCGCCTAAACGGCGTAATTCTTGGAAAAAGCTTAGATCAATATAGACTTTTTGATCTGCTGGGCAATAGAAAGGGCCACTCGCTGCCGAAGCATAGCCACAAGCCGATTCGATTTGTTCACTGAACAGGACTAAGCTTGGCTCTTGGTATTGCCGTCCGGCTGTTTGGAACATTGGCCCCCAAACATCTTCAGTTTGTGCGACGATAGCTGATACGAAATCAGCATCTTCTTGTTCTTCGGGGGTGGGTTGTTGTACGGTCATTGTCGTACCGGCTAGATTGCTACCCGCAATGCCTAGTAGTTGCATAGTGTCCGCACCCATTAGCCAAGCTACGACCAACATTAAAATCAAGCCAATACCCCCCACTTTGGCGGGCGCGCCCATGCCAGAACGTCTATCTTCAATGTTGCTACTGCGTCTGCCAGATTTCCAAAGCATGACTTACTCTCCTAATGAGGGTTTAGAGGAACTTTTGCCGAAGAATTCTTTCACAGAAAGAACTTAAACACTACTAGTGTCAACGTTTGGTGGGATAAACCGTTATCAAGGATGAACCAAGCATCATGTTAGTACAAGGAATTCAGCAACAAGGGCTCGTTTCTGGCGATAAAGCAATCACGCTGGGCGACCAGTTGGGGAGTAAGGAGGCAAAGGAGCATGATCTGAGCTCACCAGTGACCATGAATCACTTTTTAGCAAGTGTAGAAAAAAAAGCTTTTATTACGGCGCGCCTAGCCACCCAAAATGAAGATGATGCGCTTGATATTGTGCAAGATGCGATGTTGAGCTTGGTACAAAACTATAGCCAACACCCACAAATAGAATGGGGAGCGCTTTTTCATAGTGTCTTGCATAGCAAAATCAATGACTGGCATCGGCGTCGCCAAGTCCGGCAACGTTGGCGGGTATTTTTCAATGATGCTACGGAGTCTGAGGAAGCGCCTGATCCTGATGAGTTAGTCGCGCAGACTCAATTCTTAGAACCTGATCGACAATTACAAAATGATGAACTCAGCCAACGCTTGGTGGGGTTGATTGGCAAGCTACCTTTACGCCAGCAGCAAGCTTTACTCTTGCGGGCTTGGGAGGGTTATGACATTGCAGAAACAGCAAAAATTATGGCCTGTTCAGAAGGTAGCGTAAAAACACATCTAGCGCGTGCGATGCGGCAGATGCGTGATTATTTGGGAGAAAATTAATGGATAACAAGCGGGATGCAGAGAGTTTAAAAGCTCTTACGCAGGGTTTAAACCGCGAGGCTGAGAATTTAAGTCTGAAGATTCAAGGACAGCTACAACAAGCACGGCAAACAGCCTTATTGGATTTTAATAAGCAAAGTGGAGTCAAGTCTTACCGTTGGTTTACAATTTGGCTGGGTGCGCGGCGTTGCTTGGATACTAGACCGGGGGCAGTGTTTGCAGGTCTAGTTGGAGCCATGGTGATTAGCCTAGGCTTACAGTTGGTGTTTAATCACACTGTAGATAATTCTTTAGGCAGTTCCGAGGTATCGTCCAAAAATTCTGCAGATGTGCTAATGTCTAATGAGGATATTGAGTTCTTAGACAATATGGATATTTATGAGTGGTTAGCCGCTGAGTATAGCTAGGCCGCTCTTTTAGGGAGCACATCATGTTAAGGAAAGGATTCCTCTCACTCGGCTGCATCTTAGGATTGAGTGTTTGGTCTATGGTTTATGCAGAGCAATCGGCTGATGAGCTAGCCGCGATGATCGAGTGGTGGGAGAACTACGGTCGCTATTGGAGTGAGTTAGACAACCCTGCTTCTAGTAATGACACGATGATGTTTTCTCTCTTAGAGGGTGAACGGGTTCCTCTCAAGGATGCCATTCAATGAATAAGACTATTGCTTCAGTGCAACTTTGGTTTTTGCGCTTGAGCTTCGGATTGTTAGCATATCATTTGTTTACACCTAGTTGGGCGGGCGATCTGAGCTGGGAGAGTTTAAGTTCCCAAGAGCAACAAGTTTTACAAGAGTATCAGTCACAGTGGCCAAGCTTTTCTACTGAAAAGCAAAGCTCTTTGAAACGCTGGGCAAGTTTACCAGCTAGCCAGCGAGAACAGATTCGTTCTCAATATACTCAATGGAATAATTTACCGCTAACCCGCCGTATTGCGCTACAGCGTAAACTAGAGCATTACCGCAGCTTACCTATAGCTAAGCGTGAAAAGATCAGGCAATGGCGTAACTGGATTAAGAGCTTGCCTATGTCAGAACAGCAAAAACTACGTGAGCAATGGTCTGGTCTGAGTAGCGCTGAGCGTAAGCGTTACATCCAAGATCTAGCTAAAACATATGGTGCCCCACCTTTATAAGCTCGCTAGTTTTTAGCCGTTTGTCGTCAAGACTGGTCTACTCTTCTACATTCCTCTTGGTTTATTGCCGTTATTAAAAAATAATCAGAGTTGGTTATTCGCTGAGCACTTTCCTTAATACTATTCATCCTACTTATAAAAAAATCATTTCTATAAAATTTACTGTTCACGGAAAGTATCATTTTATCTGTTGATTAGATTTTTTAAGAATAAAGCTGTACCTAAGCTATTTTTATATTTTCATCGAGGGTCACGGCCTAATTTGTCTAAGTAGACTGAGTTTGAGTGTTTTTCCGATAAAAGGTCAGCTATATTCAGCTTGCATTCAGATTAATTTTACAGCGATTTTTGAGGTTTTTAATAAAAAATCTTAAAAATCATAATCTTATATTTTTGTTAAGTTTTCGTTAAGGTCTTTAAATCTTGCAAGCTTTATGCTACTTTGCAAAAAAATAAATATGAAAGTTTAAGCTTAGTGTCGACTGAGGGAGTCAGAAAGTGCGTTAACAACGCCATACCTAGCTTGTTGGCCTGATACAACCCCACAGAGGAGTGATGCAATGCATAGCCTACAGACTCATTCAAACCCAGAGGAAGAAAACTTTGCTTTGGGTGAGGACGAAAGCATTGAGTTGGAAGAGCTTGATGAGTTGACCGATGAGTCAGAAGATTTGCTAAGTATCGATAGTTCCGATGTACTAGCTGATCCTGTCTCAGAACGCGCTAGTCAATCAGTCGAACGTGATGCTGCTCAACTATATTTACGTGAAATTGAATTTTCACCTTTGTTAACTCCTGAAGAAGAAATTTACTATGGTCGTCTTGCACGTGCGGGTGATGAACTAGGCCGGAAAAAAATGATCACCTGCAATTTACGCCTAGTCGTGAAAATTGCCCGCCGCTATTTAGGTCGTGGTTTGCCACTCACCGATTTGATTGAAGAGGGTAATCTAGGTTTGATCCATGCGGTCGAAAAGTTTGATCCTGAACGTGGCTTCCGTTTTTCTACGTACGCGACTTGGTGGATTCGGCAAAATATTGAACGTGCCTTAATGAATCAAACGCGCACGATTCGCTTGCCGATTCATGTGAATAAAGAGCTGAATGCTTATATGCGCAAATTGCGCGAAATGACCCAGCAATTAGGTCGGGAGCCAACTTTGCCAGAAATGGCCGAAGCTCTAGGACGTCCGATTGATAGCTTGCGTAAGCTGTTGAGTTTTAATGAGCATGTTTCATCCTTAGATACCCCCGTTGGTAAAGACGGCGATAGTCCCTTAGTGGATTTCGTTCCGATGGAAGAAGAGCGCGAGCCAGCTGCAGTTTTAGAGGATGAAGATATCAGTCATTCCGTTGAAAACTGGCTGAATCAGTTAGATGTGAAGCAAAAAGATGTGATCGTGCGTCGTTTCGGTTTACATGGTTATGAGCGTTCTACCTTAGAGCAAGTAGGCGAGGAACTAGGTTTAACCCGTGAGCGTGTACGGCAAATTCAGATGGATGCTTTAAAGCGCTTGCGCCGTATTTTAGAAAATAAAGGTTTATCTGGCGAAAGCTTATTAGGTATCTAGCAACTTATAGCCTCAGAATGCCCTGTTTTTATGGAAATAGGGCGGCGGCTACAGTACGGTCTTCAGCTAATAATATCGTGTAAGTTCGGCAAGCTGCATCAGTCGTCATCAATTCAAATCCAATCCCATGCTCCACTAAGGCTCGATAAATAGCCGGAGTCGGTAAACTCGCACTACCCCCACAGCCGATTAAAATGACCTCAGGTTTTAACGCAAATAAAGGACTGAGCTGTTCGGGATTTAGTTGCTCAAAGCTTACTGCTGTCCAGTCAGTTATTAACGTTTGCCCGCTCACAATAAAAGGCTGGGTCAGACGCTGATTTTGGATTTGTATCCAACCACTTTCATAGGCCTGAATCAGATAGGTGGCTTGGGGTTGATCTTCGCTAAACTGCATGGATGGCTCCGTGGTGGCAGCATTGACAGAACTGTATCGTCGATTGTAATGTGACCGGCTGCAAATGGCCCCAGTGATGGGTAGTATTCATAGACGAGTTTCATATCGTGCAAGACGATTTTCAACGTATAAACCGCTTACCCACTTACGTATTCAAGATTACCGATGCCTTGAAGCGCGAAGCGCGTGCACGTGGTGAGGATATTATTGATTTTGGCATGGGAAATCCAGATCAGCCAACACCTAAGCATATCGTCGATAAATTAGTGGAAAGCGCCCAGCGCCCTGATACACATCGCTACTCCATGTCACGCGGTGTGCCTCGCTTACGCAAAGCGATTAGCAACTGGTATAAGCGCCGCTTTGATGTGGATATTGATCCTGAAACAGAAGCCATTGTTACCATTGGCTCAAAGGAAGGTCTGGCCCATCTAGCCTTAGCGACGTTAAGCCGGGGTGATACCGTGTTAGTGCCTAATCCAGCCTATCCCATTCATCCTTATGGCAGCATTATTGCGGATGCGGATATTCGTCATGTGCCGATGATTGCTGGCGTGGATTTCTTTGCTGAATTAGAGGCCGCTATCAAAAATTCATGGCCGAAGCCTAAAATGCTCATTATTAACTTCCCCGGCAATCCAACAGGGCAGTGTGTGGAGCTAGATTTCTTTGAGCGCGTGATTGCAATTGCCAAAGAACACGATATTTGGGTGATTCATGATATTGCTTACGGTGAGATTTGCTTTGATGGTTATAAAGCGCCGTCGATTTTGCAAATTCCGGGTGCTAAAGATATAGCGGTTGAATTCTACTCGCTCTCTAAAACCTACAATATGCCGGGATGGCGAGTTGGTTTTATGTGTGGGAATCCGACCTTGGTCAAAGCGCTGGAGCGTATGAAGTCTTATTTAGACTATGGCATGTTCGCACCGATCCAAATTGCGGCCATTGCGGCTTTAGATGGCCCGCAGGATTGCGTGGAAGAAATTCGTAGCATGTATGAGGTGCGTCGCAATGTGTTGTGTGACGGTTTGAATGCAGCGGGTTGGTCAGTCGAACGCCCGAAGGCGAGTATGTTCGTGTGGGCAAAAATTCCGGAGCGCTATCAAGCCATGGGTTCTTTAGAGTTTGCGAAGAAACTCTTGAAAGATGCGCGAGTGGCGGTATCCCCAGGGATTGGTTTTGGTCAATATGGCGATGATCACGTGCGCTTTAGCTTGATTGAAAATGAGCATCGCACCCGCCAAGCAATTCGTGGGATAAAACAAATGTTCCGTCAGGACGAGTTAAGCAGTCCGGCGCAATCATAAGTAAAAATTAGATTTAAGGAGTACACATGAAACCTGTCAAGGTGGGTTTGTTAGGACTGGGCACCGTCGGTGGTGGTACTGCAACGGTTTTATCACGTAATGCTGAGGAGATTGCCCGCCGTGCCGGGCGCGGTATCGTGATTGACTATGCGGCTGCTCTCGATACCAGTCACGCCGCCCAGCTCGGCTTATCGGGTGTGCGTCTCAGTAATAATGCGATGGACGTGGTGGAAGATCCGGATATTGAAATTGTGGTGGAGTTAATCGGCGGCTATAACTTAGCCAAAGATTTGGTCTTACAAGCGATTCAAAATGGTAAGCATGTGGTCACTGCAAACAAAGCACTGATTGCTCTGCACGGTAACGAAATTTTTGCCGCTGCGCAGAAACAAGGTGTGATGGTTGCTTTTGAAGCGGCTGTTGCAGGCGGTATTCCGGTAATTAAAGCCGTGCGTGAGGGCTTGGCTGCAAACCGGATTGAATGGCTAGCAGGCATTATCAATGGCACTAGCAATTTCATCTTGACCGAAATGCGCGACAAAGGCCGCAGTTTTGTGGATGTGTTAGCCGAGGCTCAAGATTTAGGTTATGCCGAAGCTGACCCCACTTTTGATGTGGAAGGTGTGGATGCAGCGCATAAGCTCACGATTCTATCTTCAATTGCTTTTGGTGTGCCTTTACAGTTCAGTGAAACGTATGTGGAGGGGATTTCCAAAATCACTCTAGAAGACGTGAGCTATGCAGCGGATTTAGGTTATCGGATTAAGTTACTGGGCATTGCACGTCGGACTGAACAAGGGATTGAGCAGCGCGTACACCCGACCTTGATTCCACGTAAGCAACTGATTGCTAGTGTTGATGGGGTAATGAACTGTGTGATGGTGCAAGGCGATGCGGTTGGTTCCACCTTGTATTATGGGCGTGGTGCGGGTGCTGAGCCAACCGGCTCTGCCGTGGTAGCCGACATTATTGATGTCGTGCGCGCCATGACTTCCGATCCGAATAATCGTGTGCCGCATTTAGCCTTCCAAGCTAGTACTTTGGCCGATACGCCCATCCTGCCGATCACGGAAGTGGAAACAGCCTTCTATTTGCGGATGCGGGCAGTCGATAAACCGGGTGTGTTAGCCGATGTGACGCGCATTTTGGGGGATCGCTCTATAAGTATTGAAGCCTTCTTGCAGAAAGAGCCTACCAAAGCCGGTTCAGAAGTTGACATCATTATGCTGACGCAACGCGTACGCCAAGGCAATATGAGTGAGGCGATTGCCGCTATTGAGCAACTCGATAGTATTTGCGGTGCAGTCACTAGCTTGCGTGTAGAAGCCCTGAATTAATCCTAAATTAAAGCCATGAAAATTCTCTACTCCTCTCAGCTCTTGAGAGGAGTTACAAGGTTCAAGTTATGAAATACATCTCGACTCGCGGTCAGTCGCCCGCTCAATCTTTTAGTGAAATTCTACTCGGTGGTTTGGCACCCGATGGTGGCTTATATTTGCCTGAAAGCTACCCACAGCTTACCGATGCTGATTTAACAGCTATGCGAGCGATGAATTATCGCGAATTAGCCTTTGCAGTGTTGTCACGCTTTGCGACCGATATTCCGGCGGCAGATTTAAAAGCGCTGATTGACAAAACTTACACCTCAACAGTGTATTGTAATGTGCGTGAAGGTGAAAATCCTGAAGATATTACGCCGCTGCATACTTTAGAGCCGAATCTGCATCTCCTTTGTTTATCCAATGGGCCAACGCTCGCCTTTAAAGATATGGCGATGCAGCTTTTGGGTAATCTATTTGAATATGTCTTAGCGAAAGCCGGGCAGGGAATTAATATTCTCGGTGCGACTTCAGGCGATACAGGTTCTTCGGCCGAGTATGCGATGCGTGGTAAAAAAGGTGTGAATGTATTTATGCTTTCGCCCCACGGTAAAATGAGTCGCTTTCAAACTGCTCAAATGTTTAGCCTGCAAGACTCAAATATTCACAATATTGCGATTAAAGGCGTGTTTGATGATTGCCAAGATATTGTTAAAGCTGTCTCGAATGATCATACGTTTAAAGCCAATTATAAAATTGGTGCAGTAAATTCGATTAACTGGGGGCGAATTGCCGCTCAGGTGGTTTATTACTTTAAGGGTTATTTTGCAGCGACTAGCTCTAATGAGCAGCGGGTTAGTTTCTCAGTGCCTTCAGGGAATTTTGGCAATGTGTGCGCCGGGCATATTGCACGCATGATGGGTTTACCCATTAAGCATTTAATTGTGGCTACCAATGAAAATGATGTATTGGACGAGTTTTTCAAAACGGGTGTTTATCGTCCACGGGGTGCAGCGAATACTTATCATACCAGTAGCCCTTCGATGGATATTTCCAAGGCTTCCAATTTCGAGCGCTTTATTTACGATTTAGCCAGGCAAGATAGTGCGAAGCTGCGTGAATTATGGGCAAAAGTCGATCAGGGTGGAGCTTTCGATTTAGCAGGACAAGGCTTATTCAAGGATGTAGAGAAATTCGGTTTCCAATCAGGCGCGAGCAGCCACATGCATCGGATTGAAATGATCCGTAAGATTTGGCAGCAATACGGTCTAATGATTGATACACATACCGCAGATGGTTTAAAAGTCGCGCTTGAATTACGCGAAACGGATGTACCGATGTTGGTCTTGGAAACCGCGTTACCGGCGAAGTTTGAAGAATCTATTCAAGAAGCTTTAGGCCAAACTCCTGTGCGTCCGCAAGGGATGGAGCAGTTAGAGGCTTTACCGCAGCGGTTTGTAGTGATGGAGGCTGATGTGGAAGCGGTGAAAGGCTTTATTCAAACTCATCTCTAAACGTTGATGCATGACAAACAGGCTTCTGCTGCCAATTTTGAGCAGCATGAAGCATTGGCGATTAATGAAGTGCAGCTTCTTCTAGCTGAGAAGCGTACCAGCTTGTCGATTTTGCGCACGGGTTTGGCGGTGCTCGTATTGCCTATGAGCGTGACGAGCTTTCTAATCGCCACCTCTAGCTATTATCAATGGCTGAATGTTTGGCAGTTTATGCTGCCTTTAATGTTATTGAATCTTTTATTAGTGGGCTTAGGTGCTTATTTGATTCTGCATTCGATTAGAAAAATGTTGCATTATGATCATCTGATTCACCAACTCTGTTTAGAGCATCCTGTGCTGAAGCATTTATTAAATCCGACTCGATAGGAGCTGCAAGATGAGCTTAGCAAAAACAGTTTTTCAATCACCTATTCATATTACAGCTTTTGGCTTTGGGAGTGGTTTAGCACCCTTTGCCCCCGGAACTTTCGGTACTTTGGCCGCGATTCCCTTGTATTTGATTTTGTCACTATTCCCATTGTGGCTTTATTTTGTGGTTATTGTGATTGCAGCCGTAGTTGGTATTTGGATTTGTGGGGAGTCAGCAAAAAAGCTCGGTGTACATGATCATGAAGGCATTGTGTGGGATGAATTTGTCGGCTTCTGGATTACCATGTTTGCCGCACCGAGTGGTTTAATCTGGTTAATAGCAGGTTTTGTGATTTTTCGGATTTTTGATATTTGGAAGCCTTGGCCGATTTATATAGTTGATGACAAAGTACAGGGTGGCTTTGGGATTATGTTAGATGATTTGATGGCAGGGGTTTATGCACTGATCGTTATGCAGATTTTGGCGTTTTTCTTGGCTTAGTTTTAGCGGCTGATCGCTATTCAGTTGTATAAGCTAGCATAAATTAAACGTATTTGTAATTTTGTTACTAAACGGTAGCTTAAAAAACTATAAGTTAATACCCAATCACTTCCTTACCCCGCTATTCGGCTAGTATTTAAGCTGCTATTATTTTTAGCTTGAAAGACTCATTCATTCGAGCTGATTATGCAAATTCGCCCCATCGCCCATGTCCGTTTTGAGAATAATCGAGCTATTGAGCATTGGCTCGATGAGCATTTACGTGATGTAGCCCAGTTAGCGGCTGACTATGCTAGTATTTTTAATAGTGCTGAATGGGCTTATGTAACAGGGCTTTGGCATGATTTAGGTAAGTATAATCCTGAGTTTCAACATTATATCGGGGTGAAAAGTGGCTATAACCCTAACGCACATATAGAACAAGTAGGTAAAGTTAATCACTCTGCCGCTGGGGCTTTATATGCTGTCCAGAAGCATAAGACTTTAGGTTTGCCACTGGCCTATTTAATCGCAGGCCATCATGCCGGGTTACCGGATTGGCATAAAACCGATGAGGCAGACGGTCGTTCACTGGCTGAAATTCTGCAAGAGGTACAGCATTTAGAAAAGGCGCTTCAAGTCGAGATTCCCGCTGATATTCTCAAGGCAACTTTGCCTAAAACGCCACCTAAAGGCAAACCTGAAGAATGGGTGCTTTGGTTAAGAATGCTGTTCTCTAGTTTGGTAGATGCAGATTTTCTGGATACTGAGCGCTTTATGCAGCCAGAAAAGTTCGCTCAGCGTGGACAGTACCCTACATTGGCAAGTTTACGTGATGTGTTTAATCAGCACATGCAGAGCTTTGCAAACAGTGCGCCAAAAACGCCTGTCAATCAATTACGAGCACAGATTTTGCAGGATTGCCGAGTAGCAGCACAGCAACCTTCTCGTGTATTTTCCTTAACGGTTCCTACGGGTGGAGGCAAAACCTTATCGGGTATGGCTTTTGCTTTAGAGCACGCAGTCAAGTATGATAAAAAGCGTATTATTTACGCTATTCCCTACACCAGTATTATTGAACAAACTGCCAATATTTATCGTTCGATTTTGGGCGACTGTGTGATTGAGCATCATAGTAATTTAGACCCTAGCAAAGAGGACGCTTTAAGTCGTTTAGCGGCGGAGAATTGGGATGCTCCGGTTATTGTTACCACCAATGTTCAATTATTTGAATCGCTTTTTGCTAGTCGCACGAGTCGTTGTCGCAAGCTGCATAATTTAGCTAATAGCATCATTGTCTTAGATGAAGCGCAATTATTGCCGCCGGAGTTTTTGAATCCCATTTTGCAAGTGATGAAAAGTTTAGTGGAGCATTACGGTGTTACGTTTGTGCTGTCCACTGCTACGCAGCCCGCTTTACAGAGTCTTTATGACACTTTTAATAAACCGATTTTAAAGGGGTTTGAAGAGCATCAAGTCAGCGAAATTATTCCTGATTGTGCTCAGTTGTTTGCTGATTTAGAGCGGGTTGAAGTGAGTATTCCAGAGGATTTAAATGCTGAGCGCAGTTGGGAAAGTTTAGCAGAAGAAATCCTTGAACATGAAACTGTGTTAGTGATTGTTAATACTAAAAAACAAGCAGCAGAGTTGTGCCGTTTATTACCTGCTGAAACTTATTATCTTAGTACGAATTTATGTGGCGAACATCGTTCAGCAAAGCTTAAAGAGATTCGCGAAAACTTAAAGGCTAAGCAATCTTTGCGGGTGGTGAGTACCCAATTAATTGAGGCGGGGGTCGATGTAGATTTCCCTGTGGTTTATCGAGCGTTGGCCGGTTTAGATTCGATTGCTCAAGCAGCAGGACGCTGTAATCGAGAAGGTTTGCTAGCTGAAAAGGGTAGAGTTGTGGTGTTTGTGCCACCGGATAATCACAAGTTGCAAGGGCATTTAGGTTTATCCGCCTCAGTCAGTAAAAGTATCTTACCTCTATTCACAGAGTCAGCCTTACACCATACCCATTTCAAAACCTATTTTGAGCATTTTTATACTCAATCAAAGTCGCGCGATGAGCAGGATATTGAGAGCTTGTTGTGCAAAGACGCGCCTCAACTCAAAATTCAATTCCGCACAGCGGCACAGCGTTTTCGCTTCATCAAAGAAGAGGGCTATGCAGTCCTCGTCACTTACGGCGAAGGGGCAGGGTTGATTGAGCAACTGAAAAAGACCGGCCCTTATCGCGAATTGATGCGTCAGTTACAACGTTACACCGTGACGATTCATGAGCAAGATAAAAACCGTTTGGTAAAGTCCGGCGATATTCGTGAGCTTACGGCACTGACTGGGGTGTTTGAGTTGGTAACTGCTGGATTATATGACCAGAAGCTGGGCTTGATGAGTACTCCTTTGCAGCTAGCTCCAGATGATTTATTTTGGTGATTAAAAAAATGATGAGGATTGTCACTAAAATGCCCCAAAACCGATCTGTTTGTAGCGAAGTGCAAAAGATGCGGAGTTCTTTGATAATTTTTGAATAGTCCATTTTTAACTTCACTAAAGTTGTATTTAGTGATATGGTAATCTGATTACACATTTGTAGCAGCAAATGGTATGTAAAACTTGCTAAAGTAGCAAGAGGATTGAAACACGAAAGTTGTACTTCGTTGATTTTGGTAGTCGTGGGCAGGGTATTGCTATCTTGCCCACCTTTAAATTTTAAAGGGGGGTGCTGATGGGTGAATGCTTTTGTTTAGAGGTGTCCGGCGACTTTGCCTGTTTCACCCGTCCTGAAATGAAGGTCGAGCGCGTCTCTTACGATGTGATTACACCGTCAGCAGCGCGTGCCGTGTTTGAGGCGATTTTGTGGAAGCCTGCGATTCGTTGGCATATTCGGCAGATTGAGGTGTTGCAGCCCATTCGTTGGATGAACTTACGCCGTAATGAAGTGGCTAGCGTTGTGCCGACAGGTTCAGTGAAGTCGACGATGAAGCAGGGTACGGGGCAATTAGGTTTGTATATTGAAGAGGAGCGTCAGCAACGAGCAAGTTTATTCTTGCGTGATGTGCGTTATCGCTTACGCGCTGATTTTGAATTGCTTAGCGAAGATACCGATAACACGATCATCAAATTTGCCGAAATGTTTAAGCGTCGAGCCAGTAAAGGACAATGCTTTAATCAACCTTACTTGGGGACACGTGAGTTTTCTTGTGATTTTAGTTTGATTGAAAATGGTGAAGCACCTGTTATAGCTAAAGAGCTACTAGGTAGGCGTGAGCTAGGTTGGATGTTGTATGACATGGATTTCACCGACCCTGAGAATCCAATGCCTCGTTTTTTTCAGGCAACCATGAATAATGGAGTGATTCAAGTGCCTGCATGGAATAGTGAGGAGGTACGCGGATGATTTTGCAAGCGCTTTATAAGTATTACCATCGCAAAGCCCAAGACCCTGAATCAGCCTTAGCGCCTGCTGGTTTTGAGTACAAGGAAATCCCGTTTATTTTAGAGTTGCGTGAGGATGGTACGTTAAACCAGATTGAAGACACTCGTTATATTGAGAATAAGAAAAAACGTGCTAAATCAGAGCGCGTGCCACAAGGTGTAAAGAAAACCTCAGGTGTAGCAGCTAACTTGCTTTGGGACAATGCTGAGTATGTGTTGGGCTTAGATACCAAAGGCAAACCTGAGCGTGTTAAAGAACAACAAGTTGCCTTCTTGGAAAAAATACGGGCTTTAAATTTAGCGGATACAGATAAAGGCATTGCAGCGGTTATTTATTTTTTAGAGTCGCTTGATTTAGCAATTATCCAGCAAAACCCATTGTGGGAAGAAATCGAAAAAACCAACCCTAATCTGACTTTTCGTTTACAAGGACAAACGCATTTAGTTTGCCAAAGTCGTCCTGTACAAGCTGCTATTGCTAATGGTGATTATGCTGAAGCGGCTAAGGCTATTTGTTTAATTACTGGCGAAATTGCTGAGATTGAGCGCTTGCATCCTGCCATTAAAGGTGTATGGGGTGCACAAACAGCGGGTGCGAATATTATTTCTTTCAATCTTGATGCATTTCGTTCTTTTGGTAAGCAGCAAAGTTTTAATGCGCCTGTGAGCAAAGAAGCTGCGTTTGCTTATACCACGGCGTTGAATCACTTACTGGGTAAAGACTCTAAGCAACGTATGCAAGTAGGGGATGCATCTACTGTTTTTTGGGCGAGTAAACGGGATGGTTTAGAGGATAGTTTTGCAGCCATTTGGGGCGCTAGTTCAAGCAAAGATGACCCCGATCGTAATACGCAAGCTGTGAAATCTGTTTATGAGGCGGTAGAAAAACATGGGCGCAGTCCAGCTCTAGACGAGCAAACTGTTTTTTATGTTCTGGGTTTAGCGCCTAATGCGGCGCGTATTAGTGTCAGGTTCTGGTATATGGCGACAGTACGTGAGATTAGCCAACGTATTGTGCAACATTTTAACGATTTGGAAATTGAACGCAGTGCTTGGCAGGAGCCTTATTTGCCATTATGGAAGCTATTAAAATCCATTGCGCTGTTAGGCAAAACTGAAAATATTCCACCAGAGTTAGCAGGCGAGGTCATGCGTAGAATTCTTGCAGGCTTGCCTTATCCAGAAACTTTATTAGCGTCCGCTATTCGGCGGAATCATGCTGAACAGAACGTAACTTATGAGCGGGCAGCGATCATTAAAGCCTGTTTAAATCGCAACTATGGAGAGGGTCTTGATGTGAAACTAGATACTGATAATACCCATATTGGTTATCGGTTGGGGCGCTTATTTGCCATTTTAGAAAAGTTACAAGCAGAGGCTCATGACCGAAAGTTGAGTGCTGATGTTGCAGATAAGTATTATAGCTCTGCCTCAACTAATCCAATTAATGCTTTTCCAGTTTTAATTAAGCTTCATAAGCATCATTTAAATAAGCTTAGAAAGCAGAAGTTTGGGCGTGCTGTACAGTTTGATCAATGGCTGGGCGAGTTATTTGCTGGCTTAAATGCACCTTCAAGTGGACAGAATTCGATTTATCCCAAAACCCTGTCACTAGCGGAACAGGGTAACTTTTCAGTGGGATATTACCATCAGCGTCAGTTTTTCTTTACCAAAGATGATGAAAACGTCACCTCAAATACAAAGAATCAAGGAGATACAGAATGAGCCTCAACCATCGTTATGACTTTGTTTTATTATTTGATGTGAAAGACGGTAATCCGAATGGTGATCCTGATGCGGGTAATTTGCCTCGTGTAGATGCAGAAACAGGGCAAGGTTTAGTCACCGATGTCAGTTTAAAACGCAAAGTGCGCAATTTTGTTGGTTTACTACATGGTGAACAAGCACCTTATGAAATTTATGTGAAAGAAAAGGCTATTTTAAATAAGCAACATGAGCGTGCGTATCAAGCAATTCCGGGAGGCGCTGAGCTATTAGAAGATCCTAAAGATGAAGCGAAAGAGGGTGGAAAAGATAAAAAAGAAGCTGCTAAAAAGCGCAAAGGTGGCGATAAAGTGGAAGAGGCACGTCAATGGATGTGTCAGAATTTTTACGATGTACGTACTTTTGGCGCAGTCATGTCAACGGGTGTCAACTGTGGTCAAGTGAGAGGGCCGGTGCAACTTACCTTTGCACGCTCCATTGATCCAGTCATTGCTAGCGAGCATTCGATCACTCGTATGGCCGTTGCGACTGAGAAAGAAGCCGAAAATCAAGGGGGCGATAATCGCACCATGGGGCGTAAATTTACCGTTCCGTATGGTTTGTATATGGCACATGGCTTTGTTTCTGCACATCTGGCGGAGCAAACTAAATTTTCTGAAGCTGATTTAGAGTTGTTATGGCAATCGCTAGAGCAAATGTTTGAGCATGACCGTTCCGCTGCACGTGGGCAAATGGCAACGCGTGGTTTATATGTATTTAAGCATGAAGGCAAATTAGGGAATGCACCCGCGTATAGTTTGTTTGAGCGGATTAAAGCTGAAAAGCAAACCGAAGTGCCACGTAGCTTTGCAGATTATCAGGTCTCTGTGGATGAGTTTAACCTACCCAATGGCGTGCAGTTGCTTAGAAAAGTAGGGTAAATGCATGCAATGCCAGTCCTATGCTTTCAGTAGCCATGCTATCAAGCGCATGTTTGAGCGCGGCTTAAGTCGTGATGAGGTTGTAACAGCTATTGAGCAAGGTCAGGTCATCAAAGAATCCAGCCGATCAACCTTATCCTAGTTGTTTGATTTTGTGGTTTTTGCACGCTACTCCTATTCATGTGGTAGTAGCACGTAATGAGATGGATTTAGCCTGCTATATTGTTACAGCGTATGTGCCTTCAGAGGCCATTTGGCAAGCAGGTTTTAAGGAGAAAAAAGCGTGAACGGCGTCATTTGTAAACTAGGCGAGACCCGTGAGGGACGCGTTACGGTGGCTTTAACGCGTGGAGAATTAACGGTGGTTATTAAGGATGTACCAGCACAAATTTGTGAGAATTGTGGTGAGTATTATTTAGCGGATGCGATTGCTAATCAGGTTTTAAAATTAGCTGAATTAGCAGCCTCACGCAATGCTGAACTTGAAATTTTGCGATTTGCAGCATGACCGAACCACAGCTCCCCATCATGCTCTCCGCCCTGCAACACTACAGTTATTGCCCGCGTCAGTGTGCGCTGATTCATCAAGAGCAAACCTTTGAGGATAACGTGTTTACGATTCGTGGGCACTTGGCACATGAGCGGGTCGATAGTGGTGAGAGTGGCATGGAATATGGCGTGCGAGTTGAGCGGGCTTTGCCCTTATTTAGCGAGCGTTATGGCTTAGTAGGTAAGGCGGATGTGGTGGAGTTCCTAGACGATGGTACGCCTTATCCAATTGAGTATAAGCAGGGTAAACGCCAGCAAAAATTGCATGATGAGGTGCAGTTAGCTGCCCAAGCGTTATGCCTTGAGGAAATGACCGGTAAAGCCGTTCCAGAGGGCGCGATTTTTCATCATAAAACACGGCGACGGCGCGTGGTGGTGATTGATCAGGCTTTGCGTGAGCATACGCTTCAGTTGGTTAAGCAGGTTAGAAACTTGCTGGATTTAGGCCTGTTACCTGCTCCAGTAGCGGATCGTACTTTGTGTCAAGCCTGTTCTTTGGCTGAGGTGTGTCAGCCGGAGTTGGTCGGACAACAACAGCGTATTCAACGCTTGCAAACACAGTTATTTGAGGTGGAGGACGATTAATGCGCCAGTTATTGAATACTTTGTATTTATCGACCGAAGGCACGTATGCGCATTTGGAGGGTGAGACTTTAGTCGTCAAAGTAGGGGATGCTAAACGTGGACAAATACCGATGCATCATTTAGGCGCGATTGTGTGTTTAGGACGTGTGAGTTTGAGTCCGCAATTGATGGCGCGTTGTATGGCGGATGGGCGCAGTATTGTTTGGCTGAATGAGAATGGGCGTTTTCAAGCACGGGTTGAAGGCGAGGTGGGCGGTAATATTTTATTACGCCAAGCGCAGTTTCGAGCTGCTGATAAGCCTGAGATTGCCTTGCAACTAAGTAAAGCGTTTATTGCGGGTAAGCTGAAAAATTCGCGTAATGTCTTAATGCGTAGTGCTAGGGATAGCAAAGATGAAGCCGAAAAGGCACAGTTGGCAAAAGCTGCGAAAGCCTTGGCTGTGAATTTGCGTAATGTGCAGCAGGCGGATTCGCCCGCTTCAGTATTGGGGTTAGAGGGGGATGCAGCACGGGTTTATTTTGAGCAATTCAATACGATGATTAAACCGTCGATGCGTAGTGAATTTGAGTATCAAGGTCGCAGTCGTAGACCGCCGAAAGATGCCGTCAATGCTCTGATTTCTTTTATTTACGCCTTATTGTTATCAGATTGTCGGAGTGCCTTGGAAACAGTGGGTTTAGATCCACAATTGGGGTTTTTCCATGTAGTGCGTCCTGGTCGTCCGGCTTTAGCTTTGGATTTATTAGAGGAGTTTCGGGCAGTGCTGGGTGATCGCTTGGCACTAACCTTAATTAATCGTGGGCAGGTACAACAGAAGGATTTTGATTTCCGCACCGGTGGTGCGGTGTATTTGAGTGAGAGTGGGCGTAAAGCAGTGGTGGTGGCGTATCAAGAGCGTAAAAAGGAAACCTTGCAGCATCCTGTCTTAGAAACACAGGTAGAAATTGGTTTGTTGCCGCTATTACAAGCACGATTATTGGCGCGGTATCTGCGTGGGGATGTGCCGCATTACATCCCGTTCTTTAACAAATGAGTTAACCCCCTCCCCAACCCTCCCCTTATCAAGCATAAGTATCTACACAAATTGTCGGACGGTTTTTTTCAGGCCGTCCAATTGTT
>NZ_CALMZC010000043.1 GCF_937873765.1 uncultured Thiothrix sp. | reverse complement strand
TGCCAAGCGCCTCATCTAAAGCCTTCAACACTAAGTTGAAGGCTTTTTCGTTTTTCGGCTATTAAAAAGGCTGATTAATTCCCGCTAGTCAGATAATAGCTTGTAAACAGTGAATAAGCTTGTTCATCAAGCATTTTTTAGTC
Organism: uncultured Thiothrix sp.; assembly: GCF_937873765.1. GTDB lineage: Bacteria > Pseudomonadota > Gammaproteobacteria > Thiotrichales > Thiotrichaceae > Thiolinea. The sequence continues at coordinate 75,400 of NZ_CALMZC010000043.1, read as the reverse complement.
ATAATCCGTTCCTCTTCGCAATGGTAGCCTGTATTGGTTCTCTCGCGACGATAGATTGTGAACCCCGTCAGGTCCGGAAGGAAGCAGCGGTAGCAGTTGATTCGGGCGCCGGGATGTGGCTGGTACAGGTTGCCTCCACTCTAATAGACTAGAAAACTTCATGAGCTATCAGGTACTAGCGCGAAAATGGCGACCACAAAACTTCCAGCAGATGGTCGGCCAAACACATGTTTTGCGTGCTTTACTCACTGCACTTGAAGCTAATCGCTTACACCATGCCTATTTGTTCACGGGTACTCGAGGTGTCGGCAAGACTACTATCGCACGGATCTTTGCTAAGTGTCTGAATTGCCAAGCCGGTGTGAGTGCAACTCCTTGTGGAGTTTGTAATAGCTGTATCGAAATTGCTGAAGGTCGGCATGTCGATTTATTGGAAGTGGATGCCGCCTCGCGTACTAAAGTCGAAGACACTCGTGATCTACTTGATAATGTTCAATATGCGCCGACTCGTGGCCGTTATAAAATCTATTTGATTGACGAAGTGCATATGCTTTCTGGACATAGCTTCAATGCTTTGTTGAAAACGCTCGAAGAGCCACCACCCCACGTTAAATTCCTACTGGCAACGACTGATCCCCAAAAACTACCTGTTACTGTGCTATCGCGTTGTTTGCAGTTTAATCTCAAGCGCATGCCTTTGGAGATGATTAGCTCGCATCTTGCTCATGTGTTAACAGAAGAGCAGATTGCTTTTACACCCTCGTCGCTAAAGATATTGGCTAAAGCCGCTGATGGTTCTATGCGAGATGCTTTGAGTTTGACAGATCAAGCCATTGTTACTGGGGGTGGGCAGATCAGTGATGCCTCAGTGCAAGATATGTTAGGGCTTTTACCCAGCGAACATTTGCATCAAGTACTAGAGTTTTTAGCCTCTAATGATGCAGCGGCTTTATTAGCTACTGTTGAGCAAATGGCGCAAATCACCACTGATTTTAATACGGCCGCTGATAGCTTAATTGCTTTATTCCATCAGTTAGCGGTTGCTCAATTAGTACCGCAGTCGATAGATGATCCACCGGGTCTGCCTACGGACTTATTTTCGTCAGCTGATTTGCAACTCTTTTATCAAATGGCCTTATATGGCAAACGTGATTTGCTGTTGAATCCTGATCCACGTACTGGCTTTGAAATGATGCTGTTGCGTATGTTGGCCTTCCGCTTAGATGATGGCAAAACATCACTAGCCTCAAAAAAAAAACTGATTTCTCCAGCGCCTGAGCCGCAGAATAGTCTTCAGTCATACTCAGTCCCAACAATTCAAGTTGTAATTTCTCAGACTATTACTGATCGACAAGAGCCCGGTCAAACGCCTTCAGTCAGTTTAGTTGTACCATCGGTAAACCCTAGCATAAAGTCAGAGCCTAAAGCTTCTGACAATGATTCTTTGCTGGGCAGTATGGAGCCGCAGCCAGTCTTACCCAATGTAGTAACGAATGATTGGCATACACTTTTGCCAAGCTTGAATTTGAGTGGAATGGCGCAACAACTAGCAGAACATTGTTTAGTTAAGCAGATTGACGGTCAACATGTACGTTTATGGGTGGATAGTAGTGCAAGCAATTTGCAGACCAGTCGTGCGGAAGAGCAAATTGCGGCAGCCTTAACCAATGTATTAGGTCGAGAGGTTCACTTAAGTTTAGAGGTTATCTCTGATTTGGCGGATACACCGGAAAAGCGCCGCTTGCAGATCACGCAGGAGCGTCAGGCAGAGGCTGAACAAGCGATTGAGCAAGACCCAATCGTCATACAGTTAAAAGAACGTTTTGGCGCTAGTATTGTGACGGGCTCGATTCGCCCACATACGCCTGAGCAAAAATAGGTTAAAATACTATCCAATTTAATGAAAGGAATGAGGGTAAAATTATGATAAAAGGTGGCATTGGTAATCTGATGAAGCAAGCGCAAAAAATGCAGGAAAACATGCAACGCGCTCAACAAGAGATTGCCCAACTCGAAGTAACCGGTCAATCAGGTGGCGGTTTAGTTGCTGTAGTGATTACGGGTAACCATGCTTGCAAGCGTATTACGATTGATCCGTCTTTGCTGGCTGATGATAAAGATATGCTCGAAGATTTAATCACCGCCGCTTTTAATGATGCAGTACTTCGTCTGGAAGTAGCTACTCGCGAACGTATGAGCGATGCGACTGCAGGTATGCAATTACCGGCTGGTCTTAAACTACCTTTCTAACTGGCTAATCGTCTAGGATGCTGAATGTCTGAATCTTCCTTGCTCAAAGAGTTAGTTGATGCCTTACGATGTTTACCCGGTGTTGGTTCGCGAACCGCGCAGCGCATGGCTTTCCATTTATTGGAACATGATCGTCAGGGTGGTGAACGCTTAGCCAGTGTGCTGTCAGCAGCTATGAAAAATATTCAGCATTGCCAACGTTGTCGAACTTTAACGGAACACACAGTTTGCCGCCTCTGTAGCAATACGGCACGCGATAACCGCTTATTATGTGTCGTTGAGCATCCTTCTGATGTTGTCGCGATTGAGCAAGCGACGGCTTATCGTGGCTACTATTTTGTTTTGGGCGGCAGATTGTCGCCTTTAGATGGAGTCGGCCCTGAGGATATTGGTCTAGATATTTTAGAGCAACGTATGGATGAAGGAACGGTGCAGGAGCTAATTCTAGCCACGAATCCTACGGTTGAAGGTGAGGTCACTGCGCATTACATTAGTGAGCTAGCCACTAAGCGTGAGATTGCGACGAGTCGCATTGCGCATGGTGTACCGATGGGTAGTGAGTTGGAATACGTGGATAGCGGTACCTTGTCGCATGCTTTTGAAGGACGGAGAAAATACTAATGGCAGCTTGTTTATTTTGTCGGATTCGCGATGGCGAAATACCCTCGAAAAAAGTCTATGAAGATGAGTATGTCATTGCTTTTCACGATCTTTACCCAAAAGCACCGCTGCATGTGCTAATCGTCCCGCGCAAACATATTGCCACTATTAATGATCTTGAAGAAGGCGATGCCGAATTAGCTGGGCGCTTGTTTTTGGCCGCAAAACAAATTGCGGCTGATGCAGGTTATGGCGATGGTTATCGGGTGCTGATGAATTGTGGTGAAAAGGGTGGTCAAGTGATTTTCCACATGCATTTACATTTGATGGCGGGTTTCAACGATAGCTCACGTGATCACGCTTAGAACAATCTGTTAGTTTATTAAGCGCACTCTAGTCGATATAATCAGTCCCAGATAATAAAGGGGCGATTATGAAGGTTTGGGCTAGGGGGCTAGTCACGGTGCTGCTAGGTTTGAGCTTAGCGGCTTGTGATGATCAAGCAAAGATATTGCAACTGCCTATTTCGGCAGACACACATCAAGGTTCAGCGCAACTAGCGCAAGTTTCTGTTACTAGTACTTCTTTAGTCGCTCTGCAAGCCTATCAACAGAGCGTTGCAGCATCTTTACAAGCCAATCCCCCTGTAATTTTATTAACGCCTCAAGAGCTTAATGATGAGCTTAAGCAGCAAGCCCAACAGCTAGCCGTGAACCACTCGGAAGTGCAAAAGTACTTGCGTGATCCAAAATCGGGAGCTGCTTTGCGCAATGAGGTGATGTCCGTGCGTCAAGCTTTACCTGCTGATTTCAATGGCAATGCAGGAGCTTGTGCGCAAGGCCAATGCTATCGGGTCGAGATTTATAGTCATTTTGACAATAGCTCTACTTTGGCTTTTGTCGATCCACAGCAGCAAAAGGTACTCGCAGTGAGTCGCCAACCTTATGCGCAACCCGATTTACCGCCGCGCTTGGTGGAATTAGCTAAGGCTATTGCCGATGCTGCCCCTGAGGTTAAAGCGGTGCTTGCTGAGCAAGCGGGTAAAGTACCAGCAGGCAAAGCTGAATTTAAAACGGCTTTGAATGATTCCCTTTGTGAGCGCTCACATCATTTATGTGTGGCACCGACCTATGTGTTTGAGCAAGATGCTTTGTGGGCGATTGTTGATTTGACTGAAGGGAAACTGATTGGCACGCGCTGGACTGATTTAGGTTCAAGTGGCCCTCGTACCGTTGTCACTGAACGTAGCCTAGAAAATGAGGCTACTTTTCATAAGTACTGTGAGCAAGTCAACCAGCTTAAGCAAGATGCTTGGAGCATGGATTATGTATTGACAGGTTCAGATGGTTTGCAGCTCAGCAATGTGCGCTATCAAGGCAAACCTGTCCTGAAAAATGTCAAATTGCTAGATTGGCATGTGAGTTACTCATCGCGAGAAGGCTTTGGGTATAGTGATGCCATTGGCTGTCCGATGTTTAGCTCAGCCGTGGTGATTGCGTATGATGGCCCTAAAACCGAGCCTATTATTCAAGCCGGTGAAACCGTCGGGTTTGCAGTCGTACAAGATTTTCGCCAACCGCCATGGCCAACACCCTGTAACTATCGCTATGTGCAACGCTTTGAGTTTTATAAAAATGGGCGGTTTCGAGTAGCTCAGGCAGATTTTGGACGCGGTTGTGGTACGGATGGTACTTACCGCCCAGTCGTGCGGATTGATTTAGATACCAGCCATGAGGGTATAGACCAAGTAGCAGAATGGAAAAATAATGTTTGGTCGACTATTCAAAATGAGCAATGGCGCTTACAAGACCAAGCAGAATTGACGACTGAAGGCTACCAATATCGCTTTACTAATCAACAAGGTGAGGGTTATTACCTAGAACCGGGGCGTGGACAATTTAATGATGCGGGGCGTGGTGATCATGCCTTTAGTTATTTGAGCGTGCGTAAACCGGAAGAGGGCGAGCAAGATACCGTAACCTTAGGTTCTTGTTGTAATACCGATTATAAGCAAGGCCCTGAGCAGTTTATTGAGCCGCCTGAACCTGTAGCTAATAAAGATCTAGTGCTGTGGTATGTACCTCAAATGAAAAACGATGGCAATCCGGGCAGCGAGTATTGTTGGGCAGATACGCGTGTTAAAGATGGCGTACAGGCTATTGAGGTTTGGCCTTGCTGGTCGGGGCCGATGTTTGTGCCAGTGCAAGGGCAATCATGATGTATAAACAACTGCTTAGCCTGACTTGCTTACTACTAACGGCTTGTTCTGAACACGATATAGGGCAGTTTACCCCCGGCTTGGTTGATACTTGCCGTGCTATGCCTGCTTTTATTAAGAATACGAGCTTAGGTACACAAGTTGCGATTGACACTCAGCAACAAGGATATGTGGGCTTGCGCTTAGTCCAGCCACAAACAGGGAAAACTTGGCAGCATCCGACTTGGGATGATGCTGGGCATCTGGGAGCTACCGCTCGTGATCGGCAAGGTCATATCTATATCGTACCTACACCAGAAGTGAGTTTGCTTGAAAATCCACCCGCTTTACAGAATCGTATTTATCGGGTTGATAGTCAAACTGGAGAAATGAAGGTTTGGTTGGAATTGCCTCAAGCCGCTCAACCTTCGGCAGCGAATCCTTTTGGAGCAATGGGTTTATTCTATGACTGCGATACAGATAGCCTCTATGTAAGTTCTGTAGCCGGTTCTACGCCGCAACAGGCTCAAGGACGTTTGTATCAAATTGATGTGGCTACTAAAAAAGTGGTTGATCAGGTTGAGCAAGTGGATGCGATTGGGGTAGCTGTATTCAATGGTGTTGCTTATAAGCGACTTTACTTTGGTTCAGCCCGCTCTTCAGATGTCTACTCTTTGCCCTTAGATGCGCAAGGCCATTTTATCAATCAACCCCGCCATGAGTTTGCATTAGCCGCTTTACCTAACGGTAATACGACCAGTGTGCGGCGGTTTATTTTTACCAAAGCGGGTAGCTCTTATGCTTTACAAGTCAAAGAGTTAGAGTTTGGCTTTCGACTATTAGCAGAAAACAACTTAAAGCGTCGCTCTTATAATTTTAGTTATCAAGCGGATAAAGATACTTGGCAGTTTTCTTCAAGCCAGTTAGAGAGTTTTTCTGGTAGATAACTAAGGTAAGATTTATAGTAATTTATCATTAAAATTAATATAATATTAATTATTTATATGTAAAATTGACTACTAACTATCAAGGCTGCTGTTCTTGATCAAAACACGTTTAGTGAAGATGCCACTGTTGTAGGTGTTTTACCCTTGTTAAGGGCGAATGATCTAGCTTAAGTCACGCTCTTATAAGTGCTCATGCCAATACGCTAACAGACATTATAAAAATAACAATTAAGAAGGATAGAGTATGCGTTGGGAAATATTAGGAGCTAACAGTTTACTGATTGTGAGTGCGTCTCTGCTCTTAATATCTAATGTAGCTGCTGATGTTTCAGGTAGGGTCTTCCGTGACTTGAATGCTAATGGGGTGCTGGACAACGGTAGTGGTTTCGAGGAGAGTGGTATAGCGGGTGTGACCGTCACTGCTCACGGTATAAATGGTGTTATGGGGGTAGGAACGACAGCTACAGACGGTTCGTATAGCATTGCCGGAGTAACAGGTGCGGCACGGGTAGAATTTAGTGCGCTTCCCTCGGGTTATTATCCAACCATAGCTAGTAAGTCCACTGTGCAGTTTGTTAATGCTCCAGTGACAGATGCTAATCTTGGTTTGAACTATCCGATAGATTATGTGGGTAATATTGATCCTGTCGTAGTGGTTACTCATCAGGTGGGGGGGCATCCACTAGTGAATGCAGGTGCAGGTTCGGCACCTTCTATGCCTGTTATGACGGTGTTCAATTACAGCAACCGTAATTATAAAACCAACCCAGATGGAACCATTAAAAATGAATTACCGGATGGTGTCAGTAGTCTAGTTGCCAACAGACAAGTTGGTACGGTATTTGGTGCTACTTATTCGCCTTATAGCAAAAAGATTTTTACGGCAGCCTTTCTCAAGCGTCATTCTGGTTTGGGAACGTTGGGTAGTGGTGGTATTTATATGGTTGACCCAGCCGGTGTATTTCCCAATACCACAGTTTCTCCCTTTGTTGATTTGGATAGTTTGGGTATTCAAACTAACAACCCTAGTAGCAGTGATGCTTTGCATGTAAAAAGCAACGATGATCGTGGTCTGCAATGGAGTGATTCTTTGCCAACTAATGACCCGAGTGCTTTTGAACAGGTTGGGCGGGTCAGTTTGGGTGATTTAGAGTTGTCGGATGATGGACGTTATTTATTTGTGACTAATCTTTATAAGAAAAATGTAGTGAAGATTGATTTGCAAAATGCCAAAAACCCGCAAACCCCTACAGCCGCACAGCTACAAGAGTTCCCCATAACACCTCCGACTTGCACGGGAGGAGAGTTTCAGCCTTTTGCATTAAAATATTATCGTAATACGCTTTATATTGGCTCATTGTGTGATGGTTCAGTATCTGGCAATAAAGCTGATGTGACCTTCCAAGTTATCAAAATGAATCCTGATACAGGTGCAAATAGCATAGTATTTGATTTTGCTAATTATAATAAGTCCCATATTTATGGCTTTCCTAGCCAGTGGTCTACATGGTTGAACGATTCACATTCTGCAGATGCACCGATGCAACCGATGTTTACTGACTTGGAAATAGATATTAATGGTGCACTCATCATGGGTTTTGCTGACCGGAGTGGTCATCAACGAGGGCACAATAACTACCAACCACATAATAATGACAATGAAGAAGTAACCATCGCAGGTGATATTTTAAGGGCATCCTACGATGCTGCGACCAGTGTTTATACCTTGGAGAATAATGCATCAGATACTAGCAACACAACAGGTGGTGCTGGTAATAATCAAGGGCCTGGTGGTGGTGAGTTCTACCTAGGGGATACTCAACGGATGTTATGGTGGGCGGGGAATACTAATCCGGGAGAGGATGACCACAAGGAAAAATCCCAAGGTGGATTAGCCTTGTTACCCGGTAGCGGTAAAGTAATGATGGGAACAATGAACCCTAAAGGTATGGCGTGGACAAGTGGTGTAGCATGGTTAAGCAATACTACGGGGGCATTAACGCAAGATTTATATATTACTGACCGTTTAGGTAAAGCCAATGGGATGGGTGATATTGAAATCCTGAACGATCTTTCCCCTATCGAAATTGGTAACCGTGTCTGGCTAGATACCGATAAGGATGGCTTGCAAGATGCCGATGAGCTTGGTTTGGGTGATGTAACCGTGACTTTAAATTGCGCTAGCGGTACTGCTTCAACAGTCACTGATCCTCAGGGGCAATTTGTGTTTACCAGTGTAGGTGGTGGTAATGCCAGTTTTATGCAAGCTGAAGACAATTGTAGTTTGCGCATCGATAATGCTCAAACAGTGATTAAATCTTATGAGCTAACTACAGTAGATGCTGATAGTAATAGTTCAAATAATCCTTTTACTGATTTGCGTGATTCTGATGCAGTGACCTCTACACAAGTTGCTGAAATTAGTTTCAAGCTGGGGAATTATGGTGAAAATAATCATAGCCTAGACTTTGGCTATCGAGAACCGTTAATGACTGATGTTAAGCTGAGTAAGATCGTTACACCTGTCCAAGCTAAACATGGCGAGCAAGTGGTTTATACCTTAACAGTCACTAATGAAAGCCAAACGACAGCGGCTAATAATATAAAAATTACCGATCAGTTACCGGCTGGCGTGAACTATGTGAGTGATGATGGCATGGCTCAGTATGGTACGGATGTTTTTGATGAAGGGACGGGTATTTGGACGGTTGATACGCTTGCTGCAGGTGCTAGCAAAACACTCCATCTTACATTTAGTGTTCAATAGTTAATAGCGTTTCAGTAGCACTAAGTGCTATGAGGCTGTGACGGTAGTTTATTAGCAGTGCCTAGTTTTGGCATATAGCTTGTTATGTGAATGACGCGTCAACATAGAAAATAAAAAATATTTAAAAATAAAAGGTTAAGTATGCGTTGGGGTCTATCATCAAAATACTATGGAATAGTAGCTGCCTACCTTATGTTGGTTCCTTATGTACAAGCTGATATTAGTGGCAAAGTTTTCCGAGACTTCAATAGCAATGGTAGTTTTGACAGTAGCGCAAGTTTCAATGAAGTCGGCATGGCAGGCGTTACTGTTAAGGCTTTTGATACGACGGGTGCACAGGTAGGGGCAAGTGTTAGTTCAGCCGCCGATGGAACTTATACCTTAACCGGTTTAACGGCAGGAGCCGATTATCGAGTCGAGTTTTCTTGGGCTGAAGCTTGGTTGAAATCTAGTGTGGCGGGTGGGAGTTCAGTACAGTTTGTGAAGGGTAATGCTATTAACGTGAATCTTGCCGTTAGTAACCCTGCTGAATATTGCCAAGCAAACCCAAAATTTGCTACGCCTCGTTATGTTAATGGTGATCCATACGCAAATGGCACAACGGCTACAATGGCTGCATGGCTAAGAGATTCTTATGATAAACAGGGGACTTATACTGGCACATTTGATGTACTTGCTACTACAGCTCAAGTAGGTGCATTGTGGGGCGAAGCTTTCCATCGTCCAACTAAAACACTTTTTGGTGCAGCTGTGGTACGTCGTCATGTTAGTTTAGGCAAAATCAACGGACAAACTACTACTGGTGGAATTTATAAAGTCAATCTTTCCGGTGTGGGTTCTGCGAGTCCAACAGCATGGCTAGATGTTAATCAATTAGCTGGAGTTAATACCGGTGCTGATCCTCGTGTTGAGGAAGGCAGTAGTTTACCTGCTAATGCGGCAAGCCCTAATCATGATCCACTCGCTTTTACCGAAGTGGGCAAAAGGGGCTTGGGTGATATTGATATTTCTGAAGATCAAAAAACTTTATATGCAGTCAATCTTTATCAACGTCATTTGTTATCAATAAACATTGCTACAAAAACTTTAAATACCTCTTTGCCCATCCCTAATCCTGGTTGCTCTGGCGATGACTATCGTCCGTGGGCAATCGGTATTCATCAGGGGCAGGTTTATATCGGGACTGTTTGTTCGGCGGAAAGCTCACGTAGTGTCACGGATTTACATGCCTATATTCAGCGCTTAGATGGTGCATCTTTTATAAATGTCTATGATTTTGCAATGAATTACAATCGAGGAAATTTGGGCAATAGCTTTGATGGTGATTGGAAACCTTGGGCTAGAACCTGGGAGGAGACTGGTATACAACCTAATATGACGAGTGGTGGTGCGACCCCAATTCTGTCAGATATTCAGTTTGATGTTGATGGCTCAATGGTTTTAGGTTTTTTAGATCGTACCGGGATGCAGACAGGCTTTGATAATTATTCTACAGATACTTTTAGTACAGATGTTCATGAGGTTGAGGCTGGTGGTGATTTATTAAGAGTCTGTAAAACAGGCTCAGGTTGGTTGTTGGAGGGAGTCGTAGGATGTCGGTCATCAGCGGGTACTGCTAATGGCCAAGGCCCTGCTGGTTTTGAATATTATTTCCAAGATAATTTTGGTGGTTTACATCAAGAGTTAACCGTTGGGGGAGTAGCGCTATTACCCGGCTCAAGAGAGGTGGCCGTGACAGCTTATGATCCGCTAGAAAATTACCGTACGGCAGGCATTATGTGGATGAGTAATCTTTCCGGACAAAAAAACCGAGCTTATGAGTTAAATCCAGATGCGATTGCTGGAGTTGGGCAGGGAACAATGGGTAAAGCAGTTGGTCTAGGGGACTTAGAATTCTTATGTGATCAGCCACCGATCGAAGTTGGTAATCGTGTATGGAAAGATATAGATGCTGATGGTATTCAAGATGCAGGTGAGATGGGGTTGGCGGGGGTTAGTATAAGTTTAACCTGCCCTAGTGGTACTGTATCGACCGTAACGAATGCGGAGGGGCAATTTATTTTTACGAATGCTAGTGGTGGTAATGCTAGTTTCATGCAAGTTGAAGAAAGCTGTACTTTGCGCATTGATAATACCCAAAATGTTTTAAAAACCTATCAGTTAACCACGGTAAATGCAGACAATGATAGTTCAAATAATGAGCAAAGTGACTTGCGTGATTCTGACGCGAGTATGAATGGCAGTTATGCAGATATTGTCTTCCAAACAGGCAGCTTAGGGACTAACAACCATAGTTTAGATTTTGGTTACCGTGAATTACTAGCCCCAGATTTAGCTCTGACGAAGGCTGTTTTACCTGAGCAAGCTAAGCAGGGTGATCAAGTTATTTATACTTTAACGGTCACTAATCAGAGCACTACGACTGAAGCAACGAATGTGCTGATCGCCGATCAACTGCCTACTGGAGTGACTTATGTGAGTGATGATGGTGTTACTCAGTATGGTAATGATGTATTTGATGAAAGTTTAGGGATTTGGGCAGTAGGCTCAATCGCTGCAGGTGCAACTAAAACTCTAAAAATTACTGTGCAAATCCAATAAGTTTTGTGTGTTTAATAAAGTAGCGTTAAGACTGTGATAATTTAAATTGTTTATTATATAAATAATAATAATTAAAGGATTTGGCTATGCGTTGGAGTTCTTCATATAAGTGTGCGTGCTTGGTAGTTGCCTACTTAGCATTGATACCTGATGCTTTAGCTGATATTAGTGGCAAAGTTTTCCGAGACTTCAATAGCAATGGTAGTTTTGACAGTAGCGCAAGTTTCAATGAAGTCGGCATGGCAGGCGTTACTGTTAAGGCTTTTGATACGACGGGTGCACAGGTAGGGGCAAGTGTTAGTTCAGCCGCCGATGGAACTTATACCTTAACCGGTTTAACGGCAGGAGCCGATTATCGAGTCGAGTTTTCTTGGGCTGAAGCTTGGTTGAAATCTAGTGTGGCGGGTGGGAGTTCAGTACAGTTTGTGCAGGATGGTGCACCGGCCATCAATCTGGGGGTAAATAACCCCTTAGATTATTCTCAGGCGGACGCTACAATTTCTGTGTCAACGCCTGTAGCTATTGTAGGGCCTACCACTCAAACCGTTGCCACAGGTAAAGATCATCGAACTTATGCAGCACTGGTTAAATTTCCCTTCACGGCAACAGGCCAACCAGGTGATCCCGGTTATATCCCACCCACCTCATTAGCAACACATGCACAAATAGGCTCAACTTCTGGTGCAGCCTTTCACCGTGAAAGCAAACGTTTGTTTGTAGCTGCCTATGCTAAGCGGGCAGTTGGTTTTGGACCGGGTGGACTGGGCGCGATCTATAGTATCGATAGTAATGGTACGGTGAGCACCTATGCCATCGTTCCTAATGCAGGCACTGATAGCCATGATTTTACAGGTGACTATACAACGGTTAATTACGATACCGCTTCCGTAACCAGTGTAAGCAAAAGTTCACTGGGTGATTTGGAGATTTCTGCAGATGGTCAATGGTTGTATGTAGTCAATTTAAATGATCGTCATCTGTATGCCGTTTCTACTACGGCAGCTAACACAGTAACTGATTTAGGCTTAATCACTCGCCCAGCAACTTGTCCTGACACTGATTTTCGTCCTTTTGCGTTAGGTTTGGATGAAACCAATACCTTATATGTGGGGGCAGTTTGTAGCAATGCATCCGCTACATCTTCCACCGGGGCGCCTAGTGCAATTGTCCTGAAATATGATGGAGCCGGCTTTTCGGAAGTTTTGAATTTCAGTTTATTATTTAATAGCCAAAGTTTCTGGAAAAATTGGAATGATGAGTTAGTGCCTGGTTATGCAGCTCACTCCGTTAGTCTCTATCAGCCCCTGCTCTCAGATTTAGTATTTGATGGTAAAGATTTGATATTAGCCTTCCGTAATCGTGCATGGGAGATCGGCTATGTACCGGGCGGGAGTAATCCCACCACGAGCCATGTTTTAAAAGCTTGTTGGAATGGTGCGACTTGGGCATTAGAAAATAATGGTACTTGTGGTGGCGTCTTAGGTGCTTTGCCTAGTTATAGTGTGACAACAGAGGCTGGCCCGGGTGGTGGTTATTTCTTTGATATGCGTGACAGTTTGGCTACTTATGGTGGGCAACCAGTGATTAATGCGATGGGAAGCCTCGCCATTGTTCCAGGTCGGGGGATGTTGGCAACCTTAGCTGATCCAAACTATTTAATTAGCGGCGGTATCACTCATCTGAATCTTGCTAATGGCAGTCGCAGTATGCCTTATGAGATTTTTCGTGGCACAGCTGATGGTTCTAATGGTAGTGGTATTAGTGGTTATTTTGGCAAAACCAGTGGTTTAGGTGACTTAGAGTTACTCCTCGATACCGCTCCCATCGAAATTGGCAATCGGGTGTGGTTGGATACCGACAGTGATGGTATTCAAGATGCTGGCGAAGCGGGTATTGATAATGTGGATGTTGTGCTGACTTGTGGAGCTAATACAGCGACTACAAAAACGGCCAATGGTGGTGTGTACCTATTCTCTAGCACTAATAATGCAAGCTTTCTAAAAGCGAATGAAAGTTGTTCGCTTAGTATTGCTGAGAATCAAGCTAGCTTAAATGGTCTAAGTGTCACCGCACAAGATAAAGATGGTTTAACGACTAATTATGCAGTGACGGATGTGCGCGATTCCGATGCGAATGCTGCTGGGGTAATTAGTTTTACTTTGGGAGTTGCGGGTGAAAATAATCATAGTTTAGATATAGGTTATACCAGTCAACCAACAATTACCTATAACGCAGTCTCTGGCCCTGAGGCGATGAGTTGTACGAGTGAGGTGCGCTTAGCGACTTCGGTTAGCGTAAATGGTGATAGTCAAGCAGCGGGCAGTACAGGTGCAGGTTTTAATAGTTTAGTAACCTTCGATTATGCGCAGACGGGTGTGCTGACTACGCCTTATAGTGCAGCAACGGCTGGACAAGTGGGAGCCGTTTGGGGCTTGGCTTATGATAATTTGCGTAAAAAGATCTATTCCTCTGCTTTCTTAAAGCGTCATGCAAGCTTTGGCCCTAATGGTATGGGGGCTATTTATCAGATGGATACTGTTTCCGCGAGTTCCACACCTAGTTTATTGATTGATTTAGCGGCCAACGGTGTTGATGTCGGTACTGATACTCGTGTGACGAGTGATGGCAATGTTGATGACCCTAATGAGTTACCGATTGACGGTACTAAACCTTCTTGGGATCAAGCTACCTTTGCACAGGTTGCTAAGGTCTCAATCGGGGATATGGATATGAGTGCCGATAGTAATATTTTATGGGTCACTAATCTTAAGCAGCGCGAACTGGTGGCAGTAAACCTTGCTAATAACACTGTAGCAGGTAAATACACGATCCCTAATCCAGGTTGTAACAATGGAGATTACCGACCTTGGGGAGTCAAAGTACATTTAGGCAAGGTATGGATAGGTACGGTTTGTTCTGCTGAAACTTCTCAGTTGGCGGCTGATTTAAAAGCTTATGTGCAGGTGTTCGATGGTAGTAGTTTCTCTAATGCTTTCGAGCTACCACTCGATTATATCAAAGGTAATGTGGGCAATGGTCCAGGTGCTGAGAAATGGCAGCCTTGGTCTGCCAGTTATCAGACTTTAGCGACTAATCCGAGTTTCGCGATTTATCCTCAGCCAATTTTATCAGATATCGAGTTTGATATGGATGGCTCGATGATTCTGGGCTTGATGGATCGCATGGGACATCAAGTAGGTGCCAGTAATTATACACCCAATTATCCAGATACTAGTTTGATACAGGGGCAAACCGGTGGGGATATATTAAGGGTGTGTAATAACAACGGCGTTTATAGTTTAGAGAGTAATGCAAGTTGTAGTAGTGGTAGTACCAACGGTAAAGATAATGTTCAAGGGCCCAATGGTGGTGAGTACTATTGGGGTGACATGTGGGATTATAACCAATGGAATGCTCAGGGTGGCTATCATCAGGAAACGGTTTTCGGTGGTTTGGCCTTTAAAGCAGGTTCTGGTGAGATCGCCGTTACTGCTATGAACCCACTCACGCCGAATGCCGTATCAGGGGGTATTATTTGGTTAGATAATACGACCGGTGGGCAGTCAGCTCAACATGCCGAGGGCACACAGCTCTATCATCAAGCAGCGGATAATCCTTATTTTGGTAAGGCCGCTGGGATGGGGGATGTTGAGATTTTTTGTGCAGATGCAGTGATTTTACCCGATCTCAAGCTGGTTAAAGAGGTCAGTAAATCGATAGGAAAGCGCGGTGAGACGGTTTCCTATACTTTAACTTTGACTAATGAATCATCGGCTACAGCGAATAATGTCACTGTGCAGGATAAGCTGCCAACGCAGATGCTTTATATCAGTCAAAATGGAGATGGAACTTATGATCCACTAACAGGGGCTTGGGCAGTCGGTAATATTTCAGGGGCTAGCACGAAGCAATTAACAATTACAGCCACTCTTAAATAAACCTTAAAAGTGGTTAAGAAACTAATAACAACAAGGGTATGAGAATTATGAAAATGATAAAACCATCTAAACGCTTATTACTGACCTTCTGTGCAGTCGGCGTTTTAGCAGCCGCTAATTCCGCTTGGGCAGCAGATACTTCAATCGTTAACTGTGCGCAAGTTAGTGCTATGACGGAAAATGATAGCGATTCCACTGTAAATAATGCCGTATGGAGTAATCCAATGGTGGTGGGTGATGCTAAAGAGGACGATGAGGCCTGTGTCGCTTTAACTGTGCAATCAGTCTACGACTTAGGCGATGCTCCTGATTCCTATGGTACTTTAGCGGCTAGTGGTGGTGCTCAACATGAAATCATCCCAGGTTTGAAATTGGGTGCCAATATTGATGAGGAGGCGGATGGTCAACCGGATCCTACGGCTGCTTTAGAAGGAGCTGATGATGACGGTGTGAATATTCCAGCCCTAACCGATGGCCAAGCCCTCACTTTAAGTGTAAACGCCACCAATACTACCGCTAAACCAGGTACTTTAGTGTGCTGGATTGACTATAACGGTGATGGCACGTTTGCGACTGATGGTTCAGAGTCTGGTGCAGTGGCTGTACCTGCCGGTACATTGGCTGCCGCTTTAGATGTGGCTATGCCTCAAGTACCAGCAACCGCTACTGCCGATACGAAGGGTAGCAGTTACGCTCGTTGCCGTTTAAGTACTGATGGCTTGACTGCTTCTAATCCAAAAGGTGTGGCAACCGATGGTGAAGTTGAAGACTACAAAGTTAGTTTCGTGGCTAAACCACAGTTTGACTTAGCCTTAACTAAGAAACCAAAAGCGGGTCAAGCCACTAGCGTTAAAGCGGGTGATACCGTTACTTATACAATTGAAGTTCTCAACCAAGGTACAGTAGATGCCCAAGCAATTGTGGTTACCGATTACATTCCTGCTGGTATGAGTTTAGATCCAACTGATACGAAATGGTCGGTCAGTGGTACTACAGCAACGACCACTATTGCGACTTTAGCTGCAGGTGCAACTACTACCGTTGATATCAAACTGATTGTTGCTAGTACCACCGCCGCCGGTGATTTATTGAACGCTGCTGAGATTAGTTCGGCTCAGGATGATAAAGGTGCTGTGGCTATCGATATTGACTCAACGCCAGATACTAATCCTGTGAATGAGACCGGTATTGTTGATGATGTGACCGACAATAGTGGCAATGATGAAGACGATCATGACGTTGCTACCGTTACTGTCGCTCCAACGGTTGATCTTGAGTTGACCAAAACGCTGGATAAAGCAACTGCACGCCATGGCGATACAGTGAAGTACACCTTAACGGTTACTAATAAAGGCCCAGATAATGCTAGCAATGTGAAAGTTGCGGACGTATTACCAAGCGGCTTGACTTATGTAAGCGATGATTCTGCTGGTGCTTTCGATACTGCTTCTGGTGTTTGGACTGTTGGTGCTTTGGCTAATGGTGCTAACAAAGCCTTAGTCATTACCGCAACCGTAAAGTAAGCGCTTCTTAACTTAGCGAGGCCGAGGCAGCGAGCTGCTTCGGCTTTTAAACAGATTCTTATTTTGATTGACGACTTATTTTTGTTTTAAGAAAGAATTTAGCAGACATCAATTACAACAAATGCCAGGGCATTAATGATGAAAATAACAAAGCTCCCTTTAAGCATATCCATGCTCAGCTTGCTGGCTGTGCTTTCCAGCGTACAAGCAAGTGAGACCATTACCAACTGTACGCAAGTCATTAAAGCAGATGGTACTGATATTGACTCCACGCCCGGTAATCGCCTGACGGGTACTGCGGTAGAGGATGATGAGGCTTGCATTAAATTACTCGTTCCCTTCGATTACGGGGATGCACCCGATCCGCTATATCCGTCTTTAAATGCGAGCAATGGGGCGCGTCATCAATTAGGCAATGGTGTATTTTTAGGGAATTGCGTTGATAGTGATCCGGGCGTGATGGCTGGTGGTGGACCTTTGGGGGGGATGGCAACCAAAGACGATACCAGTGTTGATACTCCCGCTTATGGTGCATGTACTGCAGGTGACGATGAGGATGGTGTGACCATCAGCACCTTAGATCTTGGAGCTTCAGGTGTTTCAGTCGATGTAACAGCGAGTGCAGCTTGTCGTTTAAATGCGTGGATTGATTGGAATGGGGATGGTAATTGGGCGGGGGCTGCTGAAAAAATCTTTACGAATGTACAGTTGAATGCCGGTGTCAACAAACTCAGTGTAAATGTCCCACCTTTTGCTGTGGTTGGGGATAGTTATGCACGTTTCCGTTGTTCAACCATTGGCAATGATGGTATTACGGGCGAAGCTGCCGATGGCGAAGTCGAAGATTACAAAGTAACCATTAGTAAAACAGTCAAAACTCCGGTCAGCGTGGGTAATTATATCTGGCTGGATGGCAATCAAGATGGGCATCAAACTAGTGGTGAATTTGGCTTAGTTGGTGCTGTGGTTACGCTAATCAAGGCTGATGGTACGGTAGCGCGCGATTTAGATAATTTCGTTGTAGCCACCCAAACCATTGGTGCGACGGGCGCGTACAAATTCACTAATTTACCAGAAGGCGATTATATTGTTAAAGTCACGCCACCTGCTGGTTATGTAGTCAGCCCGGGTGGGGCGGATGCGGATCTTGATAGTACTGATACCGACAATAACTGTGTGACGAATAGTAGCGGTGCACAGACTTTACCCTTTACTTTAACAGCCGGTACGGAACCAGATACCGATGGGGATGATGCGAATAGTAATCTGACCTTGGACTGTGGCTTCTACCAATCAAAAACACCGCTTTACAGTATTGGTAACCAAGTTTGGGTCGATGATGGTGCGGGTGTTGCAGCGAACGCAAATAACGGTAAGCGGGATGCTGGTGAAGCAGCAGTGATGGATGGTGTTCAAGTCGAGCTGCTTGACAATAAAGGTACTGTCATCAAAACCGCTACTACCACTAATGGCTTCTATTTATTCAGTGGTTTAGCTGCGGGTGATTATCAAGTCTGTTTAACAGCAGCCAATTTCACGGCTAAATCCTTGTTGCTAGACTACACCGCAAGCACGAATGGCAATGAAACGGATTCCAATCTGAATGTTGATAACAATGATAATGGTTCAGATACGCCTACAAACGGCTTATGTTCTAGCTTAGTTACTTTAGGCGATGATGAACCGACTAAAGAATCACCAACCGCTAGCGGAATAGCGGGGGATGATGGAGCTAGTACGGATGATAATCGTTCAAACTTAACGATCGACTTTGGGGTTGTTCCACCGAAAGCAGCGCCTTCATCAGTTAGTGTGGGTGATTTAATTTGGGTAGATGGTGATGCGGATGGTGTGCGTGATACTGACGAGTTAGGTTTAGCAGGTGCTAGCGTAGCACTCTTAACAGCAACTGGTGGAACCGCTAAAGATATAGACGGCAAAGATGTTGCACCACAGATTACGGGCGCGGATGGTAAATACTTATTTACGCATTTACCGTCTGGTGATTATCAAGTTACCGTTAAACAGCCGACAGGTTATTTCCTAAGTTTAGGTGGCTTAGATGTCGATGTAGACACCAATAACTCCGATAGTAACTGTATCATCGATAATAGTGGTCTGGCGAAAACACCGGTCTTTAGTTTGGCAGAAGGCACTGAGCCAGACCTGTTAATCGATGGAGATGGTACTAACAGCAACTTAACCGCGGATTGTGGTTTCTATCCAAGCATGACGATCGGCGACAAGATTTGGGAAGATAAAAACGCTGATGGCGTACAAGATGCAACAGAGGCGGGCTTACCCAATGCTGTCGTTACGCTTACCGGAGCCGATGGTATTTCTATAGTTTACGATGTCAATGGTAAGCCGGTCAGCACCACCACCACAGGTATCGATGGTAACTATCAATTTACTAATCTGATTCCAGGTATCTATAGCATTAATGTGAAACCGACCGCAGGTTATCACCTCTCACCGGGCGGAGCTGACCCAGATACTAATACTTCAAATGTAGATAGTAACTGTAAAGCGGTCGAAGGTGGTTTCCAGACTTTATCCTTCAAGATTATGAGTTTGGATGGTAAAACCGGTGTGTCAAATAATTCGATTGACTGCGGTTTCTATCGCTCAGTTGGCTTGGGTAATCGGTTGTGGATTGACTTGGATGGAGATGGTAAGCAAGACCCGAATGAGCCAGGTGTACCGAAAGCTACTGTTACACTAGTCGATATGAATGGTAAGCCAGTCACGGACATTTATGGCAAAGTCGTACAGCCACAAACTACCGGAACGAATGGCGATTATTTCTTCGGTGATCTGCGCGAAGGCGACTATGTATTGCAAGTGACTCCACCCGCTGGCTATACCTTAACTCAAGGGGGTAGTGATCCTAATGACAATGTGCTCAATGATAGTAATGGTATTACCAAAACCGATGGTACGGTGAGTAGCTTACCGATTAAGTTAACTTGGGGCAGTGAGCCGACTAACGACGGGGACAATGATCCTTCGACTAACTTAACCATAGGTTTTGGCTTCATTGCCCCAGAAGGCAGTCTGCAAATTCCTACTTTAAGTCAGTGGGGCCTAGGTATTCTGTCCATGCTGCTAAGCGGTTTAGCATTCTGGAGACGTCGCAAGTCTTAATTTATACCTTAAGTAATCAAAGCCCGGCCTCGTGCTGGGCTTTTTGTTGAGCCATTTAAATTTAGCTTACTTAAACTTCTAAAGGTGGTTTTCCAGCTTTTTCACGAATCCAATTCAAGCTTTCCAACACACCTTTACGTGTCACCACCCAGCGTTCCAAAGCATATTTCCCTGGAAAACTCATAATTGTCAGTCCCAATAGGATACACAGTATTCCTTGCCCCGGCAGTACGAGCATAGCTAAACCGGCTAAGAGCACCATCAAACCAAACAGATTGCGTAAGATAGTCTTGGGTTTTAATAAGTCTACCGTATGTCCTTGCCGCCGGTGACTGAAGTAGTCGCTAGGAATCTTATTAATCAGGACGGGTAGCAGAAGCAGTGAAAAGACAAACATTAAAAGTGAAATAATGCCGATCCAGTACAATAGTGTATCGTGTTGTACCAGCCAGTCTGTGATATTGTTTAGCATCTGTTTGCCCTATCTAGGTTTATGTTAAAGGATGCATCGTGACGGATTTTAGTATCGATCAATTAGGTGTATGTCAGTATCTCAATCCCTTGCATCACTTATTGAACTTTAGCTATCGGGCTGAACACGAGCGCTTATTGTTGCAACCCGAAGTACACTGCCAAGATAGCGGTTTTACCTTGCAAACCACAGAGACGTTAGAACTAGCAGGGCCACGCGAGCTATTGTTCTTTGAAGCCAGCAAAACTCGTGCTGCCATTGTCACTTGTGGTGGATTATGCCCGGGTTTAAACGCGGTGATTCGTGGTCTCGTTATGCAATTATGGCATGTTTACGGTTGCCGAGATATTTTGGGGATTCGTTATGGTTATCATGGCCTTGGCAATCAAGGTAGCGAGCCTTTAGTATTGAATCCGGATATTGTCTCAGGTATCAAAGCTAATGGTGGAACGCTCTTGGGTTCTTCACGTGGTACGCCTCCCACCGATGAATTAGTGGATAATCTGCAAAAGCGTAACATTGATATGCTGTTTGTTATTGGTGGCGATGGCTCCATGCGCGGCGCAGAGGCCTTATGGGATGAAATCAGAGCACGTTCTGCAGCCATTTCCATTATTGGCATTCCCAAAACCATCGATAATGATATTCCCTATGTGCGTCGTACTTTTGGCTTTGACACCGCAGTTGCTGAGGCAGTTAAAGCAATTAATGTTGCGAATATTGAAGCCAAGGGGATGCCGAATGGGGTCGGTTTAGTCAAGCTGATGGGGCGGCATGCCGGTTTTATAACAGCGACCGCTTGTGTGGCGTCAGGCAATGCGAATTTTTGTTTATTGCCTGAAGTTCCGTTCCGTTTAGAAGGCAAATCGGGCTTGTTGGCAATCCTAGAGCAACGTCTAGCTACTCGCCATCATGCAGTGATAGTGGTGGCCGAAGGGGCAGGGCAAGATTTAGTGCAGGGTATTGGCCAAGATGCCTCAGGGAATGCAAAGTTGGGTGATATTGGTTCTTATTTAAAAACGCGTATCACTGAGCATTTTAGTAGGTTACCAATGCCCTTTGGTTTAAAGTATATTGAACCGAGTTATCTAATTCGCTCTGCCCCACCGACTGCATTTGATCAGCTTTATTGCGATCAACTGGCACGAGCGGCAGTCCATGCAGCGATGGCAGGCAAAGGCGGTATGCTCATTGGAGATTGGAATGGGCGGCTCACTCATGTGCCGATTCGCGCACTGCGAGGCCAGCAGCGTTGGGTGAATCCGAGGGGCGAGCTGTGGTTTAGTGTGCGTGAAAACACGGGGCAACCCCAACTTATGGGTTAAGGTGTTGATTGAGATTCATGAGGGGGAACTCATCTGTAGTGACCCGATAGAGCCAAGGCTATTTGTTATGCCTTGGTTTTTGCTTGATACTAGTTCGCTCATTATCTAACGCTATCGAGCTATGAGTATCTTTATTTTTATTGCCGTCTTATTCGCTCTCGCATGGTTCTGGCAAGACAGTCTGAAAAGCCGCGAGCGTGCAATTCAAGCAGCGGCGATTGCCTGCCGCGAAATCGGTGCACAATTACTCGATCAAACCGTTGCTTTAAAAAAACTTAAATTAGCGCGTGCTGAGTCGGGGCAAGTCACTTTGCGGCGGATTTATGAATTTGAATTTAGCTTAGCGGGTTATGAGCGTTTATATGGACGTGCTTATGTGCTTGGGCAAAAGCTAGAGCAAGTCCAACTAGATCGTGCAGAAGGCACTGTGATTGATATAAAAAGCCCAGCGCATTCTTGATACAATCCTATTTTCAGTTGTAGAGACCTCTTTGTATGCAAGTTACGCTCGCTAATCCTCGCGGTTTTTGTGCTGGAGTGGATCGCGCTATTGAAATCGTCGACCGTGCTTTAGAAGTTTTAGGTGCGCCCATTTATGTACGTCATGAAGTCGTGCATAACCGCTTTGTGGTAAATAATTTGCGAGATAAAGGCGCTGTATTTGTGCAAGAGTTGGATGAGGTTCCCGATCATGCCACGGTGATTTTTAGTGCGCATGGCGTGTCACGGGCAGTACAGGAGCAGGCTAAGCGACGTGGTTTGAAAGTCTTTGATGCCACTTGCCCTTTAGTGACGAAAGTCCATGTTGAGGTCACGCGTTATAGCCGTGAAGGTCGGGAAACTGTACTGATCGGGCATAAAAATCACCCCGAAGTCGAAGGTACGATGGGGCAGTATGAAACCAGTTTTGGTGGTCAAATCTATCGCGTGGATTCACCTGAAGAGGTGGCTGCTTTAGAAGTTAATAATCCTGAAAAGCTAGCCTTCGTGACTCAAACTACTTTATCGGTCGATGATGCGGCGATTGTGATTGATGCTTTGCGTGCTAAATTTCCGTCGATTGTAGGGCCACGTAAAGATGATATTTGTTATGCCACCCAAAATCGGCAAGATGCCTTGAAAATGCTGGCTGAAACTTGTGATTTAGTACTGGTCGTGGGTTCGCCCAATAGCTCAAATTCTAATCGCTTGCGTGAATTAGCCGAGAAGCGTAATACCCCGGCTTATTTAATTGATGATGCCAATGATATTCGCTCTGAATGGTTAGGGGGTGTTCAGCGGATTGGCTTAACTGCGGGAGCTTCAGCACCAGAAGTGTTAGTAGATGGTGTGCTGGCGCATTTGAAGCAGTTAGGAGCTACGGTGGAAGTACAGAACTCCGGGATTACTGAGAATATCTCGTTTGTATTGCCGAGAGAGTTACGTAAGGTCTAATAAAAATAGACAACTTATAAGTTAGTTAAAGATGTATTTTTTTGGCTTTTTAAATAACTTAGAGATTCGTATCATTTTTAGTTAAGAGGCGCGCATCTTCAAGTAGTCAACCGAAACAGCACTCTTTATTGGGTGGATTAGATTATTATTTGACTAAACTCAGCTCTAGGCCACCTCGTCGAAGTGTAAGCTATGTAGCGATTTTTAGGTTTAATCCTTAAAAATTTTAATAAAAAGCTATTGATATTACATAGGATAATTGTGATGCGTGCTGTAAAGCTGTTGATGTTAGTGGGTCTGATTGGATTTAGTTGTACTGCTCAGGCAGAAAATAAAATGCTGGAGATGGTGACGCAAAAAGGTTGTTTTATTTGCCACTCAGTGCAAGCTAAAACTGGGCCTGCGATTCCTCTAGCCCCCGCTTATGCAGATATTGCCGAGCGTTTTAAGGATAAAACTGATGCAGTCAGCTATCTTGCACAACGGATTCTAAAAGGGACTATAGATACTCAACAGGATTGGAGTGGTCAGGTTAATATGCGTTTTATGCCACCTAACCTAAATGTCACTGCAGAAGAAGCGACGCAGTTAGCTACTTGGGTGATGAGTATTAAAAAAGATACTATCAGTGAAGAAGTAATTAAACATGAGGGTATGTTGGGTTTAGCGGCGCAAAATGGATGTATCGCTTGTCATGGTATGAGTAAAGAGGCCGATTCACATTATATTCCATTAGCTCCCCCGTTTAGTGAAGTGTCAGCGCGTTATAAAGGCAATGCTGAGGCTAAAGCAGTGCTGGCAGAGTCGATTGTGCAAGGTACAGTAAATAAAGAAAAGAAATGGCCTGATGTGAATATGCGTTTTATGCCACCTAATCCCACGCTTAAACAAGAGGATGTAGACAAGTTAGTAGAGTGGATTCTCTCTTTGTAGTCATGCTAAGAGTTTACCCCCTATCATCTGTAAAATAGGGGGTAAAGGATCTAAAGTTTTCTTAGCAATACTAGGTCTGGATACCCGTCCGCAGGCAAACCCAATTGCTGCTGTACTTGACGCACTGCATTGCGGGTATCTTCGCCAATAATTCCGTCAATTTTACCTACCGGCAGGCCTCGAGCTGCCAATTGTGATTGCAACTGCCGGACTTGCGTAATAGATAGTTTCTGTACGGGTGCATTGCCCGCATACAAAGGATTAGCGCCCGCAAAGCGCGTTGCTAAATAAGCCGCTGTGGTTGCATAAACGGTGGATTCATTCCATTGACGAATCGCGTCAAAATTGGCAAAAGCCAAGAAGGCTGGGCCATTGCGTCCCATCGGTAACAATAAAGCGGCTTGCCCATTTGGGCGCAAAGGGTCGCCATCCGCTTCGGTCACACCCATCGCTGACCATTCTGCAAGTGGTAAGCGATTATCTAAGCGTGCTTTTGACCAATTCATTTCTCGCGGTACTTTGACTTCCACTAACCAAGGTTGACCCGCTTGCCAGCCATGATGTCGCAATAAATTCGCCGCCGAGGCTAAGGCATCCGCTTTGGAGCGAATTAAATCCCGATGACCATCACCATCAAAATCCACCCCTTGTTGATTGTAGCCAGAAGGTAAGAACTGCAATTGACCTAACTCACCTGCCCAAGCGCCGCGCATACTCGCAGGTGTTTGATCACCTTTTTGCACCAACCATAACGCATGTATAAGTTCAGGGCGGAAACGCTCAGGGCGGCGGCAATCATAGGCCAGAGTTGCTAGTGAGCGTATTGTAGGATAGTCACCTGTGACCGCGCCTAAGTCGGTTTCTAAAGCCCATAAAGCGGTAAGCATGGGAGCAGGCACACCATATTCCTGCTCAATGCGTTGAAAGAGTTTGGCATTCGCTTGCATTTGTTTTTGACCATTCGACAAGCGATAACTGGATACTTTTTTACCGGCAAATTCTAAAAAGGTTTGCGCAAATACTTCTTGAGAACGATCTCGTTGAATCACGCTTTGGTCGAGCGTAATACCATTTAAAGTGTTATTAACCACTTCAGCGGAGAGACCAGTGCCTATCGCTGCTTGCTTAAAATTATTGAGCCAGGTTCCAAAATCCTGTGTATTTCGACAATCTGCCCAAGCTGCTGTGCTTCCATAGCAAACACTAGCCAGCAGTAAACCGTATGTAAACTGACGCATAGTTAGCCTTTATTCATATCCATAAGAATAGGATGAGTATAGCAACAGACGGTGAAACTGCCGTCTGTCTTCCAAAGACCAACTTTCAGGGTGATTAGTTCTCTGAGCTGATCGGTAAACGCCAAATATCGCGATTGTATTCGTGCATGGTGCGGTCGGTTGAGAAAAAACCACTGTTGGCAGTATTGAGAATACTCATGCGCGTCCAACGCTCTTGATCTTGCCAAGTGAGCGAGACTTTCTCTTGAGTATCAACATAGCTACGGAAATCCGCCAAAGTCATCCAAGGGTCGTTTGAGCTGAGTAGGCTGTTGATAATATTATCGAAAATACCGGGTTCAAACGAATTAAAGTGCCCACAGCTTAAGAGCTGCATCACTGATTTCAAATCAGCATCTTTCTCAACAAGTTCCCAAGGACGATACTGGTGACATAGATCCTTCACCTCCTGTTCGCGCAGGCCAAACAGGAAGAAATTTTCTTCACCGACGGCTTCTAAAATCTCAATATTCGCACCGTCATACGTACCGATAGTGAGCGCACCATTCATCATGAACTTCATATTACCTGTGCCAGAAGCCTCTTTACCGGCAGTAGAAATTTGCTCGGATAAGTCAGCAGCAGGTGCAATGATTTCCATACTAGAAACGCGATAGTTCGGTAGGAAGGCAACTTTTAACTGCTTACCCACTTCAGGATCATTGTTGACGAGATCAGCCACACTATTAATCAGTTTGATAATGCTTTTCGCCATCACATAACCGGGAGCTGCTTTACCGCCAATCAGCACACAACGATTGGCCCAATTATCTAAGCGGCCTTGTTTAATGCGTGAATACAGATGAATCACATGTAATATATTCAGGAGCTGACGCTTATATTCATGAATCCGTTTGACCTGAATATCAAACAAAGCATGTGGATCGAAATCTACCCCGCATTCAGCGCGAACTAACTTAGCTAAGCGCTGTTTATTTGCATGTTTGACCTCGCGCCAAGCCTGCTGGAAAGCGGTTTGACTGGGTTCTGCAAAAGGTTTAAGTTTCTCTAACTGCTCTAAGTGCGCCACCCAATCGGTGCCAATATGCTGATTGACTAAAGCAGTCAAACCTAAATTCGCATTGGCTAGCCAACGGCGTGGAGTGACACCATTAGTTTTATTATTGAATTTCTCCGGCCAGAGCTCATAGAAATCATGGAAGAGGTCTTTGACTAGTAGCTCAGAGTGCAAAGCGGCCACGCCATTAATCGAGAAGCTGCCCACAATCGCTAGCCAAGCCATGCGCACTTGACGCACCGCACCTTCTTCAATAATCGACATACGGCGTTGGCGCTCTGTATCGCCTGGCCAACGCATGGACACTAAGCGCAGGAAGCGTGCATTGATTTCATAGATTATTTCTAATAAACGTGGCAACAGCTTTGCAAATAAATGCACGGGCCAGCGTTCTAAAGCCTCAGGTAAGAGGGTATGGTTGGTATAAGCCATACACTGCGAAGTAATTTCCCAAGCCTGATCCCAACCCAGTTGCTTTTCATCGATCAACAAACGCATCAACTCTGCGACTGCAATGGTTGGATGCGTGTCATTCATTTGGAAGACATGCTCAGCAGCAAATTGGCTGTAATCATGCTCCGTATGATCACGCTCCCAAATCCGAATCGCGTCTTGTAAGCTGGCAGAAGCTAAGAAATATTGTTGGCGTAAACGCAGTTCTTTACCATTTTCGCTGCTGTCATTCGGGTAAAGCACCATCGAAATGTGTTCTGCATTATTTTTGGCTTGTACGGCCTCGGTGTAATCACCTTGGTTGAATTCTTGCAGATTGAATTCATCTGTCGCACTAGCTTTCCACAAGCGCAAGGTATTCACTGTTTTATTGCGATAGCCCGCAATCGGCATATCAAACGGGATAGCTAAGACATCTTCGGTCTCCACCCAACGAGTACGCATCTTGTTTTCAGCATCGCGATAGGTTTCACTGCGCCCACCAAATTGAATGCGCTGAGCATATTCGGCTCGTTCAATTTCCCAAGGATTACCATCACGTAGCCAATGATCAGGTTCTTCGGTTTGATAGCCATTTTCAATATGTTGACGGAACATGCCGTATTCATAGCGAATTCCATAACCGACTACTGGCAAGCGTAAGCTCGCGCAACTATCCATAAAGCAAGCCGCTAAGCGGCCTAAACCACCATTGCCTAAGCCAGCATCCGGTTCTTCAGAGGCAATTTCTTCTAAGGATGTGCAGTAGTGATAGAGGGCTGATTTGATATTCGCGTCAAGATCCATGTTCAATAAATTATTGCCAAGTGAGCGTCCAATTAGGAACTCTAAAGACATGTAATAAGCACGCCGTGTACCGGGCTTGAGATATTCATCCCAAGTATTGCGCCAATCGACCATTAAACGATCACGAATCGTATAGGCAAGCGCATTGTACAAATACACCGGAGGACAACCTTGAAAACGGCCTAAGTGATAAGAAAGATAGCGCTGAAAATCACTACCGAGGGTTTCAACATCATTGTTCAATGGGTCAAGCTCCACCGGAAGGAAGGGCATTTGATTGCTTGGATGGGTGTTCATAGAACGGACACTCCTAAATTGCCTGTCCAAATTGATTAATTGCGATAAAGTTCGAGATAACGCTTAGCACTGCGCTTCCATTCAAAATCAGCTTTGAGTGCATTACGTTGCAATACTCGCCACAATTTTTGATCGTCTGCAAACATGCGTAAGACCCACCATAAAGTGCCTAATAAGGCATGGCTAAACGGCAAGTAAAAGACAAAGCCATTGGCGGTGTTGGCAGTGATATTCGCTTCAGTGGCATTAATCACCGTATCCGCTAAGCCACCCGTGTTATACACCACTGGCAAAGTCCCATAATTCAAACTGTACATTTGATTTAAGCCACAAGGCTCAAAGCGCGAAGGCATTAAGAAAATATCACAGCCTGCTTCGAGCAAATGCGCTAGAGCCTCGTTATAACCGATATACACCATCACGCGACCCGGATAGCGGGCTGCCAAATCATAGAGCGCTTGCTCATAGTGATAATGGCCACTACCGATGAGTACAAAGGCGGCATTGGTTTCAGCGAGGAGCGGGTGAATACATTCCATCACCATATCCACACCTTTTTGTTCAACTAAGCGACTTACCATACCTAGCAAGGGACGTGCCAACTGCTCTTGAGTTGGGCTTTGCCCAAAGCGTTCTAATAAGGCTTGTTTATTCGCCAGTTTGCCTTTTTTGACATCGCGCAGGCCATAGTTCTGTACCAGATAGTGATCGTGCTTAGGATTCCAACTCTCGGTATCAATCCCATTGAGAATGCCGTGGAGTTTATGGCTACGTGAGCGCAATAGCCCATCTAGACCATAACCAAACTCTGGAGTACAGATTTCTTTGGCATAGGTGGGGCTAACCGTAGTCACGGTATCGGCATAGACAATACCTGCTTTGAGCATCGAAAAGCCCCCGTAAAACTCTACACCCTCACTCGACCACCAATGCCAAGCTAGTTGTAATTGATCATAAACAGTCCGTGAGAAATGACCGCCATAGGCAAGATTATGAATCGTAAAGATACTACGTGGGCGTGGATTGATCTCTTCCAACAAAGCGGGAATCAAGCCAGTTTGCCAGTCATGGGCGTGCACCACATCCGGTCGCCAGTTGAGCTGTAAAGCATCAGCGGCCAATAAGGCTGCTGCACGCGCAAAGACAGTGAAGCGTTCCGCATTATCTGGCCAATCATAGCCATCAGGATGCATATAAGGATTGCCGGAGCGTCCAAATAAAGTACCGCACTCCACCACCCAAATCGGGAAAGGAAAGGCTTCATGCGAGCCTTCCAAAATATGTACCGTATGTACACGCCCAGCACCTTGAATTTGCAAAGCGCCAAGACTGTGAACATCTTTAAGCTTACCCATCATGTCATAGTAAGCCGGTAATAGGAGGCGTACCTCAGCACGCTCAGTATGGAGTGCAACCGGTAAGCCATAAGCTACATCAGCGAGTCCACCGGTCTTGATTAAGGGGTAGGCCTCGCTGGCAGCAAATAAAACTTTTAATGCCATTAATCTGTCTCGCGAATAGGTTTCTTACTTAGAGCTGGAGAGGCTGCAGAACTTGCAGGCACTTCAGCTTCAGGAATAGCTTGCAAGAAAACTGCCGCTAAGGGAGGAAGGGTGAGTTCAATCGAGTGCTCAAAGCTCATGTGTGGGTGATTTTGCACGATTAACTTGCCCGCGTTGCCACAATTGCTACCGCCATAGTATTCGCTGTCGGTATTTAAAATTTCTTGATAAGCGTAAGCGGGTGGTACACCTAAGCGATAAAAGCTGCGAGGTACAGGAGTGAAATTCAGTGCAATGACCAACGGATGCTGTCTATCTTTACCGTAGCGCACCAGACTCAATAAAGAGCGCTCAGCATCATCACAATCAATCCAACGGAAACCTTGTGGGTCGTGATCAAATTGGTGTAAAGCCGGATTATTCCGATAGACACTGTTCAAATCGCTAATGAGCTTGCCTAAAACTTGATGTGCTGGGAAGTTGAGCAGACCCCAATCCAGCTCGACTGCTTCATTCCATTCCAACCATTGCCCGAACTCACCACCCATAAAGAGTAGTTTCTTACCCGGATGTGCATATTGCCAAGCATAGAATAAGCGCAGATTCGCAAAGCGTTGCCAATAATCACCCGGCATTTTACCCAGCATACTGCGTTTCATGTGTACAACTTCATCATGTGAAAGTGGTAACACGAAGTTCTCAGTCCACGCATACATTTGGCTAAAAGTGAGCTTATTTTGGTGGTATTTGCGATAGAGAGGGTCGAGTGCAATATAACTTAGGCTGTCATTCATCCAGCCCATATTCCACTTCATGGAAAAGCCTAGACCTCCTAATTCAATCGGGCGCGATACGGCCGGCCAAGTCGTCGATTCTTCCGCGATGGTGAGTACACCGGGGAATTGTGCATGTACCACTAGATTGAGTTCACGCAGGAATGCAACCGCTTCAAGATTTTCCCGCCCGCCATACTGATTGGGAATCCATTGTCCGGCTGGGCGCGAATAATCCAAATAGAGCATAGAGGCTACCGCATCCACGCGCAGGCCATCTAAATGGAACTCTTCCATCCAATACAAGGCATTCGCAATCAGGAAGTTACGGACTTCATTGCGTCCATAATCAAAAATCAGAGTCCCCCAATCTTGATGCTCACCTTTACGGGGGTCAGCATGCTCGTATAAGGCTTCACCGGTAAAGCGTGCGAGGGCGAAATCATCTTTGGGGAAATGTGCTGGTACCCAGTCGAGCAAAATCCCGATGTTATTTTGGTGGCAGCAATCGACAAAATAGCGTAACTCATCGGGGCTACCTAAGCGTGCCGTGGGTGCATAATATCCTGAGACTTGATAACCCCAAGATTGATCGAGTGGATGCTCGGAGATGGGTAGCAGTTCAATATGGGTATAACCCAAATTGTTCACATAAGGGATTAACGTATCGGCTAATTCACGCCAGCTATAAAAGCGATTATCAGCATGTCGCTTCCAAGAGCCAGCATGTAATTCATAAATACTCAGCGGTTGGTGTTGCCAATCAAATTGCTCACGCTGTTGCATCCAAGTTTGATCTTGCCAAACATACTGGCTGGGTGCTGGAATACAGGCCAATGTCTCTGGACGCAAAAACATTTGCTGTGCATAAGGGTCTGCTTTACGGATAAGGCTGCCAAAGCGGGTGAGGATTTCGTATTTGTAACCTTCACCTGCTGGCAGGTCAGGGACAAATAGCTCCCAAATCCCCGTTTCACCACGTGAGCGCATCGGATAGCGTCGACCATCCCAGTCATTGAAATTGCCTACTATGCTGACGCGCTGTACACCTGGAGCCCAAACTGCAAATAGGCAGCCTTGTACACCATTGATTTCTTTTAAATGCGCCCCCAAAACCTTCCAAGCTTGACGATGATTACCTTCACCGAGTAGATGCAGATCAATTTCACCCAATTGTGGCTCAAAAGTGTAAGGAGTAACGGTTTCTAACCACTGGCCAGTTTTTTTATCTAAATAGCGTAGCTTCGGGTGGATGTAGGGGGCGGCTTTACCTAGCTCGCTACTCGCTTCTGGTATGAAGCTAAAGCAATCTGAGCCTTCCAAGCGTTGGAGTGGCTGCTGATCAATTTCAATTTTTTCTGCAGAGGGCATAAAAGCGCGAAACACCCAAGTGATTCCCTCTTGATGCCATCCCAAAAAGTGAAAAGGATCGTGATGCGTACCTGCTTGCAGGCGCTGCAGCTCGCTCATACTAGGCGAAGTATTCATGATTTATCTCACTGGGTTACTACTGTGGTGTGGTATCGCTGATGTTGCTGTAACTGTGTTTTTAACCGTGTGAGTCGATCTGACTGAACTTGGTGCCAATCAAAGCGCCAATGCCAGTTGCCTTCGATCGTGCCGGGAACATTCATCCGTGCTTCACTGCCTAAGCCGAGTACATCTTGCCAAGGTAGCATTACCAAACCTGCCGCACTTTGGATCACAGTAGCTAGCAT
This sequence comes from uncultured Thiothrix sp., assembly GCF_937873765.1. GTDB lineage: Bacteria > Pseudomonadota > Gammaproteobacteria > Thiotrichales > Thiotrichaceae > Thiolinea. Next base: position 43,442 of record NZ_CALMZC010000043.1, on the reverse strand, counting down.
CAAGTCGGTGATATTACCTTGATTTTGTTCGGTACTCAAAAAAATATGTTCTTGAATTAAATTCAAAGTCCAAGCTCGTTGCTCAGCAGTCAAACTATTGAACCAACCTAGCAACGTATCGTTGTCATGTGTGCCAGTGTAATACACGGTATTGGTGGTGACATTCCAAGGCTTATGCGGATTATCTGCAAAATGGTCAAAAGCGAATTGCAGCACTGACATGCCGGGTAGTTTGTATTTATGCCTTAAAGCTGTAACCTCATGAGTAATGATGCCTAAGTCTTCAGCAACCAAAGGCAAATCACCCGACGCAGCTTGCAAACAAGCTAGTAATTCATCTCCCGGAACTTTAGCCCAATAGCCTTCAATAGCGGTGGGACTGTCTGCTGGAATCATCCATGCTGCTTCTAAGCCTCGAAAGTGATCAATACGTACCAAATCGAAGAAATCAAAATGATAACGCAAGCGCTCGCGCCACCAAGCAAATTGAGTTTGCTGCATTAATTCCCAGTTATAGTGCGGATTACCCCAGCGCTGACCAGTTGCGGAGAAATAATCAGGCGGGACGCCAGTCACAACAGTCGGCTTGCCTGCCGCATCTAACAGAAATAATTCAGGATGCGCCCAAACATCCGCACTATCGTAAGCTACAAAAATCGGCATATCGCCAAATAAGCGAATGCCCAAGGCTTTTGCATGAGCGCGTAGACTTTGCCAATGTTGCCAGCAAGCGAATTGCTCATCAATGTGTTGGTTTAGCGCATCGGTATGTTCACTTTTAAAGCTAGCTAAAGCAGCTCCTGAACGCTGTCGGTACTCACTGGGCCAAGTCGACCATTCAGTGCTATTGAAAACAGCTTTCAATTCCATGAATAAGGAAAAATCATCAACCCAATGCTGATTTTTTTGATACCAAGCGGCAAATTCAACAGTTTCAGCTGGTTGTTCTAAGGGGACACTCCTCTTGTTAGGAAATAACGCCGGATTTAAAGCAAAGGCTGAAACACATTGATAAGGCGAAAGCCCATTGAGCGGCAAGCCTAAAGGTAGCATTTGCCAAACACTTACGCCCAACACGGCCATCTGATCTAGCCAACGCCACGCATCGTGGTCAAGCTGACCCGATGGTAGCGAACTAGGGTGTAATAAAATACCAGCTTCAAGCCGGTTAGGGACAATAGCGGTGGTCATTCGTTAAGTATTCCTACGCATAGTGCCTGCGTTTTCTACACCATTACCACCTTTAGATAAGGGTGTATCGAGATGCTGTGGCGGTTCTAAATTTAATAATTGATAGACTTGTTTGATTTGTAAACGGAATAAACGCTCGAAATCCCTTACGCTTTCAGTGGCGTTGTAGTCGCCAAACCACCAAAACCAGTCTGAGCCTTCACAGACAGCCAATTGTTGCGAAGCTTGATATTGCTGCTCTACACTTAAACGTCCAGTGGCCAAAGCATCATCATAAGCTTGCTTGGCAGCCACTAAATAATCCCACCCTCGATTTTTATCTTCTGAACCAATCCATGTCGAGAACGAGCCATACACCCAACTGCCTGCACAGAGTTTAGGTAAATCTTTTGGGGGGACAGTCTCATATAAATCCGCAAAGCAAGCAGTCTTAAGTAGCTGGGATTTATTCAATTCGCTATAGAGCAAGTCTAAAAACTCAACGGCATTATCTGGATAATATTCCCAAGCATTTTCGCCATCTAAAATAATAGCTAGTGCATGTTGATTAGCTTCTGCACCTAAGAATTTCGCAGTATTTTCTAGGTGCTGGATAAAGTCGTGCACCGCATTGGCCGCGCTCCAATTGCTATATTTGAAGCCGATTAAATCAGAGAGGCCATCATCACGGAAATGTATACGCACTTGGCTATGCGTAAGCGTATGCGGTTTAAACAGGTCACGCTTAGATTCAATCGGTTCACCGGTATAGTGGGATAAATGGCTACTGCTGCGCCAAACACCTTCACCTGAAGCCGTCCAGCGAATACCAAATTCATCCAAGAGAGCTATAGCACTAGCACTCACGCCACCTTCAGATAACCAAACTCCTTGGGGGCGCCGCCCAAAATAATGCTCGAAGCACTCAATCCCACGTTGCATATGCCAACGTGCCCGCGCATAACCTTCGGGATAATGTGTAGCTTGCGGTGCAGGAGCATGCGGCAAGGCACAACGCATATTCGTAAAGTCTTGCAAGAGCGGAATAATCGGATGCATATAAGGGGTCATCGATAATTCAACTTGCCCGCGCTCGGCTAAAACACGATAGCGCGCGATTATGTTTTGCAGGCAGTTCGCTATGACTTGGATTAATTGCAGGCGATCGGTTTGATCAAACAACTGGCCTTTGGCAATTAAAGCTTGCACTGCAGCCTGTTTCTTTAATGATTGCCCCAGCCAAGCCAGATGATACCAAGTGATGAGGTCTAAAAAGTATTGTTCACTTAAATAAGTTAGTGGCTGCTTATAGTCAGGATTTTCTAACCCCGCAACTTCAGCCGCGCCGACCATATCCAATAAGCCACGGAAAATCGGCCACGGATGAATCATTCGTGGCGCATAGCAACGTTGGCAATCTTGCAAGATTTGGCTACGCCCAGCCTTATCGGTAGGAATAGATGTTAAACTTGCTAAGAGATTTAGCAACGGATCTTGGGTTGGCTGCCCTGTTGCTAATAGGGTTTGTAGCTGCTGTTGGTAATCCTCTAATTGCTCCAAAAGCACAGGCGCAAAATTCACCACTGCACGCATTTCTGGATGTTGTTCTAGGTGCATGGCCATGTCGCTATAGTCTTTTATGGCATGTAAATACACCCAAGGTAATCGATACTCTCCTGCTAAGCCATTGCGGTACCAAGGCTGATGCATATGCCAACATACCACCACATTGAGCTTATTACTCTCCATAACGTTCTCGCCATAATTTATCGTAGTCACCTGTGTGTAGCTTTTGTCCCAGCATTTCTGCTGTCACCAAAACGATCCCCTCTTCTGACACAAAGAAGCGTTTCTGATCGTCTTCGAGATTTTCCCCAATCACGGTGTTATCTGGAACTACACAACCCTTATCAATCACTGCCCGACGGATGCGACAATTTCGTCCAATATTTACCTTCGGCAGGATAACACTCTCAGTAATCGTGGTGTAGTTCTCTACCGTACAGTTAAAGAACACCACGGAATTTAAAATACTTGCACCAGAGATAATACAACCGGTTGATACCAAAGAGTCAATCGCTTCTCCACGTCGCCCTACTTGATTGAAGACAAATTTAGCAGGTGGCGACTGGGGTTGATACGTCCAAATGGGCCAATCCCGATCGTATAAATTTAATTCTGGCTCAATGGCACACAATTCCATATTGGCTTGCCAATAGGAATACACCGTGCCCACATCTCGCCAATAGCCGGGTTCATCCTTCGCATTACGGAAAGGAAAGGCACGTGCATGGGCGTTTGCGATTTGATTAGGGATAATGTCTTTACCAAAATCATGTGAAGAATGAATTTTGTCAGCATCTTCACTCAAAGTACGGAATAAAAAATCCCGTGAAAACACGTAAATACCCATCGACGCTAGCGCTTTATCCGGTTTACCCGGAATCGCTTCTGGATTAGCGGGCTTTTCGGTAAAGCGGGTAATTCGCATATTTTCATCCACCGCCAGTACCCCAAAACCTTTCGCTTCCTCTAGAGGCACTTCAATACAAGCCACTGTAAAATCCGCTCCAGACATAACGTGTTCAAGCAGCATTTTTGAATAGTCCATGCTGTAAATATGATCACCACCAAGGACTAGAATATATTCAGGATCATGGCGCTGGACTAATTCGATATTTTGGAATAGGGCATCCGCCGTGCCCTGATACCATTCACGTTTGTCAGTGCGTTGTTGAGCAGGAATAATTTCTACGAATTCACCAATTTCAGCACGCATAAAATTCCAAGCCCGTTGCAAATGCCGAATCAAAGAGTGTGAGCGGTATTGTGTTAAGACTCCAATCCGGCGAATCCCTGAGTTCACACAGTTCGATAAAGTAAAATCGATAATTCGATATTTGCCACCAAAAGGCACGGCTGGTTTAGCGCGCCAGAAAGTTAAATTTTTAAGCCGTGAGCCTTCACCACCCGCCAAAATTAAGGCAAGGGTTTTATTCGCTAATTCACTTACTACGCGTGGTTGGGTGTAATAACGATAAAGTTTGGCCTGCTCTTCTTTAGAGAATGTCATGTGGAGGTCTCCTGCTGCTATTGAGCTTAGTGTGTTTAGATTTTGTGAGGTAACAGGCGCTTGTGTGCATAGATGATGCAATGAATATACCCATTGACCCGCGTGATTTTTTAGAATAACGTGATTGCGTAGTATAAATAGCTTATAAGAAAGAGTTTAGCTCAAAGTTGCTGAAGGAGAGAGGTAGCAACTTTGATTAGGAACTTAGAGTTAGCAGTCTTCGCCGCTAGTGATCGTACAAGAACGCACTCGACCCGTGGTATTAAAATAAATTTTTGATAAGGCTTGATCGTTTTTAGCATTCGCAATTCGGATGCTGAAAGCACGCGGTGAGGTATCTCCCGTTGGACGATAGCTAACTAAATTAGCTGGAGCGCCATTGGAGACAACGGTGAAGCGTGGATTAGGCGCTTCAGAAATGGCTAAAATTTCTTCGGGTGAATCTAATAAGCCATCACCATTGGTATCAAATTTAGTGGTGGCAGCGGTTAAACTGCCGTTTTTGTCATAATCGGTAAAAATAATCCAACCATTCGCAAAGCTAGTTGCAGTGGAGTTGCAGGCCGTTTGCCCTGAATCGCTCGCACATAAGGTAACATTAAAACCCCGTTTGGCTGCTTCGCTGCGTGCTAGGTACAAGTTGGAAACTAGGCTATTAGTCAACGTCTGTAGTTGATTACGTTCGATCATGCTTTGTAGGTTGGGCGCTGCGATAGTGGCAAGAATTGCGACCACGCTGATAGTGACCATGAGCTCAATGAGGGTCATACCCACTTGTTGGATGCGCTTCATTGGGGGACACCTTATATTTTTTATTAATAACTAGTAGTTTACTATAAGAAATAGTAATGAGTCTCGCAGTGAAAGGATTAATGGTGGTAGACGACTAGATAAAAGGAAAGTGAATGCCCCGTTTTGGGGCATTCGTAGTAGGAGGAAGGGAATGAAAACTACATATTACGGCGGTATTGTCCACCTACATTAAATAAAGCTTTTGATATTTGACCCAAGGAGCAATAGCGCACCGCATCCACTAATTCACTGAAAATGTTCTGATTGTGAATCGCAGCTTGTTGCACCCGTTCTAAAGCAGCTTGGGTTTGCGCTTTGTTCCTGCTTTGGAAATTCGCTAAGCGGCTTAATTGGCTCTGCTTTTCCTCATCCGAAGAACGTGCTAATTCGATGGTGAATTCCTCGCGGCCTTTTGGATTTAGGAAAGTATTCACACCAATAATTGGCAAGCTGCCATCGTGTTTTTTGTGCTCATAGTACATGGATTCATCTTGAATCTTGCCGCGCTGATAGCCAGTTTCCATTGCACCCAAGACCCCACCTCGTTCGGCGATACGCTCGAATTCTTGCAGCACCGCTTCTTCCACTAAATCGGTTAGTTCATCAATAATGAACGCACCTTGCAGTGGATTTTCATTTTTCGCTAAGCCCCATTCATTATTGATAATGAGCTGGATAGCTAAAGCACGCCGAACCGAGTTCTCAGTTGGGGTAGTGATGGCCTCATCGAAAGCGTTGGTATGTAAGCTATTGCAGTTATCATAAATCGCAATCAAAGCTTGGAGGGTCGTGCGGATATCATTGAAGTCCATTTCCTGTGCATGCAAAGAGCGGCCTGAAGTTTGGATATGATACTTCAGTTTTTGGCTACGCTCATTGCCGCCGTATTTAAAGCGAATCGCTGTCGCCCAAATCCGCCGTGCGACTCGACCCATCACGGTATACTCAGGATCCATACCATTGCTAAAGAAGAAGGATAGATTCGGCGCAAAATCATCAATATGCATGCCGCGTGCTAGGTAGGTTTCTACATAGGTGAAACCATTCGAGAGCGTAAACGCGAGTTGCGAAATCGGGTTCGCGCCTGCTTCGGCAATATGATAACCAGAAATCGATACTGAATAGAAATTACGCACTTTGTTTTGCACGAAATACTCTTGAATATCGCCCATCATCTTGAGCGCAAATTCAGTCGAGAAGATACAAGTGTTTTGGCCTTGATCTTCTTTGAGAATATCGGCTTGTACGGTTCCACGCACATTTTCTAAAGCCCAAGCACGAACTTTTTCGATTTCCTCATCAGTCGGGCGACGACCGTTATCCGCTTCAAATTTTACTACTTGTTGCTCAATCGCGGTGTTAATAAACATCGCTAGCAGAATCGGGGCAGGGCCATTGATGGTCATCGAAACCGAAGTGCTTGGGCTACACAAATCGAAGCCATCATAGAGGACTTTCATATCATCTAAAGTTGCAATCGACACCCCAGAATTACCGACTTTGCCGTAAATATCAGGGCGCAGATCAGGATCGCAGCCATATAAAGTCACTGAATCGAAAGCTGTCGATAAGCGCTTTGCAGCAGAATGTTCAGATAGGCGTTTGAAGCGGCGATTGGTACGGAAGGGATCACCTTCACCCGCAAACATCCGAGTTGGATCTTCATTTTCGCGTTTGAAAGCAAACACGCCTGCCGTATAAGGGAAGCTACCCGGAAGGTTTTCTAACAGCAGCCATTTAAGCAGTTCGCCGTGATCTTCAAAGCGGGGTAGTGATACTTTCGGAACTTTAGTGCCTGATAAAGTGCTGCGTTTTAGCGTCGTGCGAATTTCCTTATCACGGATTTTCACCACATATTCATCGCCCGAATAACTGGCACGGACTTGTGGCCAAATTTCCAGAAGTTTACGCGCACGGCTATCCAGTTGTTCATCACGTTGGGCGATGAGTTCATCTAAAGCGACTAAGTCATTCGCAGCCGTACCTAGCATCCGCTTGGTTTCGCACAATTGCTGACGCTCACGCGCAATTTTAGCTTGCGCATTAACGGTTTTATGATAACCGCGCACTGTGTCGGCGATTTCAGCTAAATAACGCACGCGCTCTGGTGGAACAATCACGGAGTTGCCTGAAGATTTACGCACGGTTACGATAGGTAATTGATTGCGTTCTACTAATAAACCCGCCTCTTTCAATTGAGCTAGCAAGTTTTGATACAGTGCTGTTACACCATCGTCATTGAAGCGGGCTGCAATCGTACCGAAAACAGGCATTTCCTCAGGGCTTTGCCCAAAGGCTTCACGATTGCGCTGTACTTGTTTGCACACATCGCGATAAGCATCTTCCGCTCCTTTGCGGTCGAATTTATTGATGGCTACTGCGCTGGCAAAATCGAGCATATCAATTTTTTCAAGCTGACTTTGTGCGCCAAACTCAGGAGTCATCACATACAGTGATACATCCACCAAGGGTACAATCGCGGCGTCCCCTTGGCCAATGCCGGGTGTTTCAACGATGATTAAATCAAAGCCAGCCAGCTTAGTCGCAGCAACTACATCCTTAATCACTTCAGGGATTTCGCCGATTGATTCACGAGTGGCAATTGAGCGCATGAAAATATTCGGATGATCAATCGCATTCATCCGAATCCGGTCGCCTAATAAAGCGCCACCGGTTTTACGTCGGGTTGGATCGACGGCAATAATCGCAATTTTGAGCTGATCTTGCTGACCTAAGCGGAAGCGACGAATGACCTCATCCGTGAGTGAGGATTTCCCTGAACCTCCCGTTCCTGTAATGCCCAGTACCGGCACTTTTTTCGCCGGATTTACCACCCGTTCTAAAATTTCTGCACGCAACTCTGGATTTAAAGTATTGTTTTCTAGAGCAGTAATAGTGCGAGATAGGGCGCGCCAGTTACCCGTTATAATCGGCTCAAGAGTGCTTGGAGCAGTTGCACCGGGATCAAAATCGCAGCGGGCGATAATATCTAAAATCATCCCCTGTAAGCCCATTTGCTGACCATCTTGCGGGGAGTAGAGACGTGTCACTCCATAATCTTGCAACAGCTTAATCTCTTCAGGAATGATAACGCCACCACCACCCCCGAAAATGCGAATATCCGCGCCATCTTGCTCGCGCAACATATCCACCATGTATTTTAAATATTCGACATGCCCCCCTTGATAGGAGCTAATCGCAATGCCGTGCACATCTTCTTGGAGAGCTGCATTGACGATTTCAGCCACTGAGCGATTATGCCCAAGGTGAATGACTTCAACACCGTTGGCTTGCAGGATACGGCGCATAATATTAATCGCTGCATCATGCCCATCAAATAGACTAGCTGCGGTCACGAAACGGACAGGGCGCGCTAATTTAGTGGTCGAGTTGGCAGCAGGCTGAGCGGGGCTATTCATTGACATGGAAAAGATCCCTAGCGGTGTTGATCATTTGGAGTGTTTGCTGTGCTGAATGCACTGGGCTAAAATATATTACGTTAACGTAAGCGTCAATTGGAATAAATAGAAAATCCATCAATTTAGCGATCTATTGCGTATTGTTACAGGTATAACTAAGAAAGCGTAGACATATGCCTAATAGCCGTGGAAGAATTTCAGCATGGAACAGAAAACTTACACTATCTCCGACTTAGCCAAAGAGCATGCAGTCACGCCACGCACTATTCGTTTATATGAAGAATTAGGTATTGTTGCGCCCAAACGTGAAGGGAATAAGCGCATTTATGTTGAGCGTGATCGGGTTCGTTTGCGCCTAGCGATTCGCGGTAAAGGCTTAGGCATGAGCCTAGCTGAAGTTAAAGAACTGATCGATATGTATGACAATACGGGTCGGGATGAAAAGAAACAGCTTAAACGCCTATTGGAAAAGCTCCAAGAGCGTCGGGATATTTTACTTGCCCAACGCCGCGATATTGAAATCACTTTAGCGGAAATTGATCGAATTGCGGATAAAGCGCGTTCGACTTTAGCCGATTTGGAGCGAGCTAAAGCTAGCTAAGTAGTTGATCTACATAACTAGGTACTAACTGACTAGCGGTGCCATTCAAAGATTCATCAAACATTGCGCTATTGCTAGTGGGGTCTAGGTTCAACTCCACAGTACGTGCGCCTGCTTGTTGGGCAATTTGCACAAAGCCAGCAGCAGGGTACACTTGCCCCGAAGTCCCAATGGAAATAAACAAACCACAAGCCATTAGTGCCCGATAAATCTCTTCCATTTGCAGGGGCATTTCACCAAACCAGACAATATGCGGACGTAGGTTGCCTGCTTGATGACAGCATTGACAGGTACTCGTAGTACTTAAGTCGCGATCCCAGTTATATACCTGTCCAGTTTGTTGGCAATGAATCTTATTTAATTCGCCATGCATATGAATCAGTTGTTTACTGCCAGCACGTTCGTGCAAGTTGTCAACATTTTGCGTTACTAGCAGCACTTTTCCCGGGTAGTTTCGCTCTAAACGGGCTAAAGCTAGATGGGCTGCATTGGGTTGAATAGCGGGATCATGGAGTTGCTTCCGCCGTGCATTATAAAATTCATGCACGAGGCTTGGATTTTGGGCAAAACCTTCTGGTGTGGCGACTTCTTCAATGCGATGGTTGTGCCAAAGGCCGTCAGAGGCGCGGAAGGTTTGGATACCCGATTCAGCCGAAATACCTGCGCCAGTGAGAATAACAATAGAGGGTGCTTTAATAGAAGTCATAACTAGTATTTGAATTATAAATGAGCAACTACTTTAGCATGTTTAGTGGCAAGCTAAAGCACCCTATAAGGGTCAGAATCTTAGGTCACTCTAAATAGGACGGCATCGCCATTTTTTGCAGCCCGTTGATAGAGGCTAACGACTTCTTGAATATAGACTTTGAGCGTTGCCAAATCGGTTTCCATTTCATCACCCTTATAGCTGCTTTCGATATGGGCTTCATCCACGCAGGCCAGTTGCTCTGCAAGTTTTGGCACATCATCTGCCCAAGTGTATTGACTCATTTCAGGAATCGCATCGGTGTGCTCAGAATAGTCGCTCATGATGGCTCCCAAAATTTGAGTTAGCTCATACCAAGCCTGTTCTGCCCCTGCATAACATTCACGTGGCTGTTCCTCTAATTCATTATAAAGAAAGGCTAAGCCTAAAGCGCCATCCAATAAATCTTCTAGTTGCTGGTCAGAGAGTGCGTAAAAATCACCACCTAAACTCATAGAGAGTTCCTGTTGTCATGGGTTAGAGTTGCTGAGCATAGCTAAGCTTGCTGCCTAAAAAGAATAAATTATGATAAAAGGCTGGGGCAACTAGGTGGATTAAAACTAAGTAGTGGATGAGGAGCAACCCTAATGTATTTGCTAACTAATGCCAATTTACAAATTGAAGTCCTAGACCCGATTAACGACCGCAATAAGTTCGGCATACGCTACTGCACAGGTGGCTATATTTATCAAGTTTTAGATGAACAACATGGCAATCTACTTTCAGGCCCGACTTATCCTGATAGTTTTAATTGGTTCGATGGGCAAGGTATACCTGATGCTTTTAATTGGACACCCTTACGCACCTCGACTCAAGATGACAGTGAGGTTTTAATTATTGGCGTAGGTCTCTGTGATTTAATCAATAAGCAGGTCAAGGCTTTTTGTCATTGGCAGGTCGAGAGCCAAGAACAGCAGCTTATTTTCACGACTGAGCAGAGTTTTGCGGATTATACGCTGCAGTTAGTGCGTACTCTGTCTTTAAATGGTCGCACGCTACGCTCGCACACGGCTATTACGAATCAAGGTAAAGCTTTTATTCCGACTAGTTGGTTTCCGCATCCTTTTTTTCCACAGCCGCAAGTTTCAGCCGAGTTGTGTCAGTTCAATATCCCTGTGCAATTGAGGGCAGATAATCCGGGTTACGAGTTAGCAGCGAACGGCTTTATTCAGAGAAAAGCTCAGCCAACGCAACAAGGTTTTTATTTACCCTTAGATCTTCAAGCGCAGCAGCCCTTGAGTATTTTGCAGCGTCATGATCAATTAGGTTTGATTGGTGCTACTTCTTCCTATGTGCCGAGTTATTTGCCGATTTGGGGGAATCAACAGACCTTTTCTTGGGAGCCATTTTTTCAAACCATCGTGGCTCCCGCACAGACTAGCCGTTGGTGGATTGACTACCACTTTTAAACTAAGCCAGAGCGTAACACTTCATAGCAAGCGCCCATCGTATGGTAGTCGGTTTTACCAGCGGGTGATTTGTACTCATCATACTTTTGATTGTCACGGGTGAGAATGCGAAACCAAGCGCCGTATTGATGATCGATCAGATATTGCCAACTGTAGTCCCAAATCCGTTCATACCATGCTCGATAAATTGGCTTGTTAGTCGCTTGTGCTAAGAGTGCGGCGGCTGCAAAGCTTTCGGCTTGCACCCAGAAGTATTTATCTCCATCACAGATTGAGCCATCGGGGGCAAAACCATAGCAGATACCCCCATACTCCTGATCCCAAGCACGTTCTAAGGCTTGGTTGAATAAAGCTTCTGCGCGGTTGAGTTGCCAAGCTGCAGGCTGATGCCGATGGAGAATGAGTAGGAGTTTGGCCCATTCTGTTTGATGACCGGGTTGAAAGCCCCAAGGTCTGAATAGGTGTTTAGGATTATCTAGATTGTATTGCCAATCAATTTGCCAATTGGCATCGTAATGTTCCCAAATTAAACCTTGCGCTTGCCCCGCTAGTTTGTTGCTTACTGAATCGGCTAAACGTACTGCCCGCTGTAAAAAGTGTTGCTCTTGGGTCGCTTCATAAGCCCAGAGCAGTGCTTCGAAAGCGTGCATATTGGCATTTTGCCCACGATAGGGGCTAATCACACTAAAATCGGCGTTGGTTTCATCGCGATATAAACCGTGAGTTTCATCCCAATAATAGCGTTCTAATAGTTGCCAAGCCTTGTCAAGGCTGGTGCGACCTTCTTCAACGCCTGCTAATAAAGCGGTGGCTCCCGCTACAATCACAAAGGCTAAACCATAGCAGTGATTGGTCGTGTCAGTAGCTTTGCCGTTTTCCAAGAGCCAAGCATAACCGCCGGTAGCAGGTTGGCGGTGTACTGTTTCGAGGTAAGCCAAGCCATGCCTAACCCAATCGCTATAATCTAAATCGGCAAAATAGCGCGTAGCCATCGCGTAATTAAATACAAAACGCGTGCTACTGACTAAATGTCGGGTGCTTTCGTGGTAGACGCTGCCATCATCCCGAAAAAAGTGATAAAAGCCACCCGCAGGATCAAAGACCGTCGGTTGATAAAATTGCAGAGTTTTGCGGATATGCTGCTCTAGAAATTCACGGCAGTAGAAATCAGGATGCTTATTCATAAGTTAATCGCTACTTTTTGCCCAGTTCGCGCAGATTCTAAACAAGCTAATGCGCCCGCTAAAGACCATATTCCATCTTCACCACTAGCGGCAGGTGTGCCTTGACCTTGGATAGCGGCTACAAAACGCTCAACACCGATGTTATACACTTCATTCGCTGTAAGCTCTAACAGGTGATCACCGCGTGCTGTACGTAATAAAACCTCTGGTTGGGCAGCAGGATGCATGACATTTTTTGCAATTAAAGAACCTTCCGTACCATGAACCTCAAAGCCATTCCCAGCATAGGGTACTGTAAAGGCGGTATGGACTTGGGCAATCACGCCGTTATCAAAGCGAAATACCGCCATCGAACCATCTTCAATCATGCCAGCACTCATTCCAAACTGCTGGGATAAACTTACGACTTCCGTCGGGTCGGCTTGAAGGACAAAGCGCAGAGTATCAACATCATGTACGACAATATCCAAGACTACTCCAGCCCCTGCTTCTGGCTTATCTAAACGCCAGCCTTGCAAAGCTTCGCGCAAATACACTGCATGAAATACTCGTGCCGCAATTGGTTTGCCAATCGCACCGGCTGCGATGAGTTCGCGCATTTTGTGATGGGCTTGGGCATTACGCAGATGATGATTAGTCGCAAAGACGACACTGGCTGTTTGGCAAGCGGCCTGCATTGCTTGAGCTTCAGTCAGTGACATCGCTAAGGGTTTTTCACAAAGTACGTGCTTACCCGCTTGAGCAGCCGCTAAGGTTTGTGGATAGTGAAGTTCATTGGTAGTGCTGATATAAACCGCATTCACGGCTGGATTCGAGAGGAGGTCTTCTAAAGAGCTAGCTGCATGTGGAATAAAGGTTTCCGCAGCATAAGCCCGCCCGCGCTCAAGGTTACTGCTATAAACGGAAACCACCTCACAATTAGGGGTGTTGCGAATGGCAGCGAGCATTTTGTTTTTGGCAATGTCACTTGCGCCAATAAAGCCGAAGCCAATAGTCATAGCAGGTTCCTTACTGTGGTGGTATGAAGTTTGTTTAGGGTGCTAGACTAGGTATAGCAAAAACAACGTAACTAATATAGTTAGCTTAAAGCTAATTCTGGCAAAGGTAGTTGCAAATATTCCGCAAGCACACTGACCACTAGATTATGATCTTCACGTTGTGGCAAACCAGAAACAGTAATAGTACCAATGCAGCCTGTACCTTTAAGTAGAATCGGAAAACAACCACCGGCTGCGGCTAAGTCGCGGGTATTTAAGCCGGTTTTGTCTTCTAAACCCGCTTTTTGGTGTTGTAAACGTAATTTCATTAGGTAAGAGCTGCAGTGATAATGCTGTACTAGATTACGCTTACGCCGTACCCAATCCGCATTATTGGGCGTCACACCGGGCAGCGCGACATGAAAAAGTTGATGCTCATTCACTTGAATATCAATCACAATACTCAAATTACGTTCTTTCGCGAGCTGGCGTAAGCGTGAACCTATAGTCCATGCGGTTTCAGCATCAAATTGCGTGAATTGCAAACGCTGCTCTTGGCGCACAATCTGTGCAATATCTTGTTCAATAGTCATCATAATGGCGGCTTATTTTTCTAATTAGGTTCAAATTTGCGTTTAAAAAGCTTTAAACGTCAGGGTCGTCAACGAGCGTTCAATATGCTCAATATTTAAAATATGGTCATTGATATATTTACCAATATCCTCTTCTTCAGGGATGTAAATTTTCATTAGCAAATCCCATTCACCACTGGTCGAATACAATTCCGAGACAATTTCACGCTCAAAAATTTCGTCGGCTACTGCATAGCCTTTGCCGGGTTTGCAGCGTAATTGCACAAAAACACAAGTGGTTAAAGTAGTCATAGCGGAAGTCTCTTAGCTAAATCAATCTAGCTACTGTAGCAAGAATAGCCTAAGCAGGAAATCGTCAAGCTGAATTCAAACGACCCGTATTAAATGAGCTGGGCTGAGATCGTTCAAAGACGCACAACCCATCAAGATCATATTGCGTTCAATTTCCTTGCGAAATAAATCTAAAGCCCTTTCTACGCCTGCTTGTCCGCCCGCTGTTAGTGGAAATAAGTAACCACGCCCGATTGAGCAAGCTTTAGCGCCTAAAGCAAGTGCTTTTAAAACCTGTGAACCACGTTGCACGCCACCATCAAGAATAATTTCTAAACGATCTGCGACCGCATCAGCCACTGCAGGCAACACATCAAACGGAGCGGCACAGCCATCTAATTGCCGCCCACCATGATTTGAGAGCATCACTGCGCTAGCGCCAATATCAGCGGCACGTTTGGCATCGTTGACTGAAAGAATCCCTTTAATCGCGAACGGTTTGCCCCATTGCTGAATAATGTCTTCGGCATCTTTCCAGACAACAGAACGGTCAAATTGTTGATGTACATAAGACATGACTGAGAGCAGATCTTTACTGTTTTGCATGCGCTTTTTGACATTAGCGAGTTCAAACTTGTCATGCATCAGATAGTTCAAAGACCAGTGTGGGTGCAATACAAAGCTGAATAAACTTTTTAGGGTTAACCGTGGTGGCATCACTAATCCGGTGTGCAAATCGCGCTCACGATTGCCAGTCACTAAGGTATCCACAGTCAAACATAGAGCATCAAAATTTGCCGCTTTACAACGCTCGATAAATTCACGAGTTAGTCCGCGATCTTTGTGAATATAGATCTGAAACATTTTGGGTTGGTCGCTAAGTTTACCAATCTCCTCAATGCTGACGGTGGAAAGCGTAGATAAGCTATACAGCGTTTCAGCTTTAGCTGCTGCACGAGCTACTGCATATTCGCCTTCATAGTGAAATAAACGCGTCATCGCCGTCGGTGCACAAAATAACGGCATACTAAGCTTGCGCCCGAATAAACGGGTGGAGATATCAAGTTTGGAGAGATCTGCTAAAGCATTGGGAATCAGGGCGAACGTATCGAAGCTTTGGGTATTACGGGTGGCTGTCCATTCATTTTCGGCAGCACCATCAATATAGTGAAAGAGTGGGGTAGGTAAGCGCCGTTTAGCTAAGCGACGGAAGTCTTGGAAATTATAACAATGCTGAATGCTCATCTAAGTTCTCCCAAACGGCTTTGCAGTGTAACGGGCTTAGTAGTTTAGAGCCAGCTAACGGAAAGTCGTCTCAGGCTTTCCGTTATGCAAGTAAAAGTACTTAGACTTTTAGCTTATTTTTTCTTTTTAGCCATTTTTTTGGCTGCTTTTTTAGTAGGTTTGCCAGCAGGACGCGATTGTTTTTTAGCCGCACATTGTTTGCAATCAGTAATGACTTTTACCGGCGCTGGTGCTGGTTTCGGTGCTTCTACTGGTTTAGCCGGTTCAGTTTTAGCAGCACATTCACTATAAGGTGTTTCATTCGCAGCCATGACACAGCCATAAGTACCATACAAAGGACCACCATTAGCGCCTACATAAAAGGTTTCTGCAAAGGCACTAGAAGAGAACGCGAGTACAGATACTGATAAAGCTAAGACCATCTGACGGATTTTCATATGAATACTTCCTTTGTTAACGAATTAAGTGGGGTATGCACTGCTGGAAGAGCATGAGTAAAGAGCTTTCTTATATTAGCTAAATCTTAGCAGAAAAATACTCCCTAGCTCTATAGGGGGCATTCAGGTTCTTGTCAAGGTTTCAGTTGATGCGCAGCAAAGCACTTATTATAAGCTGTTTTAGGCTGTGCACCATAAAAAAGCTTATGCATTTTAATTTGAATAATTTTAGTGCATAAATTTTAGCTAAATTTCTGTATGTGTAGTTTAATGACTTTGCAAACTGTCTGGTGAAACGCTACCTGACATTTGGCATGGAAGTTGCCGTGCAAGCACTAGGCTAATTTTCAGGATACTTGCCATGCGAACTGTCTATCTATTGCTAACCAGCTTGTTTCTAAGTAGTGGTGTCTATGCCCACACGAGTTTGATTCCTCATATTGAAACTGAAAGTGAGCTAGTACATGCATTAATCCATACCAGTATTTCTATTGTCTTAGCAGCTAGTTTATATCTGATTGTACGTAAAATGTTTTCCGCAAAGCGTGTCAACTTTAAGCGCAACCGCAAATAGATGTTAGCGGCAGAATCTGCACAAACAGGCTGGCAAGCTGAGCTAAAACTGCAGTTTGCTAAACGCTCTGATAAAACAATCTTAGCGAGTCGCTATCAACGTGGCCCTTTAGCAGTTCAGCGCCCGTTTTATCCCGAAGCTGAGATCTGCCACGCTTATGTATTGCACCCACCTGGTGGTGTGGTGGGTGGAGATGAGTTACATCTGCATTTCACGGTTGGAGCCAATGCGCGTGCCTTATTAACCACGCCGGGCGCGACTAAATTTTACCGCTCTGCTGGAATGCAGGCCACGCAACACCAGCATTTCCACATCACCGATGGCTGTTTGGAATGGTTGCCGCAGGAAAATATCTTTTTTCCCAATGCTAATTTTTTGCTCACCACCGAGGTGCATTTATCCGGCGAAGCGCAATACATCGGTTGGGAAGTGCACTGTTTGGGTCGTCCGGTGATTGGCGAAACTTTCGCTACGGGTAAAGCCATTTTCAAAACCGCGCTGTACCGCGATAACAAACCGCTGGTGTTAGATCGTTTAGTGATCAATGGGGAAGGGGATTTGCAGCTCGCCGCTGGATTGCGTTCACAGCCCGTCGTTGCCACTTTATTCGCCACGAATGCCGATAACACGCTGTTAGAAAACCTACGCCCCTTGTGTGAGAACGTCTGCGAAAACCTTGCAATGGGTACAGCGGGTGTCACGCTGTTGAATGGCGTATTGATATTGCGTTATTTGGGTAACAGCACCGAACAAGCGCACCGGTTATTGCGCAGTGCTTGGCAAACCTTACGCCCCGCTGTCATGGGTAAACCCACGACACCGCCGCGCATCTGGAATACTTAAGGAACACAACGATGGAACTCACCCCCCGCGAAAAAGACAAGCTCATGCTCTTCACCGCCGGATTGCTGGCAGAACGCCGCAAAGCGCGTGGCGTAAAACTCAATTACCCCGAAGCGATTGCCTACATCAGTTGCGCGATTATGGAAGGCGCACGCGATGGGCGTTCCGTCGCCGAAATGATGGATTATGGGCGTACTTTGCTCACCCGCGATGACGTGATGGATGGTATTGCGGAAATGATCCACGACGTGCAAGTCGAAGCCATTTTCCCCGATGGTACAAAACTGGTGACAGTACATGACCCGATTATTTGAAGAAAACCCCTCCCCAACCCCTCCCCTTATCAGGGAATGGGCTAAATCTTCTCCTCCCCTGATAAGGGGAGGTTGGGAGGGGTTTCTTTCTAAGGAGCTAATTTTATGATCCCCGGACAACTCTTCCCCGCCGACGGTGACATCGAACTCAATGCTGGACGCGAAACCCTCACCCTCACCGTTGCCAATACCGGCGACCGCCCGATTCAAGTCGGTTCGCATTACCATTTCTTTGAAACCAATAATGCCTTGCAGTTTGCACGCGCCGCTACACGCGGTTTTCGCCTCAATATCCCCGCCGGAACAGCGGTACGTTTCGAGCCGGGGCAAACCCGCGAGGTCGAATTGGTAGCACTCGCTGGCACACGCGAAGTCTACGGTTTCCAAGGCAAAATCATGGGGGCATTGTAATGGCACGGATTAGCAGACAGGCTTACGCTGAAATGTACGGCCCTACCACGGGCGACCGCGTGCGCTTGGGTGACACCGCCCTCATTATCGAAGTCGAACACGACCACACCGTGTACGGCGATGAAGTCAAATTCGGCGGAGGCAAAGTCATCCGCGACGGCATGGGGCAATGCCAGCGCAATGATGCCGAAGTCGTCGATGTGGTGATTACCAATGCGTTGATTTTGGATCATTGGGGCATCGTCAAAGCCGACATTGGCATTAAACACGGGCGCATTGTCGGCATTGGCAAGGCGGGCAATCCTGACACGCAAGCGGGCGTGAACATTCTGGTTGGCGCGGGTACGGAAGCCATCGCGGGCGAAGGTCACATTATCACCGCTGGCGGGATTGATACGCACATCCACTTCATTTGCCCGCAACAAATCGACGACGCGCTCATGTCGGGCGTTACCACCATGATTGGCGGTGGTACGGGGCCTGCGGCGGGGACGAGTGCCACGACGTGTACGCCGGGGATTTGGAACATGCACCGCATGTTGGAAGCGGCTGACAGTTTACCCATGAACCTCGGTTTCTTGGGAAAAGGTAACGTCAGTTTGCCCGACCCGTTACGCGAACAAGTCACTGCGGGGGCGATTGGTTTAAAACTGCACGAAGACTGGGGCACAACCCCAGCGGCGATTGATAACTGCCTGACGGTGGCGGATGAAATGGACGTGCAAGTCGCCATTCACACCGACACACTGAACGAATCCGGTTTCCTCGAAGACACGTTGGCGGCAATGAAAGGGCGCGTGATCCACACCTACCATACCGAAGGGGCGGGCGGCGGACATGCTCCCGACATTATCAAAGCCGCAGGGCAGGCGAATATTCTGCCATCGTCGACCAACCCGACGCGCCCGTACACCATTAACACGGTCGACGAACACCTCGACATGCTGATGGTTTGCCACCACCTGTCGCCGTCGATTGCCGAAGACGTTGCCTTCGCCGAAAGCCGTATTCGCCGCGAAACCATTGCCGCTGAGGACATTTTGCACGACCTTGGCGCGTTTTCGATGATTTCATCCGATTCGCAAGCAATGGGGCGGGTGGGCGAAGTGATTACCCGCACTTGGCAAACCGCGCACAAAATGAAAACCCAACGCGGCAGCCTCGGCACTGATCCTGCTGCGCACGACAATTTCCGCGCCAAACGTTACATCGCCAAATACACCATTAACCCCGCGATTACCCACGGTGTCGCGCACGAAGTCGGCTCGGTCGAAGTGGGTAAACTCGCCGATTTAGTGCTGTGGAAACCGGCGTTTTTCGGCGCAAAACCGAGCCTCATTATCAAAGGCGGCCTGATCATCGCTGCACCGATGGGCGACCCGAACGCCTCGATTCCTACCCCGCAACCTGTGCATTACCGCCGCATGTTCGGCGCATTCGGCAAGGCACAACACGCCACCACCATGACCTTCCTTTCCCAAGCGGGATACAACGCCGGTGTGCATCAGCAATTGGGGCTGCAAAGCCTGATTGGGGTGGTGAAAAACTGCCGCACCATCAGCAAAGCCAGCATGATTCACAACGACTACCAACCCGTGATTGAAGTAGATTCGCAGACGTATCAGGTGAGGGCGGATGGGGAGTTGTTGGTGTGTGAGCCAGCGACAGAGTTGCCACTGGCGCAGAGGTATTTTCTATTCTGATGGTTATCCATTTGCATAAAGTCGTGCAGTGTTAGATATTAAAAAATTGACCTGAACTGCAAACAAAGTCGCAGTGAAGACTAGCGCGAATTAAGTATTTCTTTTGGTTGTGCTGAGGTTATGGCATCAGTGAAAAATTAGGAGTTCTGTTCTTTATTAGTTTTATCAAATTAGGGGCTAGAACATGGATGATCGCTTAGATATATTGTCTTTGCTGATAAAAATTCGTTAATGTAGGTTGCCATGGCGCACCCGATTGGATTATTGAAGTACTTTCACCCTCAACCACCTTCAAAGACATGCACACCAAACGTAATCTCTATGAAAAAGTGGGTGTACGTGAATACTGGATGGTGCAGCCGACGGAGGCTTGGGTAATGATTTATCTCTTGGATGCACAAGGGCAGTATGGCAAGCCGGAGTTATTCAAATTAGATGAAGCTAGCCCAGTGGCACTCTTCCCCGAGCTAATGATTGAATGGGGCTTTTTGAGTTGAATCAACCGCACTAGCTCAACCCCAAAAACGCACGCTTCTTTTAGAGCAAAGTTTGATGCATTTCTAGCATAGGGAGTGGTCGCCTACTTGACCAGTCTGCTTTAAAGCGATGGAGTTTTCATCGTAGGCATTTAGCTGAATATACATCCCCGCGCTAGGACCGCTATAACTAAGCTTAATTTTTAGTAAGCAACTAACCACTTATGCCTACGTTTGTTCATATTTCCGACCTGCATTTTGGCCGCGAGCAAGCAGAAGTGATTGCTGCTTGGTTTAAGCAGGCAGCAGTGCTTCGGCCTGATTTGGTGATTATTAGTGGGGATTTAACCCAGCGCGCGACCGCTGAGGAATATATTGCAGCTCAGCAGTTTCTAGCGCAGTTACAATGGCCGTATTTTACCATTCCCGGCAATCATGATATGTCGGCCACAGATTTAACGGAGCGTTTTTTTAATCCGTGGAAAAAGTGGGAAAAGTATATTAGTCCAGCAACGGAGCCGGTGCTCAAACAGGCTGGTTATGTAGTGGTTGGGGTGAATACTGCGCGTGCGGCTGGCTTTTATTTTGATTGGTCACGTGGGCAGATTAGCCACAAGCAAATCAAAGAAGTACAAGCTAAATTAGCCGTTACGCCTGAGCAGGATTTAAGATTGGTAGTGGCTCATCATCCCTTTTGGTTGCCGCAGCTGTCTGCATATCGGGATCTAGTTAAGCATCGTGATCAGGCGTTGGAAGCCTTTCATTTCGCAGGAGTAGATTTAATTCTCAGTGGGCATGTGCATCGATCCTATACGCAAATTCTGCAAGGTGTATTGATTGTGCATGCAGGCACGACCTTTTCTAGCCGCTTAGTTGAGGGACAAGCTAATAGTTTCAATGTGATTAAAGGTGATCGTCAGCAGCTTAGTGTGGAGTTTATGACTTGGCAGGGCAGTGAATTTCAACTCGCCGAACGGCGTCAGTTTCGGCACAACAATGGAGTGTGGCAGCAAACTACTGGGCTTAATTCGGTTTAGGAGTGAGATTAAAGCTTATGCAAATTCAAACCCAAGATCTGCAAAACCTACCCGAACGCTTACCTCTGTTTATCAATCCTCATGCGGGAAGTGCATCTGCTTTGCTGGAGCAATTACGTAAACAAAAGCGCTTAATCATTCACCAGATTACCCCAGATAAGTTGCGGGTAGCCTTACAAACAGAAATAGCAGCAGGTACGCCGCGTGTTTTGGTTTGTGGGGGCGATGGGACTTTGGCTTTAGCCGCCTCAATTTTGATGGGCTCAGCAACGGCGATGGCGGTGGTGGCAGGCGGAACGCTGAATCATTTCGCGCACAATTGGCAGCTCCCCATCGAGTTGAATGCAGCACTTGATTTGGCGTTTACTAGCCCCCAAGTGACGGAAGTGGATGTGGGTTCTGTGAATCAGGATGTGTTTTTGAATACTAGCTCGGTAGGTGCTTATGTGCATTTTGTGCGTGCGCGCGAGTTGTATGAAAGAAGAATGAGCTATCGCTTAGCGAGTATTTGTGCTGGTTTTAAAATTTTACTGCGTTTGCGCAGTGGGCGCATGTATGTGGATGGCAACAAAAACCATTCGCCGCTAATTTTTATTGGTGTGCGTGAGCGCGATATGAGTTTTTCAGGTTTAGGGGCGGTACACGCGACCAGCCAAAATGTCCTCCACCTATTGATTGTCAAAACGACGACCTATTGGTCGTTGACCCAATTGATTTTCAATGTGATGTTCCGTGGTCTGGAGCCAGCCACTAAATTGGAAAATGTGGCTAGTCAGTTAGTTGAGCAAGTTGTGATCAATAATAGCCAGCATAAGCGCAGCATTTATGTAGCTTTAGATGGTGAATTAACTTTGCAAACCACACCTTTAAAATACCGCTATGTCCCGAATGCATTGCTTGTAGTTACGCCATCAACCGGTTCAAGTGCAAGAGAATAGCCTACACTCAAGATTTTAAGCGAACAGCGAGGTGCATCATGCTCCAGCAAATCATTGGGTTATTAGGTTGGTTATTGATTACTTTAGTGGCTGCTAGTATAGGTGCTTGGGGTTCAGCGAGTGCACCGAGCTTTTATCAAAGTCTGACTTTGCCGAGTTGGGCACCACCACCCTCAGTGTTTGGACCAGTCTGGTCAGTTCTCTATTTATTAATGGCGATCTCTGCTTGGTTAGTTTGGCGGGAGCGTGGCTGGCTAGGCACAGCGTGCATGGCTTTAGGACTTTATCTAGTTCAGTTAGCGGTGAATGCTTTATGGAGCTGGGCTTTTTTCGCTTGGCATCAAGGCGGCTTCGCTTTTGCGGTGATCCTATTACTGTGGTTCTTACTGTTCGCGACTTTAATTAACTTTTGGCGGATCAATAAGCTTGCGGGTACTTTACTAGTGCCTTATTTCGCTTGGGTGAGCTTTGCTGCGGTGCTGAATTTTACTGTGTGGCAACTTAATCCTAGTTTCTTATAAGTTGTTTCAGTGGTGGATAGGCTGCGCTGAAAAAGTGCGAATTTGGCCTCATTAAATCGCATATTCGCTATTTTAGTGCAGATTAGCGGCTATTTCTAGGTTAGCCGCTTGGCATGAAATCTGCTGATTAGCTAGCAACCCTATTTTTGCAGGTTAGCCTATGCTGAAGTTAATTGAAGTTCTTGCCGCACAAACCAGCGATGTTCCGAAACATACCCTGACTTTGCCCTATGAGCGGCGCATTGTTAGTCGCCAAAAAGTGACTTTAGATCAGGGGGAGGATGCAGGCTTATTTTTGGTGCGCGGTGTCAGCTTACAGCATGGCGATTTACTGAAAGCTGAGAACGGGGATTTAGTACAAGTCCAAGCAGCTTTGGAAACGGTATCAAGTTTGTATTGCACGGATCGCTTGTTGTTCGCACGCGCTTGCTATCACTTAGGGAATCGTCATGTGCCCCTAGAGATTCGCGATGGCCGCTTGCGCTATCTGCATGACCATGTGCTCGACGCCATGCTCTTGGGCTTAGGCTTACAAGTTGTGGTGGAGCAAGCAAGGTTTGAGCCGGAAGCGGGCGCTTATGCTCCCAGTGGGCATGATCATTCCCATCGTCACAATACACATTCGCATCACCATGACTGAGCCGCTGGCGCTCTTGCGCCTCATGCATTTAATTAGCCCAACTCTACCGATTGGTTCCTTTACCTATTCACAAGGTATTGAATGGGCGGTGGAAACGGGCTGGATTAAGGATGTGAACTCATTGCAAGCTTGGTTAGGCAGCCAATTGCATAGTTCCATTACACATTTAGATTTACCCCTGTTAAAGCGCTTGTATTTGGCTTGGCAAGTGGATGATTTAGTAGCGGTAGAGTCGTGGATTGCAGTTTCCAATGCCAGTCGTGAAACCAGTGAGTTATTGCTGGAGGAAAAAAATCGGGGGCGTGCTTTAACGGATTTATTAATTGCCTTAGAACTACCACAAGCAGCGGCGCATAAACCCTTGTTGAGTCAAAGCCAAGTGGCTGCGTTTGCCTTAGCGAGTTGCTATTGGCAGGTTCAATTAGAACAGGCGGCTTATGGCTATGTTTGGAGCTGGCTAGAAAATTTGGTTTTATCCGCCGTGAAGATTATTCCACTGGGGCAGACACAGGGGCAGAAAGTTTTGCATCAAATGACACCTTTACTCTTGGCTGCTGTGGAACAAGGCTTAAACCTTGCTGATGAAGAAATGGGAGCCGCTTTACCGGCTTTAGCCATTGCCAGTAGTCGGCATGAAACACAGTATACTCGTTTATTTAGATCTTAAATCAAGGACTTAATACCATGTCAAATCCCTTACGAGTTGGAGTCGGTGGGCCAGTGGGTTCTGGTAAAACAGCTTTGTTGGATGCTTTATGCAAAGCGATGCGTGATGACTATGAAATCGCGGTAGTCACCAATGATATTTACACCAAAGAAGATGCCCAGTTTTTAATGCGCAGTGAAGCTTTACCGGTGGAACGCATTGTGGGGGTAGAAACTGGCGGTTGCCCCCATACCGCGATTCGTGAAGACGCTTCGATGAATTTAGCCGCAGTCGAAGATTTACAAATTCGTTTTCCACAACTCGATGTGATTTTTATTGAAAGTGGTGGGGATAATTTATCCGCAACGTTTAGCCCTGAATTAGCCGATTTAACGATTTACGTGATTGATGTGGCAGAGGGTGAAAAAATTCCTCGTAAAGGTGGCCCAGGAATCACTCGTTCTGATTTGTTTGTCATTAATAAAATTGACCTTGCTCCCTACGTAGGTGCTTCTTTGGAAGTGATGGAGGCGGACAGTAAACGCATGCGTGGCGAGCGTCCTTTTGTGTTTTCTAATTTAAAGGAAAAGAAGGGATTACAGACGATTATTGATTTTATTGTCGAACGCGGCATGTTAACGCGGCATTGAATGATTGCTAGCCTATAGTCTGTACTTGATCATCATTAAGTAGATGACTAGGTATGCAAGTCATTTTTTGAAATTAAGCATGGAATTTACGAGGTTTTATCGCATCTTGCTAATTTTGTTGTAAGGTATATTGAGTGACTCATCAGTGTTGAAAGGAGATTACCGATGGCAAAGCAACAAGACCCTGATTTTGACGTACAGCTTGAGTTCGAAAAATTAAAATCGCAAGTCGCTGATTTATTGCAAACGCTAAAAGAAAATGGTGAGCAAAAAACGGCTGATTTACAAGAGAAGATTGCTAGCAGCGTAGAAGATTACAAAGATGCTGCTCTCAAAAAAGCTCAGCAAGTACAAGCCGTTGGGTCGGATGGCTTAGCCCAAGTTGAAACCTATGTAAAAGCTAATCCAGTGGCTAGTATTGCTATTGCATTTGGCGTTGGGTTTGTGCTTTCTCGCTTATTAGGTGGACGAAACTAACTTCTAGTGCTTAACTAATTAGACGAGTAGCGTAGTGATGAAAGCATTAACAGAAACAGTAATTAGTTTATTTGACTTAGCTGAAGCGGAAGGTCGCCTGTTTAAGCAAAAGGTTTTAAAAACCTTGGCGGTATCTCTGTTAATGATGATAGCTGCGTTTTTAGCTTTAGGCAGTCTATTGTTGCTAATGGCTGCTTTTTACAATTTTCTGGTGCAGTATTGGGAAGTACCGATAGTCTTTTTAGTGACTGCTGTCTTAGGTTTCGGATTAACCGGAGGTGTTATATGGTACGCGCTACAATTAAACCGCAAAGTGTAGCCGAAGCAAAAGCTTTAGTCCGCGCTAAAGCGGAGCAAATCGATTATTTAGAACCCTTGCGCCAACATCCTTGGACAAGCGTAGGTTTAGGTTTAGCCAGTGGATTTATTTTTTATCAACTCGTTAAAAAAGATCAAAAAATGACAAATGGCATCTATGCTCTAGGTGTTGAGTTAGCACGAAAATACCTTTAACGCTTGAGTAATCCATATAGGATTAAACCCAAGCCAATGAGTGCTAAACTGCCAGTAGTTAAAAATAATCCAGAATCTTGATTGATATAAGAACTGGTATTAAATAAAGCACCGCCTACCAATAAACTACCACCTGCAATAATAAATTGAGTTTTTAGCTGAGTGCTCTGTAATTTTTTTTGTAAGGTTTCTAGTTGCTTAGACTCCCATTGTAATTTCATTTGGTGTTGGGCGCTTTGTTTGAGGACGTCATGCAGTAGGTTTGGCATATAAGGTAGATTTTCCAGTAATTTAGGAAGATTAACTTTTACGCCATTCAATAGTGCCCGCACACCCACTTGCTCATCCATCCAACGCTCAATAAAGGGTTTGGCCGTCGACCATAAATCTAAATCAGGATACAGTTGCCGTCCTAAACCTTCGATATTCAATAAGGTCTTTTGCAGTAAGACAAGTTGCGGTTGCACTTCCATATTAAAGCGGCGTGCGGTTTGGAATAAACGCAGTAAAAAATTCCCAAAGGAAATATCTTTAATAGGTAAGTTAAAAATAGGCTCACATACTGAGCGAATCGCCGATTCAAATTCGTCAACACGGGTATTGGCTGGAACCCAGCCTGATTCTACGTGTAATTCAGCCACTCGTTTATAATCACGGTTGAAAAAAGCATAGAAGTTTTCAGCTAAATAACGCTTATCTTCTGGGGTGAGTGTCCCGACAATCCCGAAATCGACCGCCATATATTGCGGTTCATGTGGGTGAGTGGCATCTACAAAAATATTCCCCGGATGCATATCCGCGTGAAAGAAGTTGTGGCGGAAGACTTGGGTGAAAAAGACCTCAACCCCTAGCTCGCCTAAACGCTTAAAGTTTATCCCCAAATCTTTTAGGCGCTGAATATCGCCCACCGGAATACCATAAATCCGCTCCATCACCATCACATTGGTATGCGTGTAATTCCAGTAAACTTCAGGCACGTATAGCACCGGATTGCTTTCAAAATTGCGTCGTACTTGGCTAGCATTGGCCGCTTCACGCATTAAATCGAGTTCGTCGAAAATCGTTTTCTCGTATTCGGCCACAATTTCGACGGGGCGCAAACGGCGGGCATCTTTCCAATAACGTTGCACTAATTCCGCCAAGAGATACATAACTTCAATATCTTGGCGAATAATCTTCTCAATCCCCGGACGTAGCACTTTGACCACCACTTCTTTGCCATCCCAAAGTTGGGCTGCATGTACTTGAGCAATCGAGGCGGAGGCTAGTGGGTCGGTTTCAAAGCGTTGGAAAACTTCGGTGACTGGGCGTCCATAAGCTTTCTCGATTAACTGTCGAGCTTCAATACTCGAAAAGGGTGGAACCCGATCTTGTAAGCGTGTCAGTTCGCTTGCAATATCATCCGGCATTAAATCGCGACGCGTAGAAAGCATTTGCCCAAATTTAATAAAAATCGGCCCTAATGCTTCTAGAGATAAACGAATACGTTCACCACGTGGCCCTAAATCTTGGTTTTTACGCTTCCAATTCCACGGCAAGAGATGATAGATAAAGGCAACCGGACGGAACAATGGAATACTCAGCACGAGTTCATCCAGACCATGCCGGATGAAGACGCGTTGAATAGTCCAAAGGCGCAATAAGCGAGTGATGGATTTCATAGCTACCGTTGGGTAAGTGGCAAAAGGGCTTAGTGACTTACCACATTAAATCATCAGGAATTTGATAGGCTGCGTAAGGATCTTCTTCAGCAGGAGTCGGGTTTTTATTCACATTCAAGACCACGACAGCACTTGTATCACGCTGCACGATTTTTTCAGCCACGACACGGGGCACGAGTTCATAACCATCACCAAGGCGCACAATAGCGATCATGCCATAGGCTAGACGATCTTGTAGTAATTCAGTCACGAAGATTTTTTTGATCTTGTTCTGATCGGCAAACTGATAGCTGATTTCGCCTTGTCTGCGGTCAATCCGATTCATTTCGATGAGTTGGCGAATCTGGGCTTGAATGGCTTTCTGCTCGGCTTGCTCACGCTGCTGGCGATTGAGCTGTTTGGAACGCTCTGCTTGTTCTTGTAAGGCTTTTTCAGCGAGTAACTTAGCTTCATCCACTTTCACCTCGCCCGTGCGCTTGGCTTCTTTTTGGGCCTTCGCGGTTTTTTGATGTGCGTTTTTCCGCTCCTCGCGGGCGGCTTTTTCCGCTTTCGCTTGATCAATCAAACCAGCTTTGAGAAGTTGGTCTTTTAAGGAAGTCATGGTTTTAGTATCCACCACTGCTGAAAGAGGCGAGTAGTATAGCATTGCTTAGGGGGGGGGGAGGTTAATTTACAATGCACTGATGCTATTTCAGGGATAGACAATCTGTAATTTCTGTCACTTTTTATAGTTGGTCATTCTGGTATTCTTATTTTTTTGCCAAGTTTTGAGACAAGAAGATGCCTCATTTTCGTCCTTTGTTTTCATTCTCTAATGAAGATTTGGAGCTATTATTTGCCAAGTGCGATAATGATGCTGCACAACTTCATAAATTACATGAGGAGTTGAGTCAACGTACAACAAAACGTGCAGCAAAACTCCGTTCGCAAGTAGAAAAACAACTGAAATCAGCAAAAATAGAACGATTGGTCAACAAACTACCTGAGCAAATACCGATTCTACTTTCTTCTCCCTCTTCTGTTTTAGAAGAATTAGCCAGTCCTTTGTTATCAACAAAAGCTCAAATATCTACACTTCCTCCGATTTGCTGTAAGCAAAATGACTCGCCAGAGCCGCAAGCATTCCCTCCGGTAACCAACATCTCCGAAAACATATTGTCAGCATGGACGTCGTTGGAAGTGCTTTCCCCACAAAATTTTAACCGTCCTGAAGATTTGGCAAGTGGTGATAAGTCACGAGTTGTGGGATTCAATCAGGGATTGCCTTGGGAAAAAGGTGAGAAGTCTCGCCCAAATTTCCGTCTTTATTATCAGATTATATTAGGGACGTTGAAGTTAGAGCCAGCCGTGAATTGTCTGATTGAGCGTTATGGTGATACACGTCCAGAAAAACCAAGTATGTGTGGTAAAGCAGCACTGGCTATTGTGGTTGTCAACCAAAAAGGGCAACTTGTTGAATCGCCTGCGGTTGGTGTTTCCAGCTTTGCTTGGGGAGTCATGCAAGCATTGAACAGCGATTTGTCTGGGTTGGCGCAATGGTCAGATGTTGAAGATCAACTGGTTGAAAAGACCGAAAGCATTTTGTTGGGTGGCGCAATTGGCAAGGACGACCAAGAGAAAAGACGAGAAATGCCGATTTCACATCAGGTGCTGTTCGCTGCCTACGAAACGCTGGTTAAGACTTTAGGGTTGCCGTTTGAGTGGGTTGAAGCCCCAGATTTTGCCATTCGCGCTTATGCTTACTTCAAAGATCCAAGCTCACCAGAGCCACTGTTATTAAACAGTTTCTTTTTGAAAGACCTTGCATTGGCTCGGCAAGTATTGCCGAAAGGACAGTGTAAGAGCCTTCAGCAGTATCTTGGCGTTATGCGCCACAAGGACAGGATTGATTTATGCTTGGATGAGGCAGCGTTGAGCAATGCGGTAAGTCCGCAATCAACACCGTTGGCACGTTGGCCTAGTCAGGGAAATCATCCACTAGTGCTGCTTCAGCAAGCAGCGGTCAATTTAGCGTTTCAGGAAACACAGGACGGGGGATTGCTGGGTATCAATGGGCCTCCCGGAACAGGTAAAACAACGTTGCTACGGGATTTGGTTGCGGGTGTCATCACGCAACGGGCGGAGGTAATGGCAAAGTTTGATGACCCTACCAGTGTTTTTGAACACTCAGGCCAAAAAATCAAAGTCGGCAACGGGTGGCTTCACTTATATCGAGTGGCCGAATCATTACGAGGCTTTGAATTATTGGTCGCTTCTTCCAATAACAAAGCGGTAGAGAACGTGAGTGCTGAATTGCCGGGTTTGAAGGCTATTGCTGATGAAGCTTCTGGATTACGTTACTTCAAAGTTTTGTCTGACCAGTTACACCAAACCGAAACATGGGGTGCAATCGCCGCAGTTTTGGGGAATACCAAAAATCGCAGCCAATTCAAGCAAGACTTTTGGTGGGATGATGATTATGGTTTGAACAGCTACTTACAGGCAGCATCCGGTACAAAGCCACAAATAGAAGTGGTTGACCCACAAACAGGTGAAATTACTTATAGACCACCGTACATCGTTGAGATGGAAAAGCCACCTACGAATGTTGATGATGCAGCAAAAAGCTGGAAAAGCGCCCGTAATGATTTTCTCGCTGCTTTGGATAAAAGCCGCCAGATTCAGAAATGGTTGGAAGGATTGCGTCAAGAAATGGAGCAACTCTCCATTTTTGCCCGAAACGAAGTAGATGCTTTGGCAAAACGTGACCAACTGACGGGTGAGGTCTATCGCTGTGAAGTAGATGTCTCTAGTGTGCAGAATCGTCATACGGCTGCTGACCTTCAACGTCAACGTGTGACAGAAGATTTGGAGAGCCATCAGCAGGTCAAACCAGGATTTTGGGCAAGATTGTTCCGTACCCAATCTGCCAAAGCGTGGGTAAAAAGGCTTGCCTCTATACAAGTCAGTTGCCGTGAAGCGGAAACGCATTGTGCCGAATGGGGCAAGAAATTACAGCAGTTAGACAGGCAGTTGCAGCAGCTAACCAATGAGAAAAATAATGCTGAAATGGCTTGGCAAGTGGCTTGGAATCGACATAAACAGGCCAAGCAAAGTATCGCTGATGCCCAACAGAAATATGGCGTTCTGTTCACTGATACCGAGTTTTTCGCACTGGAAAACAATGAACGACAGAAAAAAACACCGTGGTTTCCGGCTGCTGCCCAGCGTTCACGCGATGACGTTTTTATTGCGGCAATGGCATTGCATCGGGCATTTATCGACGTAGCCGCTAAACCTTTGCGGCATAACCTCGGTGCTTTGATGAATGTGTTTACGAATCAGACACTACCGGATGCACAAAAGCAGGCGTTGCTTCCTGATTTGTGGACTTCATTGTTTTTGGTCGTGCCGTTAATTTCAACAACGTTCGCTTCGGTGAACCGGATGCTTGGTAAACTGCCGCTGAATAGTTTGGGATGGCTGTTGGTGGATGAAGCGGGTCAGGCTTTGCCACAAGCTGTTGTGGGGGCGATGTTGCGTACCCGTCGTGCTGTTATCGTGGGTGATCCCATCCAGATTGAGCCAATTGTGATGTTGCCGCCAACTTTAACTGGGGCGATTTGCCGTCGTTTTGGCGTTGATCCTGATCATTATAATGCTCCTACCGCTTCGGTACAGACTCTGGCAGATGCTGCTTCTCGGTATATGACGGAGATTGAAGGCAAGATCGGTAATCGTAGTGTGGGCGTGCCGTTATTAGTGCATCGCCGTTGTGCAGAACCTATGTTCGGTATTTCAAATGCGGTGGCGTATTCCAACCTAATGGTATCTGCCAAACAGCCTAAAGCCTCGACTATTCGGGATGTACTTGGTGCTTCACGCTGGATTCATATCCAAGGGGGAAGTACTGAAGACAAATGGAGTGAAGATGAAGGTAACGAAGTGCTACGTTTACTCCAGAAAATGGTTCAGGGACGTGCAAAACCTGATATTTATATCGTTACACCTTTCGTCATTGTTGCAGATCATCTGCGTCAGAAATTGCGTGAGAGCAAGATTCTTGATGGATGGGTTGATGATCCTTGGCGCTGGGCGAATGATCGGGTTGGGACGGTACATACCGTGCAAGGGCGTGAGGCTGAAGCGGTGATTTTTGTTTTGGGTGCGCCCCTGCCATCCCAAACGGGAGCGCGAGGTTGGGCTGGTGGGCGACCTAACTTATTGAATGTTGCGGTAACACGCGCTAAAGAAGTGTTGTATGTCATTGGTAATCGCAACCTTTGGAAAGATGCGGGGCTGTTTCGTGAGCTGGATAAGCGGACTCAGTAAAAAGCATATGTCTAATTAAAGAAATGGTTTTAATTTTTTTGATGAGTTAACTATAACTACAAATTAAATTATTATTCGCACTTCAAAGAAATAACATGCTTGCTTTATGTTAGGTATTGAGTAGAGCTGCAAATTTTTTCTACCGAATGATTAAAATGTTAGCAGTGAAGCCCTGTAAAGGAAATTAGCCAAACTCCTGATACCAAACTTACAGAAGTGTTAGATTTTATCCATGACTTTCGGCTGGGCTTGCAGGCATCCCAGAGCTTTAGCAGCCAACACAAGTCATACCATCCGAGAGTTTTTTGGAGGAGCTAAAGCGTTGTATCCGTCAGCTCAACCTCGCTCCTTTGGGGGATTTTGGCCTGAACTTAAGCGGCTATCGCTTTAATCGCGAGGAAGCGAAGGAGCGTTGATTATTTCCTTTCCTCCAGTAACCAGTACCGTACCGAGGTAGGCGGGTGTGCGAATTTGGGGTGGATTTGATAAAGTAAGTCAGCTTCAATGAATCATGATAAACGATCAATTGGCTATTAGCTCATAGTTGCCTGTTTGCAGCATAGCAGTTCAGGCAAGGCGACTCCAAGAAATTGCCATTACGTGTATAATCGTTTCAATCTTATTGAAAACACGCGGTCAGAGGATGCCACAAAGAGACGAAACGCACCAATTTGTCAGAGAAGCCTTGGTTAAGGATGGCTGGCAAATTACAGATGATCCTTATGTCATATCCTACGGTGAGCGTTTTTTGTTTGTCGATCTTGGTGCAGCCTATTCCCCGGCTGTTAGCCAGTTTATCGGTGCTCAACGGCGAGATCAGAAGATTGCAGTAGAGATCAAAGAGTTTCGAGGTAAATCGGCCATTAACAATTTGGAGCAAGCGATTGGGCAGTATATCCTGTATCAATTGCTACTCAAGCAAGTTGATCCCAAGCGCAAAGTGTATCTCGCTATTTCAGACATCGCGTATGCTGAGATATTCAGTGAACCGATTGGTGAGTTGGTGATTAACGAGCTACCAATGGATTTAATCGTCATTGATATGCAGGAAAAAGAGGTGAAGAAATGGATACGGAAAACTACCGCGCGGCAGTAAAGCATGTCATTCAAATCTATGCCAGATTTCGCCCTTCTCATGGCAATATTCGGCTAGATACCCTGTTTGACGAAACTCAAGACCGCTACGCACTGATGCAAGCGGGTTGGGATCGGGGTAGGCGGGTGCGCGGCAACCTGATCTACATTACCTTTCAGGATGGTAAGGTAGTAGTCGAATATGACGGCATTGAACATGGCATCACGGACGACCTAATCCGCCAAGGCGTGGATGAAAAAGACATCATACTGGCGTTTTTGGATGAGCCGGATATTGCCGTTGCAGCCTAAAAGAGTTCATAAAATGGACAAATAGGATCTAGTTGTGCGTTATTGAAAATCCGTGAGCGGCAATCGAGCCACCCACCGTCTGCGTCTGCTGCTAAAGAAGATCAGTTAATGAAACACAGCGATTTTCATATAGGTATAGAGTTTTTCACCGCCTCCGGCAAGTGACGTTGTAACGATGTGGGTACTCGTGTGATCGTGGCAGTTTCGCTCGAACCGAGGGCAATAGTACGCATCTCTACTGACCCGACTGGTAAGCAAGTGAAGAAAATTTTTGTCAGCGACGACTTACGTGACCTGAATGGGTCGCCCTATGATGTGGCTGAATATGTATTTGACGTATACGATCTGAATGGCTGTTCCTTTGATCTTGCTGATTTCGTTTAGCGGGTACAAGATTAACCAGCCACCACTCATCCACGCGCACATTGCTTCTGTATTGCTTTGAATCGCCCTGTCCATCCTTCTTATCATGCTTGAGTTGCCCTACCTAAAGCTTATGCGGCCCCTCTCATGCCCTGTAGCGTACAACTTAATCAGGAGTACCATCCGTTTCCCTTCATGCTTGAGTTGCCCTACTTAAAGCTTATGCGACCCCTCTCATGCCCTGTAGCGTACAACTTAATCAGGAGCACCATCCGTTTCCCTCCAAAGCCAACTACACTCGTTACTAGAGTGTTAACATCAAAATCGAATCATTCAGAATGAAAAAATATTGGCTATATCTGTGCCTAGGTGTCCTCAGCCTAGTGCTTATGGGTTGTGGGGCGCGTTCTGCAAGTCCAGTGAAGGCAACTAAAGTAGTGGGGGGCTTAGATCATCCTTGGTCTATGGCTTTTCTACCCGAGAATGAGATTTTAATTACTGAGCGCAGTGGGCAGTTGCGCAGTGTGAAAAAGGGTAAGTTATCCCCCCCTATTACAGGTGTTCCAAAGGTCTATGCACAAGGTCAGGGGGGCTTATTAGGCGTTGCAGCTCATCCACAGTTTCCTAAAAACCGATTAATTTATCTCGCCTATAGTGCCTCTGGTGAAGGTGGCGCAAGTACCGAACTGGTACGCGCTCAATATTATCAAGGCAAATTAACTAATCTACAAAAGCTCTTTATTGCCCTCCCTAAACTTGAAAGTGCACATCATTTTGGTGGGCGTTTACTGTTTGATAAGCAAGGTTATTTATATCTCACGTTAGGCGAGCGTGGCCAACAAGAGCTTGCCCAAGATACCAGTAATCATGCAGGTGGGGTGGTACGCTTAAAGGATGATGGTCGTGTGCCTGAGACTAATCCGTTAAGAGGTAAAGCAGGTGCTGCACCAGAGTTATTCACCTACGGGCATCGTAATGTGCAAGGGATTGCTTTAAATCCTAGCAATGGTCAAGTGTGGACGCATGAACATGGCCCCCAAGGGGGTGATGAAATTAATATCCTCAAAGCAGGTGCAAATTATGGTTGGCCGGTGATTACTTATGGTGAGGAATACGGTGGTGGATCAGTGGGGGAGGGCAAAACTAAACAAGCGGGTATGGAACAGCCTGTCTATTATTGGACGCCTTCCATCGCACCCTCGGGTATGACTTTCTATAGCGGTGATAAATATTCAGGCTGGAATGGCAGTGTTTTTGTTGGTTCTCTCAAATTTTCTAAGCTAGTCCGTTTAACTTTAGTCGGTGGTAAAGTTGCTGCTGAGGAAAGTTTGCTCGAAGATGAACTAGGGCGCATTCGTGATGTTCAACAAGGCCCAGATGGCTATCTGTATCTCTTAAATGATGAAAGCAAGGGTAGTTTATATCGCTTAGAACCGAGTCAATAAGTCTAAACCCTGTTGGCTAACTAGATTTTGCGCTAGGATGCGAGCTTCGTTATTTAGGATCTAATCATGCTGCTGATTCCTGCTATCGACCTGAAAGACGGTCAATGTGTGCGCCTGCGTCAGGGGCGTATGGAGGATACGACGGTATTCTCTGCTAATCCTGTGGATGTTGCCCAGCGTTGGGTGGATGCAGGCGCACGTCGCTTACATTTGGTCGATTTAAATGGCGCCTTTGAAGGCAAGCCGGTCAATGGTGAGGTGGTGCGTGCAGTCGCGGCTAAGTTCCCCGATTTACCGGTGCAAATCGGTGGTGGGATTCGTGATGCAGCGACGGTTGCCGCTTATCTAGAGGCTGGCGTGCAGTTTTGTATTATTGGTACGAAAGCCGTGCAAGATCCACAGTTTGTAGTCGAACTCTGTAAACAGTTTTCGGGGCATATTATCGTCGGAATTGATGCGAAGAATGGCATGGTGGCTACCGATGGTTGGGCGGAAGTCTCACAAGTGACTGCAATTGATTTGGCTAAACAATTTGAGCAAGCGGGTGTGAGCGCGATTGTTTATACCGATATTGCGCGTGATGGCATGATGACGGGTGTGAATGTTGAAGAGACTGCCAAACTCGCTGCCAGTATTTCGATTCCAGTGATTGCCTCGGGTGGTGTTACGAATCTTGATGATATTAAAGCGCTACTTGCGGTGGAGGATAAAGGCGTGATGGGCAGCATTTTGGGTCGCTCTATTTATGAAGGCACAATTGATTTAGCGGAAGCACAACGCTTAGTGGATGGAGTGTAGTTATGGGCTTAGCTAAGCGCATTATTCCTTGCCTGGATGTTGATAATGGGCGTGTGGTGAAGGGGGTCAACTTCGTCGATATTCGCGATGCGGGCGACCCTGTGGAAATTGCGGCTCGTTATAATCGTGAAGGTGCAGATGAGATTACTTTCCTCGATATTACCGCTAGCTCCGATAATCGTGAAACCATCGTGCATGTCGTGGAGGCGGTCGCTTCCCAAGTTTTTATTCCACTGACGGTCGGTGGCGGGATTCGTAAATTAGATGATGTACGCCGCATGTTAAATGCGGGGGCGGATAAAGTTGGAATTAATACGGCAGCGATTACCAATCCCGAATTAGTCCGCGAAGCCACAGATTATTTCGGTTCACAATGCATTGTGGTCGCCATTGATGCCAAACGCGTAAGTGAGGCGGGTGAGCCTTTACGCTGGGAAGTATTCACGCATGGCGGACGCAAACGCACCGGGATTGATGCTGTGGCTTGGGCTGAAAAAATGGCCGCTTATGGTGCAGGTGAGTTATTAGTTACCAGTATGGATCGCGATGGTACCAAAAGTGGTTTCGATCTAGTACTGATGGCTGAGATTAATGAGCGGGTTTCAGTACCTTTAATTGCTTCTGGTGGCGTGGGTAATTTACAGCATTTAGCGGATGGCGTATTAAAAGGTGGCGCTGATGCGGTGTTAGCCGCTAGTATTTTTCACTTTGGCGAATATACCGTAGGCCAAGCCAAGGAATTTATGGCGGCGCAAGGTATCGAAATGCGCTTATAAATAATATTAAGGAGCCTTCATGCTGCAAGTTGATAAGCAGTTAATTGCCGAACGAAAAGAACAATTAGAGTTAGTCCGTCACACGCTTAAGCAGCATTTTATCGGGATCGATAAAATCATTGATGATTTAATTGGTTATATCCAAGTCTGGTATTTAATGCCAGAGTTGTTGCAGCGCCCAGTAATTGTCAATCTTTGGGGTATGACTGGTGTTGGCAAAACCGATTTAGTACGCAAACTAGTTCGTGCACTCAATTTTCAAGAGCGCTTTGCTGAAATTGAGCTATCGAATATCGATCAGACGTTTTGGCACTCTTCGGTTTCCTCTATCTTAGATAAACGTGAGCTGCATGATAGCAAGCCCTGTATTCTTTTATTTGACGAAATTCAACGCTTTAATACGATTGATGTTGAGGGCAAACCGCTCGCTCAATCACGTTTCATGGATTTCTGGAGCTTACTATCAGATGGCTATCTAACCCGTTATGATCAAGAAGCCAATGATATTGATAATTTCCTCGCTCGTTATTTTTGGGAGCGTAAGCGTAAGAAAAAGCGTTTAGACGCGGGGGAAGAGCCTGAAGTCAGTTATGAGCCTTATGAACATTATATTAGCTCGTATGACTTATTATCTTTCAAGAAAACCCTGAATTTGGATATTGATTTAGAGTCACTCTTTGAGCTGCCTGAGCCTGAACTAGTCAATCTATTGCTGAATGCGAAAAAGAAAAAAACCCTGTATGAGCCGATTAACCATGCACAGACTTTAGTGATTATTTCAGGGAATTTGGATGAGGCGTTTTCGGTTGCACGCGATGCCGCCGAAGCGGATGTCGATGCGGATATTTTCCATGCCATCAGCAGCAAAGTGACTTTAATGGATGTGAAAAATGCGCTGTTACGCAAATTCCGTCCTGAGCAAGTGGCACGTTTTGGCAATATTCACCTCATTTATCCGAGCTTACGTAAGCAAGATTTCCAAGCCTTGATTGCACGTGAAGTTAAGCGTATCCAGCAAGAAACCTATACACGTACTGGTATTCAATTAAGCATTGATCACAGTATGGAGGCGCTAATTTATCGCAATGGGGTATTCCCAGCCCAAGGCGTGCGTCCGGTATTTTCCAGTGTCACCGATATTTTAGAGGTCAATTTATCTAATCTGCTATTACAAGCACTCACTACTGAGGCTGATTGCATAGCACTACGCTATGATACTGTGGCCAAGCAAATTGTGGCTCAAGTGGGTGAGCAAGAGGTTAAAGTGGCTTTTGAAGGGCGTATTGATCAGATTCGCGCTAGTAATCAAGCGGCTGCCACGGCGAATATTAGTGTGCATGAAGCCGGACATGCTGTTTTGTATATGGCTTTATTTAAACTGGTGCCAATGCAATTGCAAAGCCGGATTGCGAATAGTTATGCAGGTGGCTTCACTTTCCCTCATCAAATTTATCGTACTAAGCAAACCATGCTAGATATGATCAAGATTTTTCTAGCCGGTGGTTTGGCAGAAGAATTAATCTTCGGTGCGAATGAAGCGTCGATTGGGCGCTCACAGGATCGCGAAGAGGCGTCCATTATTGCGCTGGATTACATGCGCCGTTATGGCTTCGATGATGGCTTCCAAGCTTGTTATGTGATGGAGGATCATGCCCATCGTATGAAGAAGGAAATTACCGATGCGGCGGTTGAGCAAATAATTGTGGCGCAAGTTGAGGTAGCCCGCAGTTTATTGTTAAAACATGAGCTGCTCTTGGTGGAGTTAGCACAGAAGTTAGCAGTGACAGGGAAGCTTGAAGTACAAGTGATTGCAGAGATTGCCCAAGCTCATGGCTTAGGGGTGAGCATACAGGATGAGAATTATTTGCATGTTCCCGCTTATGATAAACACTTAGATTCTGCTAATTTATCTGCTGGCAATTGTTCTTAAGCGGTTTCTTCGCGCATAATGCGCCCATGATGAATGATGCGATACTTTCACAATTAGCGCAGGTACTAGAAGAGCGTAAGCAAGCTGCGCCTGACAGCTCTTATGTCGCTAAATTGTATGGCAAAGGCTTGGATGCCATCCTCAAGAAAATTGGTGAGGAAGCCACAGAAACTGTTATGGCTGCGAAAGATGGCGATAAAGAAAAAATCATCTATGAAGTTGCTGATTTATGGTTTCATAGTTTAGTGCTCTTAGCCCAGCAAAATTTACACCCGCAAGACGTGCTGAAAGAATTAGAACGTCGTTTCGGCTTATCAGGCTTGGCTGAGAAAGCCAGTCGACCCTCTTAAAACGATAGGATGATGAACTACTATGCATTTTAGTCCTTTACAATTAGTCCTGATCTTAGTGATTGTTATTCTCCTGTTTGGGACTAAAAAATTGCGTAGCATGGGCGGCGATTTGGGCGAAGCTTTCAAAAACTTCCGTAAAGCAGTCAAAGATGGTGATGAAGCGCCCGAGGCTGAAAAAACAGCTCAGCAGATTCCACCTACGCCTAATGTCACTCCGAATGTGCAAGGCAATGTGATTGATGTACAGGCTCGGGAAAAAGACAAAGTCTAAACTTAGGCGCTAACATGTTTGAAACTAGCTTTCTGGAAATGTTGGTGATTGGCATCGTGGCTTTATTAGTCATTGGCCCTGAGCGTTTGCCGACGGTCGCTCGCACGGTTGGCTTATGGGTAGGTAAAGCGCGGCGCTTAATTGCTCATACTCGCGCTGATATTGAACGAGAGCTAGGTACGGAAGAGTTACGCTCGATGCTTTATAAGCAAGAGGAAGAGCTGCGTAACTTACGTGTGTTGATGAACGACCAAGTCGATACAGCAAAGAAGGAAATCGAAACGCATGTTAAATCAGACTAAGGGTGCTGAGAATGCTGGTGAAAAAGCATTTTTAGAGCATCTGATTGAACTGCGTGATCGCCTGTTACGGATTGTGCTGGTTCTAGGCGCAGTCTTTATCTGCTTAACGCCTTTCGCGCAAGATCTCTACAATTGGCTCTCTGACCCATTAGTGCGTAACTTGCCACAAGGCGAGAAACTGATTGCGATAGGTGTCGCTTCTCCTTTTCTGGTACCGTTTAAATTAGCCTTGATGGTCGCTTTTCTGTTGACCCTGCCTTATACCTTCTATCAAGTTTGGGTGTTTATTGCCCCCGGCTTGTATCAGCATGAAAAGAAAATGGTCACACCATTGCTGCTATCGAGCGTGGGGCTATTTTATGTTGGGATGGCGTTTGCCTATTTTTTTGTGATTCCGATGATTTCTAAGGCTGCAGTAGCTTTTGCTCCAGCGAATGTGAATCCAACACCTGATATAGCCACCTATCTCGATTTTACCGTAGCGATGTTTTTGGCTTTTGGATTAAGTTTTGAGACACCGGTGGCAACCATACTATTGATTCGGATGGGAATTGTTAGTGTAGAAGCTTTAGCCAAGGCGCGTCCTTATATTATTGTGGGCGCTTTCACGATTGCGATGTTCCTTACACCTCCCGATGTGGTGTCGCAAATTATGATGGCTGTACCCATTTGGCTCTTGTTTGAAGTGGGATTATTCCTAGGTCGGACTGTTGCTAAAAAGCGCAGCGATGCTGAGACTGAAAATGACTATATTGGCTCAACAGCTTTAGTAGCTAGCGCAGCAGCTAGTACCGCTAGTCTTCTCCAGTCTGGTGAAGATATTGAAAGCTTAGATCAAACTGATAATACGCAGAATTCTGCAGAATATTGGCAGGATGATAAGTATAGTTTTAAGGAAATGGACGATGATGAGTTTCGCCCATTAACGGATGAAGAATTAGAGGCTGAGTTAGATAAAGCTGCTAAACAGCAGGCGGAGCTGGATGAGCAAGGACGTTATGCGGCTGGTGATCAGCCCACTAATCAGCCAATTCCACCCAAAGATTAAAGATGCGCGAGTAAC
The DNA here is from genome assembly GCF_937873765.1 of uncultured Thiothrix sp. Lineage (GTDB taxonomy): Bacteria > Pseudomonadota > Gammaproteobacteria > Thiotrichales > Thiotrichaceae > Thiolinea. The sequence goes on along the minus strand of NZ_CALMZC010000043.1, from coordinate 3,125 downwards.
TTAGCTACTCGTCCCAAGTATTTGAGTGATCATGACACAAACCACTTTAGCTCCACGTCGTAATGTTATTTTGATTATTTTGGATGGCTTCGGCGTCAATCCAAGCAAAAAATATAATGCGGTTTATGAGGCGAACACGCCTAATTTAGATAGTTATTTCGGTAAGTATCCACATACTACTTTAATGGCTTCAGGGCGCTCAGTAGGTTTGCCAGATGGACAAATGGGTAATTCTGAAGTTGGGCATATGACTATTGGTTGTGGTGCTATCCTCAAGCAAGATCTAGTGCGCTTAGATGATGCGGTTGCCGATGGCAGTTTAGCGGTTAATCCCGTATTGTCGGCGGCTTTGCAAAAAGCCAAAGCTCAAAAGCGGCCGCTACATTTGATTGGTTTGGTTTCTGACGGTGGTGTGCATAGTCATCTCAATCACTTAGAAGGTTTATTACGTGCTTGCAAACAGCATGAAGTGATCCCTGTAGTGCATGCAATTACTGATGGGCGTGATACCGCACCACGGGTAGCGAAAACTTTCATTGCGCGTGTACAAACCATTCTGGCAGAAACTGGCGGGCAGATTGCGAGTATCTGCGGGCGCTTCTATGCGATGGATCGGGACAAACGCTGGGAACGTACTAAACTGGCTTGGGATGCTTATGTACATGGCATTGGCACGCTTGCCACTGATCCTTTAACTGCTATTGATGACGCTTACGCAACCGATCAAGGTGATGAGTTTATTACTCCACGCTTGATGCCGAATGCTGAATTGATGCGCGGTGGTGATCAGGTTTTATTCTTCAATTTCCGTAATGATCGCCCACGACAAATGTCAGAAGCTTTGGCTTTAGCAGCCTTTAAAGGCTTTGAGCGGGGTGACTTTGGGTTAGTTGAGCTAACCACACTCACTGAATACGATGAAAAATACCCGATGCCAGTCATGTTCGCCCCTGAACGTCCGAGCACTAATATTGCTGAGGCTGTCAGTGCCGCAGGTTGTAAGCAGTTCCATTGTTCAGAAACTGAAAAGTATGCGCATGTGACCTTTTTCTTCAATAGTGGTCGTGAACTACCTTATGCAGGTGAAGATCGTTTGGTGATTCCTTCGCCTAAAGTCGAAACCTATGATCTCAAACCAGAAATGAGCGCTCCTGAAGTGGCAGATGCAGTCGTGGTGGCTTTGAATAAAAATGAATACAGTTTTATCGTGGTTAATTTCGCGAATGGCGATATGGTTGGGCATACGGCTGTTCCGGGGGCAGTGGTTAAAGCCGTGGAGGCTTTAGATCGTGAAGTCGGGCGAGTATTAGATGCAGCAGTAGCGAATGAATATTCAGTACTATTAACGGCAGATCATGGTAATTGTGATGAATATATCGATCCTCTAACCGGTGAGCCAAATACTCAGCATACAGTTTATCCGGTGCCATGTTTGCTAATTGATCAAGTCAATTGGCGTTTAAGTACGGGTGGTGGTTTGAGTAATATCGCGCCAACTTTATTGCAATTAATGGGCATTCCTAAACCAACAGCGATGACAGGCACGAGTTTATTGCTAGAACCGATTTAACTTGCTTTATTAATTAGAACTCTGTTGAGTTAATTGACAAAAGCTAAACTTTTATCGGCCTAAGTTCTGGGTAATTGAGTATAATTGGCGCATTCAAAAGTTAATAAAAGGATGCAGCCATGCGCTCTAGCGGACGAAACCCAGATCAAATGCGCCCGGTGCGGTTTACTCGACATTACACTTGCCATGCCGAAGGTTCGGTGTTGGTAGAATTTGGTAATACTAAAGTGCTGTGTACAGCTACTGTTGAAGACAGAGTACCCCCTTTCCTCAAAGGTAAAGGTCAGGGTTGGGTCACAGCAGAATATGGCATGTTACCGCGTTCAACCAATACGCGCGTGCAGCGTGAGGCGGCTAAAGGCAAGCAGTCGGGTCGCACTATGGAAATTCAGCGCTTAATTGGGCGTGCTTTGCGGGCAGTGGTGGATTTAGAAGCCTTAGGTGAGCGCCAAATTACTTTAGATTGTGATGTTTTGCAGGCTGATGGCGGCACACGTACTGCGTCAATTAGTGGTGCTTATGTAGCCTTGCAGGACGCTATGACTAGTTTAGTTAAGCAAGGTAAACTGAAGAAAAACCCAATTTATGGACAAGTAGCTTCAGTATCGGTAGGTATTTATCAAGGGACACCGGTATTAGATTTGGATTATGTAGAAGACTCTGCTGCTGAAACCGATATGAATATTGTCATGAATGATGCGGGACAGTTTATCGAGCTACAAGGTACGGCAGAAGGGCATGCATTCCGGCGTGAAGAGTTAGATGCGATGCTGTTCTTAGCCAATAAAGGCATTAGTGAAATCATGGAAGCGCAAAATAGGGCTTTAACGGTATGACACAACGCTTAGTTTTGGCGAGCAGTAATGCGGGTAAATTACGCGAATTTAATAGTTTACTGGCTGATTTTGGCTTTGAAGTTGTACGCCAAGCTGATTTAGGTGTCAGTGATGCTGAGGAAACTGGCCTAAGTTTTGTAGAAAATGCTTTACTTAAAGCGCGTCATGCCTCACAAGTCACAGGTTTAGCAGCTTTAGCGGATGATTCTGGTTTAGTGGTTGATGTGTTGGATGGGCAACCGGGGATTTATTCGGCTCGCTTTGCTGGGCAACCCACGAATGATGCAGCGAATAATGCGAAACTTTTGGAAGCTTTAAAGGATGTACCGGCTGAGCAGCGGGCTGCGCGTTTCCGTTGTTGTATTGTGCTAGTTCGGTATCCCACGGATCCTGTGCCGCTGATTGCGGAGGCAAGCTGGGAAGGGTGTATCTTAACTGAACTACAGGGTCAGCAAGGTTTTGGTTATGACCCGCTGTTTTATCTGCCTTTGCAGGCTTGCACAGCGGCTGAGTTAGAGGCGAGTGAGAAGAATCGAATTAGCCATCGTGGGCAAGCTTTGCAGCGTTTGCGGACTTTATTAGCGGCTTAGTTTAAGCAACATTTAATTATTTTCTGCTTAGGGTTTGAGGAGAGTGGCTTGAGTATTCCTGTAAAGCTGTGGTTGGGTATCCTAACAACTGAATAACCACTCTAAACTCCTGTTTTTGTTAGCTACTTA
>NZ_CALMZC010000042.1 GCF_937873765.1 uncultured Thiothrix sp. | reverse complement strand
TGCTGCCGCTGGAGCTGCTGCCGCTGGAGCTGCTGCCGCTGGAGCTGCTGCCGCTCCACCTGTGCCAGCTTCCTTACTTAAATCAAAACCTACTTTACCCGTCATATAAACGATAGCATCAGTCAACTCTTGATCCGTGATAGTTGGGTCACCACCTCTAGCTGGCATCTGATTCAGGCCATTGGTGGCAGATGCTAACAAGCCTTGTAAGCCCTTAGCCACACGTGGTTCCCAAGCCGCTTTATCATCAATTTTAGGTGCATTTAAAACACCGGCTGTATGGCAGGAAGTACAAACCGCATTGAACACTTGCTCGCCAGTACGTGCTACGGGCGCAATCGATTTATCAACAGTGACTACGGTACCAATCGGCTGTAAGTTAGCCGCTGCTGCAGCTTCAAACATACTTGTATCGTTAGCTCCCACAGTGGAGTTACGTTGGATGGTACTGAATAAACTAGACACAAGTACTGCGACTGCTGTACCCAGAATCACTAAACCACCGATTAAAACTGGTTTAGCGTAAGGATCTTTTGGAATTGAAGCCACGTTGTTCTCCCTTAGATCGAACCGCGCTCGGTTCGCCACATAAGACTGAAAAAGTGAAAAAGCTGTTAAACGGGGGAGATTATATTGGAAGGAGCTAATACTCTCCAAGTACCGATTTTCAAAACTTGACCTTTGTCATGGTTTATTTGCCACGAACCTACTTTTCGGTAAGTTCAGACATTTCGTTTCTCCGAGATCGGCGAGTATACATAAAACTTAAGCAAAAAATTACCTTTCTTCAATAAAGATTCTAAGCTAGGTTTTTGGTTACAGCCATTAAATTAGTCTAGTAGCGGTTTAACTGATTATTTTGGGCTAGTCAGCAGGATAGCTGTTTTGTTTACACCTTTTTTACACCTCAAATGCCATTATCGGGCTGCCCCGGTACTATGTTTGCTGTAGGTATCTGCTGGTGGGCATTCCGATGCATTGGTGCAATGCATGTTTTTGTCATAAATGGAGGAGTCATCATACATGACAACAACAGTCAACTGGGCCGCTATTGACAACGACCCACGCTTTCAGGCTTTGCATAAAAGGAAAACTAGTTTCCTGTGGGGCTTGATGATTTTTTCGCTCATTTATTACTTCTTGTTGCCTATCGGTGCAGCGTACTTCCCTGACTTATTCAAAATTAAAGTTTGGGGGCCAATGAATTTTGGCATTCTATTCGCGTTATCTGAGTTCGTAGTAGCTTGGACGATTGCGTTTATTTACACACGTCGTGCGAATCGTGATTTCGACTCGATGGCTGCTGAAATCGTTCGTGATTCTAACCTAGGCTAATAAGGAGGTTACATGAAAAAATCTTTATGGATGGGGTCTTCAGCCCTATTGTTCATGCTTACTAGCCAAGCGGCACTGGCTGCTGATGCTGGCGCGGTAGCACCACAATATAAGTGGTTAACTTTCGTAGTCTTCGGGGCGATTATCGCCATGACTATGTATGTTACTTATCGTGCTGCTAAGCAAACTCACTCAGCAACAGACTTCTACGCTGCCGGTCGTTCCGTTTCTGGTATTCAGAATGGTTGGGCGATTGCAGGTGACTACTTATCAGCGGCTTCTTTCTTAGGTATTGCCGGTCTGATCTCTCTCTACGGTTATGATGGCTTCATGTACTCTGTGGGTTGGTTGGTTGCTTATATTACTGTATTGCTGATCATTGCTGAGCCATGCCGTAATATTGGTAAGTACACCTTAGGTGACATTTTAGCTTTCCGGAATAATCCAAAAGCTGCAAAAATTGTTGCTGCAATTTCTACAGTCACTGTTTCTACTTTCTACTTGACTGCACAAATGGTCGGCGGTGGCGTACTTGTTAAAACCTTAATTGGTATTGAGTACGAAATATCGGTTATTGTCGTTGGTATCTTAATGTTGACCTATGTTGTTTTCGGGGGTATGAAAGCCACCACTTGGGTTCAAATCATTAAGGCAATTCTGCTAGTCACAGCTTCTATTCTGTTAGTTCTATTCACTTGGGGGCAGTATGGCTTCTCTTTACCAGGTTTCTTACAAGCTGCAGTAGACAATCCTGATATCCAAAAGCAAGTAGCGAAGTTAGTCGGTGATGCGGCTAATAATATGACTCCTGCAGAATTGGGCCAACGTTTCTTAGAGCCAGGTCTATATCTGAAAAGCCCAATCGACCAAATTTCTTTAGGTTTAGCGTTGGTGTTGGGTACTGCGGGTATGCCACACATTCTGATGCGTTTCTTCACAGTTCCAACTGCACAAGATGCACGTAAATCAGTAATTTGGGCGATGGCTATCATTGGTGGTTTCTATGTCTTGACTCTGTTCTTAGGCTTAGGCGCTGCAATGAATGTTACTGCTTCTAAAATATCTAGCTTTGACCCAGGTGGGAACATGGCTGCACCTCTGTTAGCCCAGTACGTAGGCGGTGGTGCTGATTCCATGCTAGGTAACTTGTTCTTAGCTTTCGTTGCTGCGGTTGCGTTTGCTACTATCGTTGCGGTGGTTGCTGGTCTAGTTTTAGCTTCTGCTTCTGCCATGTCACATGACTTGTATGTGGGTGTATTCCGTGGTGAGCACGCTTCTTCTCAAGAGCAAATCACTGCTGCTCGTGTGGCTACTGCTATCGTGGGTGCCTTAGCGATCTATGTTGGTATTGCTGCTAAAGGTCAAAACGTTGCGCACTTAGTTGCTTTAGCGTTCGCAGTTGCGGCTTCTTCTAATTTACCTGCTGTATTCTTGACCCTGTATTGGAAGAAAACCAATACTTGGGGTGTGGTTGCAGGTATGTTAGTCGGCGCAGGTACTGCAATTCTGTTGGTATTACTGTCTCCAAATATGACTTACCCATTAGCGAAAATTGCTGATGCGAAGAAAGTATTGGATGGTACTCCAGCAGCAGCAGCAGTAGAAGCAGCTCCAGCTCAAGGTGGCTTTATGTGCGAACTGTTTGCTGGTGCAGACTGCAAGAAGGCAGTTAAAGCAGCAGCAGAAGCTCCAGCTAAACCAGGTGCTCGTGAGAAGTTAGCGAAAGCTGAAGGCGAATTAGCGGCTGCTGCTGATGACACAGCTAAAGCGGCTAAAGAGAAAGAAATTGCAGGTTTGAAAACTGCAATCTCTAAAGCTGAAGCTGATCTGAAGAAATTTGAAGGTCAAACCGTCAGCATGATGGGCTTAGAAAAACCATGGTTCCAATTAAAGAATCCAGGTTTGATCTCTATTCCATTAGGTTTCTTAGTAACTATTCTACTGTCGCTGATCACTCGTGACCGTCGCTCAGAAGAAATGTGGGATGAGCTGTATGTTCGTCAAAACACCGGTATCGGTGCTGAGGCTGCACACGCTCACTAATCCTTAGCTAGATTAGCTAAATCTGAAACGCCCCCTTGCTGGGGCGTTTCTTTTTATAGCAAATATTATGGGCTACTAGTCTCATCTTATTCTGCTTGCTATAGATTACGCTCAGTTTTGATCTTGCGATTAAGGCTTGTGATCACTCCCTTGAGTGTTGTAAGGTAAAAAAGCTTTACCAATGGCGCTATAAAATCAAAGGTAAATGAAAGGGAGATGTGATTTTGATGGAAAATACATCAATTCTGGTGGTCGAAGATGAATACCGGATTCGGCAGTTTCTACGGGCAGCTTTAGAAGGTGAAGGTTGTAAAGTCTTAGAAGCACCCACGGTAGCAGCAGGCTTAGCGTTGGTTAGTGAATACAAGCCTGAGTTAATCATCTTAGATTTAGGACTGCCTGATGCTGATGGTCGTCAATTTATCCGTAGTCTTCGCGGCTGGTCGGATGTACCTATCATGGTTTTATCGGCACGTAATTTAGAGGCAGATAAAGTAAGTTTGTTGGATGCTGGTGCTGATGATTATCTAGCCAAACCTTTTGGAGTTGCTGAGTTACTAGCGCGTTTGCGTGCGCTCAAACGGCGCCGTGAGAAGCGTCCAACCGATGGTTCTGCTATTGTAAAGTTTGGCGAAGTCATGGTTGATCAAGTTAATCGTTTGACCTTCCGGAATGGTGAGCCAGTGCATCTTACACCTCGTGAATACCATTTACTGACGATTATGCTAGCTCAGCCGGGTAAGGTGTTGACGCAAAGACAATTATTGCGAGAAGTCTGGGGGGCTGGACACTCTGAGGACGGGCATTATTTGCGTATTTATATTGGGCGGTTACGCCAAAAATTGGAAAATGATCCCTCGCAACCTCAACATTTATTAACTGAAACAGGGGTAGGTTATCGTTTTTGCCAATAATTCACTGTGCTTCTTAAAGAAAAACCCATAGGCACATAGACGTATTCAGTGCGGTTCGGTATGATTTGCAGCTCTAAAAGCACCCTTAGCTCAGTTGGATAGAGCGTTGCCCTCCGGAGGCAAAGGTCAGAGGTTCGAATCCTCTAGGGTGCGCCATAGATTTAAGAATTGATTTCTAAGCGGAGTATCGGTAATCTTCTGCGCTTGCTGAAACGAAAGGGAAGGTTATGAGACGCATTTTAGTCGCTGGTAACTGGAAGTTAAATGGTAATAAAGCCAGTATTCAACAACTAGTCACTAGTATTGTGGCTGGTGTGAGTGACTTAACTAAGGTTTCAATAGCAGTTTGTGCTCCCTATGTTTACCTTCCACTCACAGCCGAATTGTTGAGTTCTAGTGCTGTTGCTTTAGGTGCACAAGACGTCAGTGAGCAAGATAACGGTGCATTTACGGGTGAAGTTTCTGCGCCTATGTTGCTAGAAGTTGGCTGTCAATATGTGATTGTTGGGCACTCTGAACGTCGCTCGTTATTCGGTGAAAAAGATGCTGATACCGCTCGGAAGTTTGTAGCAGCACGTAAACAAGGTTTGATTCCGATTTTATGCTTAGGCGAGTCACTCACTGAGCGTGAAGCAGGTCAAACAGAAGCGGTAGTAGCACGGCAATTAGATGCTGTCTTAGCATTAGAAAGCGTGCAAGCACTTAATGATGCGGTAATTGCTTATGAGCCTGTTTGGGCGATTGGAACGGGTAAAACAGCGAGTCCTGAGCAAGCACAAGCAGTACATGCTTTCATTCGTGAGCGAATCGCAGCACAAGATGCAAAAGTCGCAGCGAAAGTACAAATTTTATATGGTGGCAGTGTGAAAAGCTCGAATGCTGCTGAGCTATTTGCCATGCAAGACATTGATGGTGGTCTGATTGGCGGTGCCTCACTCGATGCTCAAGACTTCCTGAAAATTTGTCAGGCTGGGCAGAATCAGTGAGACTGATGGTTTATTTAGAAGTTAAAGATGCTTTATAATATATTATTAATTGTACAAATTGTTGTTTCGGTCGCGATGATCGTGCTGATTTTGATGCAGCATGGTAAAGGCGCGGATGCAGGAGCAGCATTTGGTAGTGGTGCGTCAGGCACAGTATTTGGTTCACGGGGTTCAGGCAACTTTTTAAGCCGGACTACTGCTATTTTAGCAACAGTCTTTTTTGTGAACTGTATTGCACTAGCTTGGATCGTTTCGCATCGGAGCACAACGCCGACAAGTATTATGGATAATGCTGCGCCGACTGGCATTACTGCGCCAAAAGTTGAAACAGCACCAGTACCTGCAGTGCCTACAAATAGTGAAGTACCGACTGTTCCAGGGCAGAGTGCTCCCACTGGTAGTGAAGTATTGAAAACAGAAGCAGCACCGACTGCAAATGCAGCTCCAGCAACATCTGCTGAAGTTCCAGTTGCACCAACTGCGACTGAGACTAAGCCTGCGACACCTGCTGCTAGCGGTGAAACAGCTACAACTGAACCCAAGAAACCTTAAGGTTTCAATAAAATTGCCGACGTGGTGGAATTGGTAGACACGCTATCTTGAGGGGGTAGTGGCCCTAGGCTGTGCGAGTTCGAGTCTCGCCGTCGGCACCAATTAAAAATCTAGCTTAGTCTAGTACATCCATAAAGCCTTGAATCCTAAAGGTTTCAGGGCTTTTTTGTGTCTAGGGTAGTCTAATTTATCCATTGACATCTAAGTAAATGGGTAAAGAATGGGTAAAACAGCTAAAGAGGTTTACCCATGCCGCCTATTATTTCCGATGTAACCCTGCGCAATGCCAAGCCAAAAGACAAAGCCTATCGAATACAAATTGGGGGTAATTGCTTTCTGGAAGTGCTGACGAATGGGGTGAAGTGGTGGCGTATGCGTTACCGCAGACCACAAACAGACCAGCAAGCTATTTTAGATTTGGGGTTTTATCGATCTGAGTTAGTGGATAGAAAAGGTTCTGTAAATGGCCTAGCTAATTTGTCTTTAAATGAAGCAAAGGCAGAAGCAATCGAGGCTAAAAAGCTGCTTAAACGAGGTATAGACCCACAAGACTATCGGGAAGAGCAAAAAGCTAGAATAGAAGCTGAGAGACAAGCAGCCTTAAGAGCACAGACGCATTCGTTCGAGACGATTACGAGAGAATGGCATACTCACCGACGCGATTCGCTGAACCGCTGGAAGAGTGCAAAGAACGCTGAAAAGATTCTACACATGCTAGAAGTGAATTTGTTCCCTGACTTGGGCACATTACATATCTCCGAAGTGACCGCGCCCTTATTGCTGGAGACTATCCAAAAGGTCGTGAAGCGGGGAGCTGTAGAAACCGCTAAAAAGTTGAATCGCTGGACAGTCGATATATTCAGGTATGCGGTGCTGAGAAAGTTAGTGGCACATAATGAGGCCGACAACCTGAGAGGGGAGATTCCCGCGCCCCTTCGCAAAAACAACCCTTACTTAAAAGCGCCTGAGATTGGGAACTTCATTCGCCAAGTCGAGGCGGATACGGGTGGGGAAATCATCAAGCTGGCTATTCTGCTGACTCTGCATTGCTTAACCCGTACCCAAGAAACTCGCTTTGCTCAGTGGTCTGAGTTCGACTTAGAAAGCAAGGTCTGGAATATTCCTGCTGAGCGTATGAAGATGGAGAGACCACATACCATCCCTTTGACCCCGCAAGTATTAGCAATTTTAGAACGCTTAAGGCCATTCACTGGCGATAAGCCTTATCTATTCTGGAACAGCTCAATAGACAAGCCCTTCTCTGAAAATGCCATGTTACAAGTCCTTTACCGCCTAGGGTTAAAAGGAAAGCTCACCATTCATGGCCTACGTGCAACAGGTTCAACCGTGTTGAATGAATCGGGCTTTAGGTCGGACATTATCGAAACCGCCTTAGCACATAAGGAAGAGAACGCCATTCGAGCGGCCTATAACCATGCACAATATGTAGAAGAGCGTCGGCAGATGATGAACTGGTGGAGTGATTACCTAAATGGGGTAGAGCAAGGGGCGCAAGTGATACCGATTAAAACCACAAAGAAAGTCTAACATTTCCATAAAAGCCACTAGCGTCTAACAAAAAAACGAAGTGTAGATAATAGGTATTCCTAATTTGTTCAAGGAATACCTAGATGACACATGAAGAAAACCGCCTGCAACGCCAAGAAGCTAAGCTGCACTTTTATAAAATTGCAGCCGAAGCTTTTCCAGCAACAGGCAATGTTAGGGCAAGACAAAACGCGGCGTTCTTGGGTATTGGCCTATCCACGTTTTGGCTCTATGTTGAGCAAGGCCGTATCAAAAAACCGATTAAGTATGGTGTGCGCTTGTCAGTTTGGGATGCTGAGTACATTCATCAGCTAAAGCGAGAAGGAATACCACCGGCAAAAGTGGAAGGGGAGGCCGCCTAAGATGGACGAAAAAAAGGCCACCACGAAGGCAGCCCAGAAAACAGAAAACCATCCTAACAATCTAACTCAACCACTACTACCAAAATCACAGCGAGAGTTGCGTTTATTGTGTGCCTTGGTAAGTGGTGCAGTAATGCGTTATGAATTGGATTCAGTGATCGGCGCTCAAAACTCACCAGAATATGTATCTCGTTTGCGCATGGCAGGCTGGGAAATTAGCACCGACCGCATCCCCATGATTGACCGCGACGGCAAAAAAATCAAAGTAGGCCGCTATCATCTCTCAGTTGCACACCAGGCGTTAGCGTGTGAATTTTTGAGCAAAGGGGGCTAACAATGCCCCTTTATTGTTTCATCAGCCGTGTACACGATCCGATACTCTCCAAAGTCGACCCGATAAAAATCATAGCCCTTTAACTATTGGCTATCCGAGGGGGAGGGGTCAACCAATAGACCTAAGAACTTAAGTCATAGTTGCCTAAACTGCTTAGGGGGCAAATCCTTAATAAATCGAACCGACGCTTTTGAGGGTTTAAGTAGTAGCATTTAAGCGCTCATTCATTTGGTTGAATCATTCCTTGCTTTCCGCATCGTTCAACAATCCTTCTTGCAAGGCAAGCTTGGCTTTATTTGCCCATACTTCATCTTCAATAGCTTTTAAACGCTCACGTTCAGCATAAGAAACCATAACAACCGCAGCCCTACCAAAGACGCTTGATTAAAACAGGTTCAATCAAAGCGGCTTCTATAAAGCGCCCAAACGCATTTTTAACAACGGCTGACGCAGCACTTAACATGTTCATTACCTCGACTAGTCTATTTTGGCTATTTTAGCCAATTCTAAGTATAAGACACGGATAATTGTTAAGCGTTCACTCCCCCCCCCTCTTATGTTCATGTGGGGAATGACTCAAAGCCTTAGTGTAGGCACGAAAAGGAAAGGGCAGTGCTTAAGGATTTAAACCTTCGACCATCAAGGCTGGCTAGGCTGGATGCTGGCCTTGATGATTGAACACATGTGGTACGAGCCACGTTATCCCACTTTAAACCGATTTAAAGCAGCCTAGACACCGAAGGGAAGTTTTGTAGCCACTTGCACCCGCGACCAGCGAGAGCTACAGAGGCCAAAATTCATGGAAAATCTACACCTAACACGCTAAACCCAGATGCTTGACCGCATACAGTGCGGGAAAGCAGATGGAAGCCAAGAACGCTTGAATTAGAACAGGGTAGAGATGGGGTACTTTTACAAATAGGTATATAAACTGGTATATGAACTTAATTTATTTTATTTAATTTTTTGTTTTATTTGATTGGTTCGATTCCCCGCTGGTTTTTAGCTTAGCTCGAAAAAGCGCTCTTGCTTTATTCAATTTAGGGTTGATCACGGCTTGGCAGTAACCCGCACTTGGATTAGTTTGATAGTAGTTTTGGTGGTAATCCTCTGCTGGATAAAAGGTTTCGGCAGGTAGCACTTGCGTCACTATCGGGGCATCGAAGTTTGCCTGCATTTCTTGCACCACTTGTTGGGCAATCACTTGTTGTTCGGGACTATGTGTAAAGATGACGCTGCGATATTGTGTTCCTCGATCGGCCCCTTGGCGATTCAAGGTGGTTGGGTCATGAGTTGCTAAATGAATGCGCAACAAGTCGGCATAACTAATTTGGTTTGGATCAAACTGAAGCTGAATCACTTCCGCATGCCCTGTATTGCCATTACAAACACTGCGATAGTCAGGGTTAAGCATTTGCCCACCGCTATAACCACTGATAACCTGTTCAACCCCACGTAGTTGTTGGAAGACCGCTTCAGTACACCAAAAACAGCCACCACCAAAAGTCGCTGTCTCAAATTGAAGAGGCGAATTAGTCATGCGAAGTCTCCTGTACTTTTTGCAAAGCCACTGCATTCATGCAATAACGCAAGCCACTCGGTGCAGGGCCATCAGGGAACACATGCCCTAAGTGGGCTTCACAGGTGTTACATAAAGTTTCTACACGAAACATGCCATAGGAACGATCTACGTGATAGGCAATCGAATTTTCTTGCAAAGGTTGCGTGAAAGAAGGCCAACCCGTCCCAGATTCAAATTTCTGATTGGCATCAAATAATAAGTTGCCACAACAGACACAAGCATATAGCCCCGGCTCAAATAAACTGCACATTTCAGAACTAAACGGGCGTTCAGTGCCATGTTGACGAGTGACTTGGTATTGTTCAGAGCTGAGTTGCGCGCGCCATTCTTGATCAGTTTCGCGTACCACTCGATCGGGGAGCAGATTACCTTTTTGGCTGAGATGAATCACTTGTTTCCAATCCAACATACCTACTCTCCTATCAAAGCATGAATACTAACGAGCTTGGCAGTTCACCAAGTCCTCTGCAAATAGACTGAATAAGTGTCAGGTCAGTATCAGGACGAAGGCACTAGCTTAAGTAAGTCTGGAGTCGTGATAATTTCAGCATATTCACCCGCTAAATTTGCCAAGGACATCGCATGTACCTCCTCAGCACTGCGCAAGACACCTTGATAATCGAGTTTAGGGAAAGTGAAACAGGCATCCGCGACTACATAAGTTGTGAAGCCTAAATTCCCTGCCGAGCGCGCAGTGGCTTCCACTGAATTATTAGTACTCACGCCTACAATCACTAAATGCTGTAAATCACGTACATGCAACCAACGCTCTAAACCCGTATTACAAAAGGCATCAGGGCGATTTTTCTCAAATACCGCTTCTTGAGCTAAGGGTTCAAACTCCGTTTGAAAAGCAGCACCCACTTGACCCGGACGAAAGCTGGAGGTTGCTTCACGAGAGATATGTCGAAGATGAATAATTGGCCATTGTCTTTGCCGCCAAACGGCTAACAAGTTTTGAATTTGGCTTTCAGCTTCAGGATTATTCCGCTCACTGATAACTGCTTGGCTCATACATTGCTGCATATCAATCACCACCAAGGCTAGGCGTGTCATGAGCCTTGACCCTCAGCTAAAATCATCCGCGCCCCTTTCTCACCGATCATCATGCTGGGTGCTGAAGTGTTGCCACTAATCAAATTAGGCATAATGGACGCATCCATCACCCGCAGATTTTGCATGCCCTTGACTTTTAAATCCCAAGGATTGACTACGGCAAGTTCATCAATACCCATCTTACAAGTACCGACTGGGTGGTAGACTGTGCTTGCGGTCTGGCGTAGATAGGCAAGGATTTGTTCATCGGTTTGGATGGCTGGAGTTGGCGCCATTTCCTCGCCCCGCACAGCATCGAACTCTGAGGAGGCTAGGACTTCACGTGCTTTCTTCACAGCTTCTATTAATAACTTCTGATCTTGTTCATCTGAGAAGAAATTATGGTCAATGAGAACATTTTTAAAGGTTCCGTCATTCGCTAATTTGACCGTACCCTTGCTTTGTGGGCGTAAGACGCAAGTAAATAGCGAATAACCATGCCCCATTTCTAACTTACGTCCGCGATAGCTACGGAAAATCGGGGTGAAATGGAATTGCACATCGGGATCAGCCTCAGCACGACCAGTTGGAGCTGCTTGTGCATATGAGGTTTTAGCAAAGCCACCGGCTTCAACATAGTTCGTTGTCCACCAACCTTTACGTTGCAGATAGTACTTAAAGGGTGCGGGTAAAATATGGGGTAATAGTGTTGCCCACGAAATTCCGATTGATACGGGTTTAGGTGAGCGTACTGTAACCATACTATCAATATGATCTTGCAGGTTTTCACCCACTCCGGGCAGATCTTGCTTACACTCAAGCCCTAAAGCTTGCAATTCATCTCGATGCCCAATCCCAGAGGCTAAGAGAATCCGTGGTGAAGCAATGGCTCCTGCACTAAGAATGACTTCACGCTTACATTGCAACACACTACGTACTCCAGCGTGCTCAATTTCTAGGCCAGTGACGCGATCTGCCTCGATCTGGAGTTTAAACACCTCGGTATGGGTAAGTACTGTTAGATTCGGTCGTTGCTGAACAGGCTCGACAAAAGCACTGTAACTACTGACGCGTACGCCTTCATCTTGCGTGACATTGTAAATACCTAAACCAAATTGTGATTCGGCATTAAAGTCATGGTTTTCTGGTAAACCAGCCGCTGCCCCTGCTTTGACAAAAGTACGCGCTAATTCATTAATATCCTGTGGATTAACCACATTCAACTCACCCTTAAAACCATGATACTCAGGGCTTTGTCCGGCTAGATTACACTCTAAGTCTTTGAAAATCGGTAGCACATCTTGATAAGACCAACCTTCACAGCCTAGAGCTGCCCAGCCGTCATAATCATTTTTATTCCCGCGAATATACACCATGCTATTAATCGAGCTAGAACCACCTAAGCCTTTGCCACGATTGACGGTAATTACACGATTATTCAAGTGTTTTTGAGGTACACCTTGAAAGGTATAGTCATATTTCTTATTCCCATACAGGCCAAAAATTCCCGCTGGAATTTTTACCCATGGGCTTTTGTCATCTCCACCAGCCTCAATTAAGCAAACCGTGACCTTTGGGTCAGCACTTAGGCGATTAGCCACTACACAACCTGCTGAGCCAGCCCCCACAATCAGGTAATCAAAACGACTTGAATTCATAAGCTTTATCCTTGAGTTATTCTTCTAAGAGGTTTGTAAACGAAAATGCAGGCTTTTCGGGCGAGTCAAAGCTTCATAGCCGATGGAGGATAAAGTACAGCCTCGTCCAGTATCTTTCACCCCCGTCCATGCCAGAGCAGGGTCGAGATAATCACAGCGATTCATAAAAACGGTGCCGGTTTGTAATTCAGCAGCCATTCTTTCTGCAGCGCCCACGTCTTCCGTCCAAATTGCAGCGGTGAGTCCATAGGGTGAGTCGTTCATCAAGCGAATTGCTTCGGCATCATCTTTGACTTTCATGATTCCGACGACAGGCCCAAAGCTTTCCTCTAGCATCACCGACATCGAATGATTGACATTCGATAAGACCTGTGGAGACAGATAAGCCGAACCGGGTTGATCTAACTCAAATTCAGAAGTATCTACATGGGCGACCGCACCCGCTGCAATCGCTTGGTTAATCTGCGCACGCACAAAATCTGCAGAGGCTGGCTTAATCATTGGCCCTAAATTGGTAGTGGGATTAAGAGGATTGCCCAATTTATATTGGCTACCGAGTTTGGCTATACCCGCTACCACCTCGTTATACACGTTTTCATGCGCATAAATCCGCTCAATGCCACAGCAGGATTGACCGGAGTTAAAGAAAGCACCATCGGCTAGATTTTCAATCGCATGTTGCAGATTAGCGTCCGCGCGCACATAAGCCGGATCTTTGCCCCCTAACTCTAAACCGACGGGAATAAAGCGCCCACTAGCGGCTGCTTCCATCGCTTTACCACCTGCAACTGAACCGGTAAAGCAGACCATATCGGCTAAGCCATTGGCAATCACTTGTGCGGTTTGAGCATGATTTAAAACCAAATGCTGAAACACGCCTTGGGGCAAGCCGGCTGCATCGAAAGCTTCTTGGAAACGCTCAGCGACTAGCAAGGTATTGGCAGCATGTTTCAGCACTGAGGTATTGCCTGCCATTAAAGCCGGAATCACTGAGTTGACAGTGGTGAGAAAAGGATAGTTCCAAGGTGCGATAGTTAATACCACGCCTAAAGGTTCACGTAAGATACGGCGCTCAAAGCCGGTTTTTGGATTTGGCACAAGATCGGCTAAAGCTGTGGTAGCAAGCTCGATCATATAACGCGCACGCTCTTCAAAACCGCGTAGCTCGCCTGCACCTACACTCACGGGTCGACCCATTTGCCAAGCTAGTTCATCAACAATACGGGTTTTCATATTGAGCAGAGCATCGACTGCAGCATGACAATACTTAGCACGCTCTTGAATACTTAAGCGCTTCCAATTTGCCTGTGCGGTGCGGCTCGCTTGAAAGCAAGCTTGAATTTGTTCCGGCGTGGCAATGGGACGCTCGACATAAACGCTACCATCAATCGGCGAAATACATTGAATCATTGTTTGAGTCGTTGCTTGCATGCTTAAGCCCTCTCAAATCCGCGCCATAGTTCCCAATTGGTAACGCGCCGATCATATTCAAACTGTTCCCAACGTCCGGTATGTAAGTAGTGGTCTATTACTGCATCCCCCATCACTTGACGCAATAAGGCCGAATTATCTAGTTTTTCTAGAGCAGCACGCAAAGTCGTTGGGATTTCACGGATATTGCGCGCTTCATAGGCATCACCACTGAATTCAGGTTCTAATTCCAGCTTATTTTCAATGCCATCTAAACCTGCAGCAATCTGCGCAGCAAGTGCTAAATAAGGATTCAAATCTGCGCCACCCACGCGACATTCAATCCGCACTGCTTTACTCCCTTCACCACACAAACGATAGCCAGCAGTACGATTATCTCGACTCCAAATGGCTTTAGTGGGGGCAAAAGTGCCGGCTTGAAAACGCTTATATGAGTTAATCCAAGGTGCTAGAAAGTAGGTGATTTCATCCGCATGCGCGAGCAAACCTGCCAAATAATGGCGCATTAGTTCAGACATACCATATTGGGCGGATTCATCGAAAAATAGCGGATTCTTGCCGTCCAAGCTCCATAAAGATTGATGAATATGTGAGGAGCTACCGGCTGCGTTGTAATCCCATTTCGCCATGAAAGTAACAGCTTTGCCTTTGCTCCAAGCGATTTCCTTACAGGCATTTTTGACAATGGAATGATAGTCTGCAGTAGTCAAGGCATCTGCATATTTAACATTGACCTCTCCTTGTCCGGCCGAAGCTTCGCCTTTGGAGCATTCCACCGGAATACCGGCGCCAAACAAGCCATTACGGATGGCTCGAATCACATCCTCTTCTTTGGTAGTTTGTAGAATGTGATAATCCTCGTTATAAGCGCTAACGAGTTTCAGATTGCGATAGTCTGCTTGATGAGCTTCCGCATAGGTTTGATCAAATAAGAAAAATTCTAGCTCAGTTGCCATCATCGGTTGCATGCCTAAAGCGGCCGAACGAGCAATTTGCTTTTGCAGGATGGCGCGTGGTGAGTGTGCTACAGGTTCATGGCTGTGGTGATCAAGCACATCACAAAGCACAAGGGCAGTGCCTTCTAACCAAGGTAGCGGACGCAAAGTGCTTAAGTCAGGCTTCATCACATAATCGCCGTAACCCGCTCGCCAACTGGTCGCTGCATAGCCATCGACGGTATGCATATCCATGTCCGTGGCTAGTAAATAATTGCAGGAGTGAGTTTCTTCAAAAGCGCTATTTAGGAAAAAATCAGCATGAAAGCGTTTACCCATTAAACGCCCTTGCATATCCACTTGACAGGCAAGCACGGTGTCTATTTGGCCAGCTTCATACGCTTGTTTAAGTTGCTCGAGTGTCATTTTAGCGGTCATGTGGTGTTCCTTATGCTCATTGTAAAGAGTGCTTTTAGGCATCTAGCTAGTCTGCTTGAGATGGGGGGGAGTTAGCAAGAGGCAAGCTGAAAGCAATTCACGAGCACGTAAGCTCAGTATCTAACCTTAGGTTTCATTGACCTTTAGCGCTTCTTTGGCTTGTTCAATCAGTTGCGGCATTTGTTCTTCTAAGCAGATTTTTTCTGACTCTGAATTGTGAGCTGCCTTAGCTAGCAGTGATTGATCTAAAGCCTCGCGCATCGTTACGTCTGGATTCTGCAGTAAAGTCAACAATAGGGCTTCACTTAAGCCAGTCGCTTGTTTGACTTGCTCCGTTTGCTCTTGCTGTTTAGTGTCTCCTTGCCAGAAGGCACGCTTAATCGTTCCGACCGATAAAGTTTCCGGTGCAGTTTTTAATAAGTAACGCGCTGGATTGGAGTCATCCCGACTTAAAAAACCATGATTAACGAGTTCTTGCAGCATTAAAGTCATGAGTGAACGTGGAATCGGCATACGCTGGCGCAGCTCCTCAGAGCTTAAAGGCTCATGGCCTTGTAAATAACGTTGCCCAACTTCACGTAGAATCGCCGCTGCAACTAGTTCCTTAGTTTCAAGACTAGGTAGCGGTGGTTGATCCGAATAATAAACCGCATCGGGATACTGAAAATAATAAGCCAGCCGTGAGCCGGTTAAGACAATAATCCAGCCGATATACAGCCACAGCATAAACAGAAATAAACCTGCAAAAACAGAGTAAATAGCGATTTGCTGTCCGGAACTCACCACAAATGAAGAAAATATCCAACCTGCAGTTTGCCAAGCTAAACCCGCAAAAATCGCGCCTGATAAGGCGGGTACAAAGCGCACTTTGGTATAGGGCATATACATATAACAGACGGTGAACAGAATAATACTCACCGTGACCGGAATCAGCTTGAGCAAATAAGTGGTCGTCGTACTAAACAGATAATGTGTGCTAATTGCTTGAATAATGGGAATATGACTAAAAGCACTCCATAAGCCTAGGGCTGTGAAGAGCAAAATAGGGGCAAGCATCACCAAACTTAAATAATCACGGATTTGAAGTCCTAAAGGTCGACCTTGTTGCACATGCCATAAATGGTTGAAGGCTTGTTCGATCTGCTGCATCAAAGACCAAACGGTGTAGAGCAAAATCCCTAAACCCGCAATGCCCAATACACCGACTTGAATATTGTCTACGAAGCTGAGCATTTGCTTAGTAACTTCTTCAGCTTTACTGCCTAAAGGAGCCATAAATTGAAGTAAAGCAGGTTCTAATTGGTTATGAACCCCAAAGCCTTTTAACACTGAAAAGCTTAACGCTAAGGAAGGTGCTAAGGAAAGTAGGGTGGTATAAACCAAGCCCATCGCTCTTAAGGTGATTTGTCCTTCTAGAAAATCGTAAAAAAAAGCTTGGGGTAATACTTTTAGAAAGCGCACCGGGTATTTCATTCACTAAGACTCCCAAGAGCATACAGAGAACATTGCTATCCAATGCTCAACAAGCTCAACTGGTTTAGTCTAGCAGAGTATAGCAGGCTAAGGCGGATCTACTTGAATTAAGCGCACGCGTTGTGCTGGAAAACAGGCAACAAAGCGTGTGCAGCCGGGTTCACTGGTAATATTTAAAAAGCCGCCATGATTGAGCATCACATGTTTAACAATCGCTAAGCCCAAACCTGTGCCACCTTTATCGCGGGCGCGGCCACGATCAACCCGATAAAAACGCTCAGTTAAATGCCCAATATGCTGGGCTGGAATCCCCGGGCCATCATCTTCAACACTCAAACAGGCTTGCCCATTGGTATGTAATTGCCAATTGATTTGAATATGTGTATCAGGCGGTGTATGGCGAATCGCATTATCAGTGAGATTGGTAATGACGCTGAGTAAATCAGGTTCATGCCCAAGTAGATGCAGCTCTCTATTGAGGTTTAAGCTGAGGGTATGTGAGTCTGCAGCCAAGGTGTCACTTAGAGAGGCGGCAATATCATCCAGTAACTCAGGTAGATTAATATCAGTTTCAATCATGCGCCGCTGCTCATCATTTTCTAATTTTGACAAAGATAGCATGTCGCTAATAATCCGCTGCATCCGTTCCGCTTGGGCACGTGCTTGTTGCACGGCAGGTATTAAATGCTCAGGTAATTCAGCATCATCTTCAAATAGCTCTAAATAACCGGCTAGTACGGTTAAAGGTGTACGTAATTCATGTGAGGCATTCGCAAAGAAAGCTTTGCGGGTTTGTTGTAAATGCACGCCTTGGCTAATATCACGCACATTAAACAGATACAGATTTTTTTGCACGGGCACTAAATGCGCTTGCAGAATTATATTGTTATCAATCGGTGAATGGAGACGAATTTCCTTGTCCGTATCACTAGAGCGTAGCAATGCATTTAATTCGGGTGAGCGAATCAAATTATCTAAGCGATTGCCCCAATCTGCTTGAGTTTGAATCCCTAATAAGCGTGCTGCTGCAGGGTTGGACCACTGAATAATAAAATCCTGATTAATTAAGATGGTCGCATCGGGTAGGGCAGCCAGCACATTATTTAGGCGATCTAGAATTTCTTTTTGTTTCTTTTTGCGTGAACGACTTTTCTGCTTGCTACGATGGATCAGATAGGTAATTTGCTCCCACGCGCCATCACTATCCGGCATGAACTCTGCCGCTTGACCTTTTACCAACCAGTTTTGCAGTTGACGTAATTTGAAGAGCACCCAACTAATATAGCCGAAACTCACCACTAAAAAGCTTGCTAACCAATAGCCGGTGGCATAACCGACGATTAAGCCCAAAATCGCGCTGGCTATTAGGCGGCGGATTTCCACCTGCCAATAGTCATAACTCATTCAATGCATCCTCAGCGAAGCGATAGCCCGCACCGCGTACGGTATGAATACAATGATCAGCTTCTTGTTGTTTTAATGCTTTTCTTAAGCGCAGAATATGCACATCAACGGTACGCTCTTCGATATAAGTATTTTGTCCCCAAATAAAGTCCAAGAGCTGGGCACGTGAATAGACTCGCCCCGGATGCTTCATGAAAAATTCGAGGAGCTTGTATTCGGTAATCCCTAAATGAATGGATTGCCCATTGATAGTAAGTTGATGTGCATCTAAATCTAAATGAATGGGGCCGACTGTGAGCACTTTACGTGCACTAAATCCCTCCGAGCGTCGTAGCAAGGCCTTAATCCGCGCGGTGAGTGTTTTTAAAGAGACTGGTTTAGATAGATAGTCATCAGCACCTACTTCAAGCCCTTGAATCATATCCTCCTCTTCGGAGCGGGCAGTGAGCATCACAATCGGAATATCACGAGTCACTTCATCTTTACGAAAACGCCGAATGAGTTCTGGCCCAGAAATATTGGGAAGCATCCAATCAATAAGCATCAAATCTGGAGTTTGGTTCGCCACCAATTCACGTGCTACATAAGCGTTTTCTGCTTCCATCACCGCATAGCCTTCGCGCTCTAAGCTAAAGCGGATCATTTGTCGAATCGCGGCTTCGTCTTCGACACAGAGAATCTGTTTTTTCATCACCTTCTACCTTTGCTGGCTTGGGCGCATGCTAGCATGGCAAATATTTCAGATTGATTACAAGCCTGCAGATAATATGACAGTAGCATGATCTACAGATGACCAAGTGTGTACTCCGAAAATGAATTCGATTTGCTTAAGCTGTTGCCACTACCCGGAAAAGTGATGGAAATTGACCGTACTTGTATTCACCCAGAGTTTCGCAACGGTGTAGGCATTGGCATGTTGTGGGCGGGTTTAGCGCAATTTGTTGAACAACATCAAATTGATTATTTATTTGGATGTGTCAGTGTCAGTATGCGCGATGGTGGTGCTCAATCCACAGCGATTATGCCTACAGCGAGCGACGTTCTTTGCCTTAAAAAACTAAAAGCCTGCCATTAAGCTGTCATGGCGTAGTTTTAGACTGTACCTGACCTCGGAAATGTCATAACTTGAACGAAAACAAATAACAACCGAAACCATGAGTTTAACAATAACGGTAACAACAACGGTTTATAAGTCTCGAACAGTCAATCTTCACCGGGCTTTTTGCCCGGTGATTTTTTTAGAGAGTAGGTTCTAGTAAGCTAATCTCAGTGTTGAGTCTTGTGTGTTCAGCCTGTCGAGCGGGTACGTCTCACAGCATCCAACCAACCTGCATATTTCTGCTCACGCACCGATGCAGCCATCTTCGGCTCAAAGCGCTTATCCAATATCCACTCTTTAGCAAATTGTTCAGGAGCAGGGCAGATGCTTTGTTGTAAGCCAGCCAGATAAGCGACCCCTGTAGCAGTCGATTCCAGAACACGTGGGCGATCTACCGGGCTATTTAAAATGTCGGCTAAGAATTGCATGGCCCATTCAGAAGCTGTCATGCCTCCGTCCACGCGCAACACGGTTTTAGTTTCTTTCAAACCGGCACTATCCGCTTGCATGGCATTTAATAAATCGCGGGTTTGGTAGCCAATACTTTCTAAGGTAGCTTTGGAAATTTCAGCCGGGCCGGTATTGCGGGTTAAACCGTATAAAGCACCACGTGCCTCAGGATCCCAATAAGGTGCGCCTAAGCCAACAAAAGCAGGGACTAAATACACCTTTTGATGCGGATCAGCGGCTTCAGCTAAAGCTTGTGTATCGCTAGCGTTTTGAATAATTTTCAAGCCATCCCGTAGCCATTGCACCGCCGCACCCGCGATAAAAATTGAGCCTTCTAGGGCATAGTTGCGTTGCCCATTCAGTTGATACGCAATCGTTGTGAGGAGGTTATTATGCGAATTAACCGCATGTGTCCCCGTATTTAAAAGTGCAAAACAACCCGTGCCATAGGTGGATTTCATCATGCCTGCTTGGAAACAAGCTTGCCCCACTAAGGCCGCATGTTGATCGCCTGCGACCCCTGAAATCGGAATTGCAGCCCCTAAAATCGTTGGATCGGTCATCCCAAAATCAGCGGCACAATCTTTCACTTCGGGTAATAAACTTTCGGGAATAGCCAAAAGCTGGAGTAATTCTTTATCCCAGTGTCCAGTATGAATATTAAACAGCATAGTGCGACTAGCATTGGTCGCGTCGGTTGCATGTACTTTTCCACCGGTTAAATGCCAAATCAGCCAGCTATCAACCGTACCCATGCGTAGCTGTCCAGCTTCAGCTTTAGCGCGCGCACCCTCAACATGATTTAATATCCAACGTACTTTCGTGCCGCTAAAATACGGATCAGCACGTAAGCCGGTTTTTTGTTGAATGAGGGCTTCGCTGCCTTGGTGTTTGAGTTCGTGGCAATAATCCGCTGTACGTCGATCTTGCCAAACAATCGCATTATAAATGGCTTTGCCAGTATCTTTATCCCACACCACCACGGTTTCGCGTTGGTTGGTAATACCAATTGCACTAATGCCTGAGGCTTTAAGTTTAGCTTTGGCAAGCGCGTCTTTGAGTGTACTGAGGGTGGTATTGAGTAAATCTGCAGGGTCATGTTCAACCCAGCCAGAATGCGGAAAATATTGGGGAAATTCTTGTTGGGCGCTGGCAATCACTTGTAATTTTTCGTCAAACACAATACTGCGCGTGGAGGTTGTGCCTTGATCAATTGCAATTAAATACGCCATAGCCGATTCCTGTTGATGATGAAAGAACCCCTCCCCAACCCTCCCCTTATCAAGGAAGGGTAAAGCACCTCCCCTGACAAGGGGAGGCTGGGAGGGGTTGTGGGAGTGGGGTTACACTGTTTACAGCTTAGCCTAAATCAGCTCTTAGTCCACGATTTTACTAACTCATCATAGTTGACGGTTTCAGGTTTTGGTTTCTCATTTTCTAACTTCGCTTTAGGCGCACCAGGAGCGTCTAACCACTCTTTTGGGTCTTTAGGCTCATTCATTTTGGGGCCTAACTCGCCTTGTACACCACTTTTTTCTAAGCGTTCTAAGACTTTTTCTTGTGCTTCACACAAGGCGTCCAAGGCTTGTTGAGCGGTTTTTTCGCCAGACGAAGCATCCCCAATGTTTTGCCACCAGAGTTGCGCTAACTTTGGATAATCGGGCACGTTAGTTCCAGTTGGTGACCATTGAACCCGGGCTGGTGAGCGATAGAACTCCACTAAACCACCCAGTTTGGGTGCACGCTCAGTGAAGCTTTTATCATTGATGGTTGATTCACGAATGAAGGTCAAACCAACATGCGATTTTTTCACGTCCACCGTTTTGGAAGTGACGAATTGTGCATATAACCAAGCCGCTTTGGCGCGATCTGTTGGGGTAGATTTCATCAGTGTCCAAGAGCCGGCGTCTTGATAACCGATTTTCATCCCTTCCTCCCAATATGCACCGTGGGGTGAAGGGGCCATGCGCCATTTGGGTGTACCGTCTGGATTGACGACTGGAATCCCGTCTTTCACCATATCAGCGGTAAACGCGGTGTACCAGAACATTTGCTGAGCTACTTCGCCTTGTGCGGGTACGGGGCCAGCTTCGGAGAACACCATACCGGCTGCGGCTGGAGGCGCATATTTTTTCAGCCAATCCACGTATTTGGTGATGGCATAAACGGCGGAGGGGTCATTGGTTGCGCCACCGCGTGCCATACATGAACCAACAGGTTGAGATTTTTCATTGACACGAATACCCCATTCATCCACAGGCAGACCATTCGGCTCACCCTTGTCGCCCATGCCCGCCATCGACATCCACGCATCAGTAAAACGCCAGCCTAAAGAGGGGTCTTTTTTACCGTAGTCCATATGCCCATAGACTTTTTTGCCATCAATTTCACGACCAGTGAAGAATTCGGCAATATCCTCATAAGCTGACCAGTTGACCGGTACACCCAAATCATAACCATATTTCGCTTTGAAATCGGCTTTGTTTTTCTCATCACTAAACCAGTCTTGGCGGAACCAATACAGATTAGCGAATTGCTGGTCAGGTAATTGATACAGTTTTTTATCAGGGCCTGTAGTGAAGCTTAATCCAATGAAATCCTTTAAATCTAAGCCCGGATTGGTAACGTCTTTACCTTCGCCCTCCATCCAGTCAGTTAAATTACGCGCTTGCTGATAGCGCCAGTGAGTACCAATCAAATCCGAGTCATTAATAAAGGCATCATAAATATTTTTGCCGGATTGCATTTGGGTTTGCAGTTTTTCAACCACATCACCTTCACCAATCAGATCATGAGTGACTTTAATGCCGGTAATTTCAGTAAAGGCTTTGGCTAAGGTTTTGGATTCATATTCGTGGGTAGTAATCGTTTCTGAGACCACATTAATATCCATTCCTTTGAATGGTTCAGCAGCTTTAATGAACCACTCCATTTCTTTTAATTGGTCTTCTTTGGATAAACTTGAGGGTTGGAATTCGCTATCAATCCATTTTTTTGCAGCATCTACATCAGCAAAGCTAAGCTGACCATAACTAAATAACATTGCAGTAGTGACCGCAAATGTTAGGCGTTTGAGTTTCATAACATCTCCTCCTAAGTTACAAATCTTATACCCAGCGAAATACCGCCAAGGCATAAACGATACACACCAGTACTGCCCACCATAACGGGGGGCCGAAAGCTGCTAACCAGCCTAAGCAGATAAATGCACTGCCTAGGAGTGAAATAAACAGCCGATCACCTGGTGTGGTTTCGATGTGTAAAATCCCAACGCGTGGTGCTTGCGGCGACTTTACACTCCAAATTCCCATTCCAATCAAGGTCAAAACAATCAAGCTAAAGAACAAAGCCGTTTGCCATGTCCAAGCCATCCAACTGAAGTCCAGTGCAGAACCTTCCATCTTGACCTCCTTTACACACGGCCCAAGGCAAAACCCTTGGCGATATAATTACGCACAAACCAAATCACCAAGGCTCCCGGAATAATGGTCAAGATACCCGCTGCCGCTAATACACCCCAATCCATGCCTGAAGCGGATACCGTGCGTGTCATGGTGGCGGCGATTGGTTTGGCAGCAACTGAAGTTAGAGTACGTGCGAGTAAAAGCTCTACCCACGAAAACATGAAACAGAAAAAGGCCGTGACACCGATACCCGAAGCAATTAAGGGCATAAAAATTCGCGTGAAAAAGCGTCCGAAACTATAGCCGTCAATATAAGCTGTTTCGTCAATTTCCTTTGGTACACTGGACATAAAACCTTCCAAAATCCACACTGCCAAGGGCACATTAAATAAACAATGCGCGAGTGCTACGCCAATATGCGTATCGAATAAACCCACTGAGCTATATAGTTGGAAAAAGGGCAGGGCAAATACTGCAGGTGGTGCCATACGATTGGTCAGAAGCCAAAAAAACAGATGGGTATCACCTAAAAAGCGGTAGCGCGAAAAGGCATAGGCGGCCGGTAAAGCCACAGTGATCGAAATCACGGTATTCATCACCACATAGGTGATGGAATTAATATAGCCACCATACCAACTGGGGTCGGTAAAAATGGTTTTATAATTGGCTAAAGTAAAATTTTGTGGCCATAAACTAAAAGTAGATAAAATTTCCTCATTGGTTTTTAAACTCATATTGAGTAACCAATAAATCGGTAGCATCAAAAAGATTAAATAAACCGTCATAACTATGCCTTGACGGGTAAGACGTGAGCGTTTAGGTGCAAGCGTGGGGCTATGGGGAAGGGTAACAGTCGTATTCATCGCTTATTGCCCCTGTTTATCAAGGTTAGTCATCACCGTATAGAATACCCAGCTCAGTAAAAGAATAATGAGAAAGTAAACCAGCGAGAACGCCGCAGCAGGGCCCAAATCAAATTGCCCAATCGCCATTTTCACTAAGTCAATAGATAAGAAAGTTGTAGCATTTCCAGGGCCGCCACCCGTGACTACAAATGGCTCGGTATAAATCATAAAGCTATCCATAAAGCGCAGGAGCACTGCGATTAATAGCACGCCCCGCATTTTTGGCAGTTGGATATAGCGGAAAATCGCCCATTGACTCGCACCATCAATCCGCGCTGCTTGATAATAAGCTTGTGGAATAGATTGCAAACCTGCATAGCAGAGCAGGGCGACGAGAGAAGTCCAATGCCAGACATCCATAATCACCACGGTAAACCAAGCATCGCCAATATCACGGGTGTAGTTATAATCAATTCCCAGTTTAGCGGCAGTCGCACCGAGTAAACCAATATCCACCCGCCCGAAAATTTGCCAAATCGTACCAACCACATTCCACGGAATTAATAAGGGTAGAGACATTAACACTAAACACACTGAAATTGCCAAGCCTTTAGTGGGCATATTCATCGCTATAAAAATGCCAAGGGGAATCTCAATGAATAAAATTAAGCCGCTAAATAAAAATTGCCGAGCCAGTGCATCATGGAAACGTTCAGAGTTAACGATTTCTTCAAACCACTGTAAACCAGCCCAGAAGAATTGATTATTCCCAAATGTATCTTGAACCGAATAGTTCACTACTGTCATTAAAGGAATCACAGCGCTAAAGGCCACCAACAGCACGACAGGTAATACCATCCACCACGCTTTATTATTCCACGTTTTATTCATGCTGCGGCCTCCTGCTTGAGTCGCCAGCCATTGGCGTAAAGATGGATATAATTTGGATCGAGAGTTAAGTATTTATAGTCGATGGATACGGGCTGATCTTCCGGCACGATAATATTAATTTCCTTACCCTGATAGTCAGCGCGGGCGATTTTATGCCGACCAATATCTTCAATACGCTTAATCGTCACGGGTAGACTATGCGTAGATTCGGTAATGCTGAGTTGGGTAAATTCGGGGCGGATTCCTAGCTCAATGTGGTCTCCGTTTTTGGATGCATAGTGGGTATTCAGCGGAATTCTTTGCCCATTTAAGTGTGCGATATTCCCATCGACTTGCACTGGTAATAAGTTCATCCCCGGACTGCCAATGAAATAGCCAACAAACGTATGTTCGGGCTGTTCAAATAGTTGCTGTGGCGTACCTATTTGCACCACATAGCCGTCATACATCACTACCACTTGATCGGCGAAAGTGAGTGCCTCGGTTTGATCGTGGGTGACATAAATCATGGTGCGATTCAATCGTTGATGCAAGGCTTTGAGTTGCATCCGTAACAGCCATTTTAAATGCGGGTCAATCACGGTGAGCGGTTCATCAAAAAGAATCGCTGTCACATCTTGGCGGACTAAACCACGCCCTAAGGATATTTTTTGCTTGGCATCTGCGGTTAAACCGCGCGCTTTTTTCTTCAGATCAGCGCTGAGTTCTAACATATCGGCGATTTCAGTGACACGCGCTTTAATCATGGCTTCGTCTTGTTTGCGATTACGTAGCGGAAAGGCCAGATTGTCATACACACTCATGGTGTCATAGACCACTGGAAACTGGAACACTTGCGCAATATGGCGTTGTTCAGTGGGTAAGTGAGTCACATCTTTGCCATCAAATAGCACTTGGCCTTGGCTGGGGCTGAGGAGGCCGGAAATAATATTTAACAGTGTCGATTTGCCGCAGCCTGAAGAACCCAGCAGGGCATAAGCTTTGCCGTCCTCCCAAACTTGGTCGATTTCTTTTAGGGCATAATCCTCTGGCCTGTGCGGATTAGGGAGGTAGCTATGGGCTAGTTTTTTCAAGTAAATTTCTGCCATAGTTGCTCCTTAGGCGGCCTTTGCCAGAGCTGAGGTACTCACTAATGCACCTTCAGTATCAAATACATAAGTATATTTAGGTTCCACATACAAGGTGAGGAGCGTGTTCGGAGGTGGTTCATTAATACCGGATAGTAACGCCACCCAACGCTGTTCACCGTGTTTGACATGTACGAAGCTTTCCGAGCCGCTAATTTCTACGACTGTGACAGTGACTTGGAAACTCAAAGCATCAGAACTAGTGCGTTCTAAGCTGAGATGATTAGGGCGGAATCCAAGGCTATAAGCCTGATTCGGTAAATTTGCCCAGACACCGGTAGCGGGTGCAGTTTGCCCATTATCGAATGTCAAGTGTGCACCTTGTTTGGTGAAGCGTAAGAAATTCATCGGTGGGTCAGAGAATGCCCGCGCCGTCGTCATCGTATTGGGATTGCGATACACGGCTAAAGTCGGGGCGAATTGAGTAATGCGACCTTCCCAAAGAGTGGCGGTATTGCCGCCGAGTAATAAAGCTTCAGTCGGCTCAGTCGTCGCATACACAAATACTGCGCCCGAAGCGGTAAAAATCCGTGGTAATTCTTCGCGCAGCTCTTCGCGCAGTTTGTAATCAAGATTGGCGAGTGGTTCATCCAGCAGCACTAAATCAGCATCTTTCACCAAGGCGCGCGCTAAAGCGCAACGCTGTTGCTGACCACCGGATAATTCGAGGGGTTTGCGTTTGAGCATGGGCGTGAGCTTGAGTAAATCCGCTGCTTCTTGCACACGCTTATCAAGCTCTTTTTTATGCAAACCGCGAATGCGTAAAGGTGAGGCAATGTTCTCATACACGGTCATGGCTGGATAATTAATAAATTGCTGGTAGACCATGGCAATATTACGTTTTTGCACGGGCTGGCCGGTGACATCTTGGTCTTTCCATAACACCCGCCCACTACTGGGTACATCCAAACCTGCCATTAAGCGCATTAAGCTGGTTTTACCCGCAAGCGTAGGCCCGAGCAGTACATTTAAACTGCCCGCTTTGAGGTGTAAAGACGTAGGATAAATATGTGTATCTCGTCCAACGACCTTAGACACTTGCTCCAGTGTCAAGCTCATGAATTTTCTCCCTCCTCCTGTATGCGTGGTTAGTGCAACCACGCCTTGAATGCAGTGCGCTGCTCCGGCGTCATATGTAAGCCTAACTTACTCCTCCGCCATAGAATCGCATCTGCATCCTTTGCCCATTCATGGACACGCAAAAACTGCGCCTCACGTTCTGTTAAACTAGCACCAAATGCCTGCCCTAGATCGCCTAAACTTTTAGCATCACCTAAAACGTCCCAAGCACGCTTGCCATAACGGCACATCAAACTTTCTGCCCAAGCATGATTGACAAAGGAATAGTCCTGCTGCAATTGCTGAATCAATTGGGGACGTTCTTCCAAAGCAAATTCACCACCTGGCAAAGCGGCATCTTTAGTCCATTCAGCACTTGCATTCGGCATCCATGTTCTTAATTTACTTAAAGCATCTTCCGCTAAACGCCGATAAGTGGTGATCTTGCCACCAAATACATTCAATAAAGGTGCTTGTCCTGCTTCATCTTCCACGCGCAGAACATATTCACGAGTAGCCGCTTGCGCTTGGCTTGCACCATCATCATAAAGGGGACGCACCCCCGCATAAGTCCAAACCACCGAGGAGCGCTCGATTGGCTTTTTGAAATACAAACTGGCTGAATCACACAAATACTGTGTTTCTTGTTCGGTAATTTTGACCTGCTCTAAGCTGCCATGATGATCGGCATCTGTAGTGCCTAGCAGGGTAAAATCCTGCTCGTAGGGAATCGCGAACATAATGCGCCCGTCGGTATTTTGGAAAAAATAAGCCCGATCATGCTCATAGAGTTTGGGCACAATCACATGACTACCCCGCACTAAGCGTACATTGTGTTTATCCTCGGCTAGGACTTTGACTTCATGTAATAAATGATCAATCCAAGGCCCTGTGGCATTCACGAGTATCCGCGCTTGAATAGTTTCGCTTTGTTTCGTTTCTTGATTTTCCAGCTTTACCTGCCAAACACCATTCACTCGTTTAGCGCTAGTGCAGCGAGTTTGGACACGAATATCTGCACCACGCTTGGCGGCATCTAAAGCATTCAAGACGACTAAACGTGCATCATCCACCCAGCAATCTGAGTATTCAAAAGCGACTTCAAAATTATCTTTAATCGGCTCACCAAGTTCGGAGTGCTTATTTAGCTTAAAAGTCTGAGTAGCAGGCAAGAGTTTGCGACCACCCATATGGTCATAAAGAAATAGACCTAGACGTACCAGCCAAGCAGGTCTAACAGCTTTATTGTTGGGGAGTACAAAACGCAAAGGCCAAATAATGTGCGGTGCGTTTTTTAATAAAACCTCACGTTCCGAAAGAGCTTCACGCACTAAACGAAATTCATAATATTCCAAATAGCGTAAACCGCCATGAATTAACTTAGTACTTGCGGATGAAGTACTTTGGGCTAAATCGCCTTGTTCCGCGAGTAGAACCTTCAAACCACGACCCACCGCATCGCGGGCTATACCACAACCATTAATACCGCCGCCAATGACAGCCATATCATAAGTTTCAGTGGATGATGAATTTAGCATCGATACTATCCTGTGGTTGCTTTATAGTGCGATGGTTAGTTTCTGAAGTATCAATAGATATTTTCGTTTTTGCAAGATTTGTTTTCGTTATTTCGCTATATTTTATGCATTCAGGCTCGCAAAGGAGAGGATAATGCAACAGTCATTACGCCAACAACAAATTATGGCACTAGCGCGCAGTGCTGAACGTGTTTTGGTTGACGAACTGGTTGCCATCTTCGATGTGACTCCCCAAACCATCCGTAAAGATTTAAATGAGCTATGTGAAGCCAGACTCTTAGCAAGAGTCCATGGCGGTGCTTTATTGCCTTCAGGAGTCAGCAATATCGGCTACGAGCAGCGGCGCAATACGGCTTCAGAAGAAAAGCGCTTAATTGGACAATTGTGTGCGGCACAGATTCCGAATAATAGCTCACTGTTTATTAATATCGGCACAACCACCGAGGCCGTCGCGCAAGCTTTGTTAAGCCATCAGAATCTGATGGTAATTACGAATAATCTGAATGTGGCGAATATTCTGATTCAAAATCCAAGTTTTGAGGTGATTATCGCTGGGGGGGTAGTGCGTCATTCCGACCGTGGGGTGATTGGCGAAGCCACGGCGGATTTCGTGAAGCAGTTTAAATTGGATTATGCAGTGATTGGTGCTTCAGCCTTGGATGAGGAAGGGGCATTGCTAGACTTCGATTATCGAGAAGTGCGCGTGACACAGGCGATTTTAAATAATGCACGAGAGCGGTTTTTAGTCACTGATAAAACTAAATTGGAACGCACAGCACCCGTGAGAGTCGGGCACGTATCGCAATTAACAAGCTTATTTATCGATAGTTTAGAGCGTCCTAAGCTGGCACAAGTTTGTGCTCAGCATGGTGTCTCCGTGCATCAGCTTAGTTAGTAATCGACGGCTGCTCGTAAGTTAGCCTGTAAACGTGCTAATGGCTCAGTCGGTGTTTGCGGTGAAGCAATCAAATGCGCAATGATCCCCCGTGCCTCAGAACGATGACCACAGTTCACAGCACACACAGCGAGTTCATCTAAAAACCGCCAGTTGTAAATTTCATGCTGTACAAAAAGAGGATCATCAGAACCTCGAATAGGAGTAGTTAGTTTAGCTAGTTGATAACCAAGGCTATAAAACTCATGTTCTCGGCATAAGCGCACGGCTTGGTATAAAGCCTCAAGGCGGCTGGGACGATAATAAAAGGCTTTTAAATAGGCTTCAATAATGTGCGCTTTGTCATAATTGAGTAACTGATAACAACGTGCCATGCTAAAAAGTGAGTAGTAGACCTCTTCCTCCCAGCCTCCCATTGCTGCCCGTTTTTTGAAGTTTTCAAGCGCTTGCTGATACTGATTAGCGTCTAAATAGCTACGTGCTAGATAAAAGCGATAGCGGCTATTGTCTGGCTCTTCTTTTAAAGCTTGCTCAAGAATTTCAGCGTCTCGGATATATTTATCGGGGTCTTGATTGCGTGCCCCTTCACGCGTTGAGGTGATATAGCAATTAGCGGCTGGATAATCTACAGGATCGTAATTATCATCAATATTTAAAACTTCATGTAAGACACCGCACCATTGAGTAGGTACTGATGAGCGTAGTAGTTTAATGTTGCTATACACGACCTCATTCTGACGCATGTTTAACAGATAGATATGCTCCGTAAGATCATGAAAGCCTAAATCATCCTGCCAAACGACATAATCATCGGCATCCATAAATAGAATATAATCGGCTTTGTTTTTAGCGGCTTCTAAGGCTAAATTGCGATTATGTGCAAAGTTTTTCCAAGCATGTTCATGTAACTCACCGGGAATCTGCGCTTGCTGAAAATACTCACGAATAAAGTTTTGAGTGCCATCGGTGGAGCCGGTATCACTGATCACCCAGTAGTCAATATGTGCTTTTAAACTATCCAAGCAGCGCTGAATAATGTGCCGCTCATTTTTAACGATCATATTCAGGCAAATGCTGGGTTTATTTTTAGAGAATGTAGCTGGCATAGATATGTGTATACCGTGTTGGAATGATTATATCTATAACTATAAATCCTCATTCAAACAGTGCCAGTTTTGTGGGATAAGCTGTCAATTTAGGAAGACTAATCTAAATTCAGGAACTCACCACTTTGATGTTGCCACATCTGATAATAATGCCCTTGTTTAGCTAGGAGTTCAGCATGCGTACCTTGTTCTAGAATGCTGCCATTAGCGAGCACAATAATCCGATCCATCCGTAGGATAGTGGACAAGCGATGTGCAATCACTATCGCAGTTTTATTCGCAATTAACTCAAAAATTGCCGTTTGAATGTGTTGCTCCGTGAGGGAATCCAAAGCACTGGTCGCCTCATCCAACACAACAATCGGAGCGGCTTGCAATAGGGCGCGTGCGATGGCAATACGTTGTTTTTCACCTCCCGATAATTTCACGCCACGCTCACCGACTAAAGTATCGAAGCGTTCAGGGAGCTGCTCAATAAAATCTAAAGCTTGCGCTTGGCTTGCGACACGTTCTAATTCGGCATCACTGACGGTTTTGCCTAATAAAATATTATCTTTAATACTGCGATGAAATAGCTCAGGCTGTTGGGGTACGAGTGCAATTTGGCGGCGCAAAGAGGCTAAGCTGAACTGTTGTGTAGGGATGCCATCAATTAAAATTTCACCTTGTTGTGGCTCGACAAAGCGGAATAAG
Source organism: uncultured Thiothrix sp. (assembly GCF_937873765.1). Classification (GTDB taxonomy): domain Bacteria; phylum Pseudomonadota; class Gammaproteobacteria; order Thiotrichales; family Thiotrichaceae; genus Thiolinea. The sequence continues at coordinate 47,949 of NZ_CALMZC010000042.1, read as the reverse complement.
AGTTTGGTCAGTGAAGTTTTGCCTGAGCCTGAGTGACCAACCAAAGCAATTTTTTCCCCAGCCCGAATGCTTAGATTAAAGTCCACAAATAAGCCACCAGTTACTTCGGTGCTAGCGGTTTTGTTTTGCCGATAATCAAAATGAATCTGCTTAAACTCTATTTGACCTTGCTGGATAATATGGGCTTCGGCTTGTGGTAAGTCCTGTTCTAATGACTGATTTTGAATAATGTTGGCCATTTCGCGTGCATCAGCAATAGCACTAAATAAACCACGAAAGCTTTGGCCAAACTCCCATAGATGGCGCAATAGTACTAAGAGTACGGTTTGGAAGAGTACATACTGACCGACCTCAAATTGACCGCGCTGCCAATCTTGAATCATGTTGTAAACCAAAATGAATTCAATGCTAGAGGTGAGAATGGCTTGCACTGCAAAGGAGATAAACATCAAGATCCATGCAAAGCGACGCTTTTTATACAAAGTAGTGGCGGCATCACGCACATGAGCTTGTTCGGTGGTTTCTAGAGCGAAACTTTTGAGTACAGCAATATTGCTAATATTATCTGAGTACAAGCCACCTAACTTAGAATCCCATTCGGCAACCCGCTCATCGTATTTTAATTTCCACAAGGAAAAACCAAGATTCCAAGCTACAAATAAAATAATAAACACCATGAAATAAGCCGCTAATAAGGGGTCTTGCTGGAAGAATAAAAATAGGGCAATCCCCGTGGCGAGTACTTTGCTATATAGCTGAAAGACTAACCAATCGGTAAGGCTTTCAAAAGAACGAATAAAGCGTGAGGCTTGTTTGACTAAACTACCGGCAAAATTATTTTCAAAGAAGCGGTAAGGTTGCTTGAGCAAGACATCAAAACAGAACGAGTCCAGATAACGCATGCCTCCGGCTTCGAGTGGCACAATCCCAAACTCTAAAGCCCGCCAAATAAACCATTCCATTATGAAAGCGAGTGCTAAATACAGCAGGTTCTGCATGAGGACTTCGGTGCTTGCAGCACTGACAGGCTGCGCGAAAGCATTCGCCATATTTTTAAAAATCAGCGGAATCAATAGCTCTATACTGACCGCTGCGGTAATCGCTAGCAGCACTAAGCTAAGCCAGACTCGCTGGCGCCACCATAAACGTCCATATTCTTTTAGTACTAATAGCATAGCAAGCTCCTAAGAGTGCCTAGTGTAACCAAGAATCTCAGCTCGGTTTAACTAAATCGTCATGGGCTTGTCATGCAGTTTTCATAGCTAACTAGCAAAATCTTGAAAAGTTTAGACAAAGGGGAATTGTCCAAATGGCTAGTTCAATCGCTTTACGTGAAGCCGTGCAACAAGCTGCACCTCGTTCGCTGCTTGGCTTACAACAGCGGCTGTTTAGCACTTGGTTTGACAGTTTTATCTACAATCAGATTTGGGAAGACCCGCGAGTTGATCTACAAGCTTTGCAATTGCAAGCAGATAGTCGAGTGTTAACTATTGCTTCTGGCGGCTGTAATGTTCTGAATTATTTAACCGCTAGCCCAGCGCATATTACTGCGATTGATTTAAACACTTATCACTTAGCACTGACGCGTTTAAAAATCGCTGCTTTTAAATATCTACCTGACCACGCCACTTTTTATAATTTTTTCGGCCATGCGAGTAAACTCAGTAATTTAGAACGTTATCAAGCCTATATCCAGCCACAAATTAGTACTGAATTAGATCATTTTTGGTTTGGTTCAAGCCTATTAGGTCGTCAACGTATTAGTATGTTTGCCAGCGATTTGTATAAGCAAACGCGCTTTGGTTATTTCATGCGTGGTTTACATTGGCTAGGGCGACGCATCGCTTGTAAACCACAGTTAATACTCAAGGCCAAAAGTCGCTACGAGCAAAAACTAATCTTTAAGCGCCATATTGAGCCATTCTTCGAGCATCCTCTGGTAAGGCTGTTCGGCAAGTTGCCAATGTCGGTTTTTAGTTTGGGTATTCCACCGCAACAATATCAAGCCATGCAAGCGGAGAGTAATCTATTGGAGCAATACCGTCAGCGAGTCGAACGCTTAGCGTGTGATTTTCCGATTCAAGATAATTATTTTGCTTGGCAAGCTTTTGCCCATAGCTACGATCATGCGAACCGCCAAGCGCTGCCGGACTATTTAAAAGCGGAGCATTATCAGCTCATAAAAACACAATTACATAAAGTAAAAACGCAGTTTGGCTCGATTATTGACTATCTAAAAGCTCAAGATGAGCAAACCTATGATCGCTTTGTGTTCTTGGATGCTCAAGATTGGATGAGTGCTGCAGTACTTACTGAATTATGGACAGAGGTCTTGCGAGTCGCTAAGCCAGAAACGCGGATTATCTTTCGCACGGCTGCTGCAACTTCGCCGTTAGAGCAGGCTTTGCCACCTGAACTCTTAAAGCGTTTAGTTTACGAGGCCGAGGAGTCGGCGGCTTTATTTAAGCAGGATCGTTCAGCGATTTATGGTGGTTTTCATCTGTATCGTTTGGCTGCTTGAGAATGCAGGGTACAAATGCAGCCTTCCGCATGGATCAACAGTATCGCTATCAGCGTTATATTTATGATCTGTCGAGAAAATACTATCTGTTAGGGCGTGATACTTTACTAAAAGAATTGCGTTTACCCGTTGATGAGACTTTATTAGAAATAGGCTGCGGCACGGCATGCAACCTCAGCAAACTCGCTTATCGTTATCCCACAGCACAGCTATTTGGTGTTGATGCCTCTGCGCTGATGTTAGAGTGTGCACATAAGCATTTACAAAATACTCCTTATCAGGCTGCCATTACCTTGCGTCAGGGTTTGGCGGAGCAAATTCGTTGGCAGGATTTTGACTTAGAGACCGCTTGGGATCATGTACTGTTTTCTTATGTGTTGTCGATGTTGCCCGATTGGCAGCTTGCTTTAGAACATGCCTTGAACCAGCTCAAGCCCCAAGGTTGTCTACATATTGTGGACTTTTCTGATCAAGCGCAGATGCCTACTTGGTTTCGCCAAGGCTTACTGAAGTGGTTAGGGTGGTTCAATGTGTATCCACAAGCACACTTATTAACACAATTAGAGTTTTTAGCAGCCAAACATAATGCCGATTTGCAGATCAAGCATTTAAGAGGGCGCTATGCGTTCATAGCGCATTATCGTAAACGTGAACCACTCAATACACAGGCTAAATTACCCGATTTAGCTAGTTATTTAGATCTCTAATGCAGGTAAGGCTCAAACAAACTACGTACATCTACTTTCGCACGTAATTTAGCGGCCAATAAATATAGGCCCCCCAATTTACGATGTAAGAATAAAGCATCTGCCGGTGGGCTATGCCAGTAGCCTTGCTCCATACTGAGCACTAAACCCGCATCACGAATACGTCCGGCTAAGCTAGAGGCGCCAAAGTCATACACACCTTGCCAACGTAAAGGCTCGCAAGCTTGATTGAACAGATCAATAACGGCTTCGCGTTGTTGAGGATGAATATGTGCTTGGAAGAAGCCAATTTGCGCTGCAGCGGCATCCATTTTAGCGCGATCATATTCAATCGCCCCTTGCATTAATTGCCGATAAGCTTCAGCGATTTGCAGGGGATATTCACGGGTAGCGCCAAAATCAAGCAGAATGAGCTGTTGATTTTTCTGATCATAGCGGTAATTAGCAAAATTAGGATCGGTCTGAATTAAGCGGAATTCAAAAATTTCGCGGAATAATAAACCTAATAAGCCGGCCATGACTTGATCGCGCTCGGCTTGTGAGGCATAAGAAATACGCTCAATAGGGGTTCCCCCCATAAATGACATAGCTAGAATATTACTGGTGGTCAGGTCTTCATATACTTGCGGCAAGGTGTAATGTGAACTGTCAGCTAACAAGCTTTGATATTGGCGCATGTAATCAGCTTCGCGCATGTAATCAGCTTCTTGACGTAACTGACGTTTGGCTTCATTTAAGAGTGGCTGATAATCAACGCTTTTGGGAATAAGTCCTGATAAACGTAATAAGGTTGCTACATTGTCCACATCGCTATCAATACTTTCGCGTACATGTGGATATTGAATTTTTAAAGCTATATGCCGACCATCTTGGGTTTGTGCAGAATGCACTTGCCCAATAGAAGCAGCCGCAATTGGTTGGAAACTAAATTGCTTAAATTTAGCTTTCCAATCTTTACCCCAATTTTCTTCCAAAACCTGTGTCAGTTGATTCAAAGGCATGGGTTTTGCGTCAGCGCGTAAGCTGACAAAAATCTCGCTTAGCTCAGGGGGCAGTAAATCGCCAGCATCTAAAGACAGTAGTTGCCCGACTTTCATCGCAGCACCACGTAGACGTGCTAATTCATCAGCAACTCGTTTAGCATTCGCTGGGGTCAACAACAGTTCACCCATTTTCGGGCGATGACCGTGGGCGAGTTGACGTGCACCTTCAGCCAACATCCCACCTGCAACACCGGTAGCTAAAGAGCCAAGGCGTGCAAGGCGCGCGATACGGCCAGCAGGTACGCTAGCGGTCTCATTAATAACAGTTTTTTCGTGCTCAGGTGTTTGGGGTGTGGTCGTCATAACTAGCCTTATAACTTGCGTTAATCGCTCAAGCAACTGAACTCAAGCGTTTGGTGCTTGTTTAACCGATGTACGGCGGCACCGTTCCGAGCAGTACTTCACCTCATCCCAACAAGCTTCCCACTTTTTACGCCAGCTAAAGGGGCGTTGGCAAGTGCTACAGATTTTTTGGGGCAGATATAGCTTTTTATGTGCCATTTTGCTACTCAGGTTTAGCAGTACCTCGTTGCTGAGGTACGAACACTTCATACTGTATATTAAAGTCTTTAGGGACATAATAAATCAAAGGCATTCTGCTGTTATAGCTTAGCGTTTGCTCAGCACCTGCTACGGGTACAAAAGCAGTACGTAAGCTATTCGGTGGGCAAGCCATCATCGTTGACATAGCATGGCCTTGAGTGCGCAGTACATAGAAATTATAGCCCCAACCTTGTAGGGTTTTAGTCTCTAAAGTCCCAGCATAAGCTTGGTTATTACAATCAACTTGGCTTAATTTACCGGGTGTTACACGCACTAATAAGGCATTTTCATTCGTACGAGCAGGTAAACGAATCACTAAACGCTTATCACCTGCATGAGGTTTAGGGAAAGGTTTTATGCTCACTTCAGAGTTACTAGCCGGTACTGTTGGGCTGCCAGCCATCGCAGTTGGCAATAGGGTGCTAGTTGTTAATAAGAACGCGGTAGTGCTGATTAATTTTAAGGCTGACATTAGAGGCTCTCGGATGATTTTATTGTGAGGAAAAAAGTCTTCAAAACAAGCTAAAGCATAGACCAAGCCTTAAGCAATAAGTTTCTAAGAGTCTCTTGGGGCTAGTTAGTCGTTGAGTGATTGAGCCATGTAATGCTGGAGTGAATTAAATATTCGGGTGCTTGCAAATAGGCTGAGCGTTCTAAAGGATGCTCTAACTGCTCATTCAGTATCTAAAGTACTATAAATCAACGTATCACGAATTACCCCATCAGGCATGATCGCACTGCGCCGTAGAATTCCTTATGTTTTCGTCTTGAGCTGCTTTTAATAGATTAGGTGCATGCCATTTAGTTAAGGGCTTCATGTGTCACAACACTGTCATATTCAGGTTCTACACTGTGCAGCATCTTAAGGCTTAATGAACGGAGAACGCTGAAATGAAAAAACTGTCTATGGCTATCGCAGCGGGCTTGCTGGTTGCTACTGGTGCTGCTCAAGCTCGTGACAATATCTCAATCGTTGGTTCTTCAACGGTTTATCCTTTCTCAGCAGTCGTTGCTGAAAATTATGCAAAGAAAACGGGCAATCCCGCTCCTAAAGTTGAATCTACTGGTACTGGCGGTGGAATGAAACTGTTCTGCGAAGGTGCTAGCGTTGAAACGGCGGATATGACAGGTGCTTCACGTCGGATCAAAGAAAGCGAATTGGCGGATTGCAAAAAGAATGGCGTTAGCCCTATTGAAATTAAAATTGGTTATGATGGTATCGCTATTGCTAACGCAAAAGATGCCGAAACTTATAAATTAACCCGTAAAGATTTATTCCTAGCTTTAGCTAAAGAAGTGCCAGACACTACGGGTGGCAATATGGATGCTGTCACGGGTAATTTGAAACTGATCCCTAATCCGTATAAAACATGGAAAGAAGTGAATGCTGAATTACCTGATACGCCCATCGAAGTCTTAGGTCCACCACCGACTTCAGGTACACGTGATGCTTTCGTTGAGTTAGTCATGCATACAGGTTGTAAAGAATTTCCAGCTATTAAAAAACTGGAAAAAGAAGATGAAAAGAAATTCAAAGCAGTTTGCGGCAACATGCGTGAAGATGGCAAGTACATTGAAGCGGGTGAGAACGACAATCTGATCGTCCAAAAACTGCAGGCTAATCCGAAAGCAGTCGGTATTTTTGGCTTCAGTTTCTTAGAGCAAAATGCTGATAAGGTCAAAGGCTCTTCTATCGAAGGCGTGGATATTACCTTTGAAAATATCGCTGCTGGTAAATACTCCGTTTCACGTCCTTTATATCTCTATGTGAAAAAAGAGCATGTTGGTACGGTTAAAGGAATTGAAGAGTTTGTCATGGAATTGACCAGTGATGCAGCTTGGGGTGATACCGGTTATTTAGCAGAAAAAGGCATGATTCCGATGCCAGCTACGGAGCGTGCTGCTAATAGTGATGCTGCTAAAAGTCTAAAAGTTCTTGAGTCTCTCTAATTAGCTATTGGTTTTCTTGTTAACGTTTGGGAGCTAGCTGACTAGCTCCTATTTTTTCAGCGGTAAGGCGGTCACTTTGTCATAAAGTTGTCATAAAGTTGTCATAAAGCCTCAGTACTATCCGCTTGCAGCAGCCTAAGCTCTCATGCTTGCTTATGCTGCTTACTGCAAACCTTCTTTTTCTTTGTGGTACACACACGTATGAATACGTCAATCATCTTGCTTCTACTGCTGGTGTTAGCTGCATTTAGCTACTTCTTTGGGCGTAAGCGGGCGTTGGCCGTATCGAATGGCAATCGTGGAGTGAATAAGCTGCATTCTCTACCGGGCTATTATGGTCATTTGGTGGTGGTTTGGTGCTTATTGCCTTCGCTCGTTGCTTTAATGTTATGGTCATTCTTCAGCCCAACTTTTATTAGCCAGAATGTCATTTCTAGCTTACCTGCGGAAATTCAAAAAGCTGATGCCACGAATGTGAATTTATTCATGAATCGTGTGGAAAGCATGGCGAAAGCGGGTGTTATTGACGAAACCGCTGAGCCTGCTCAACAGGAAGCTGCGCGCCGCTATATTGAATTGCAACAGAATAGCAATATGATCAAAGCGGTGCTGGTGTTCGCTTTAGCGGGTTTAGGTATTTTTTGGGCGTTTCACAACATTGCGCCTACCTTGCGGGCGCGCAATCAAGTAGAAAAGGTCATTGTTGGTTTGATGATCCTGTGTGCTTCGATTGCGATTGTGACGACTTTGGGTATTGTCTTATCGGTACTGTTTGAGTCTTTACGCTTCTTCCAAGCTGTCCCCATCACGGAGTTCTTGTTTGGAACGCATTGGAGTCCGCAAACGGCTATTCGTAATGACCAAGTCGGCGGTTCGGGCAGTTTTGGTGCGATACCTTTGTTTGCAGGTACTTTGCTGATTTCGGTGATTGCCTTAGTGATTGCAGTGCCTGTCGGTTTAATGTCAGCAATTTATTTATCCGAATATGCCAGTAAACGCGTGCGCGCTTGGGTTAAACCGGCTCTAGAAGTATTGGCGGGTATTCCTACGGTGGTGTATGGTTTCTTTGCTGCTTTAACGGTAGCGCCTTTTATTCGGACGATTGGTGAAAGTATTGGTTTAACCGTCGCCTCAGAAAGCGCCTTGGCAGCGGGTGTGGTGATGGGGGTGATGATTATTCCTTTTATGTCTTCACTCTCAGATGATGTCATCAATGCAGTACCACAAACAATGCGTGATGGCTCTTATGGTATGGGGGCAACTCGTTCGGAAACGATTAAGCAAGTCATTCTACCGGCTGCTTTACCGGGTATTGTCGGTGCTTTCCTGTTAGCCGCTTCCCGTGCAATTGGTGAAACCATGATCGTGGTCATGGCTGCAGGTCTATCCGCCAATCTCACCGCGAATCCTTTGGAGGCAGTCACCACCGTAACGGTACAAATCGTGACCTTGCTAACGGGTGACCAAGAATTCGATAGTCCAAAAACCTTAGCAGCCTTTGCTCTAGGTTTAACCCTGTTCGTCTTGACGCTGATCCTCAATATTTTGGCCTTGCGCATTGTGCGTAAGTACCGCGAACAATACGAATAAATCGGAGCAGGCATGATGCAGATGAGTAATAAAACTGAATTAGTGCGTGCGAGCCTTGCAAAGCGCTATGCCCGTGAGAAACGCTTCCGCTTTTGGGGGTTGGCTTCGATTGTTTTGAGCTTAGCCTTTTTAGCAATTCTGTTAAGCACGATTTTCATGCAAGGTTGGCCAGCATTCACACAAACCTATATGCAATTAGACGTGAGTCTGAGTACTGAGGCTTTGGAGGTGGATGCTAATGCGCCAGCAGATAAGTTGCGTGCTGCGAGTTATGACACCGTGGTGATGAATGCACTGACGACTCGTTTCCCCGGCGTGACTGAGCGCAAGCAAAAAATGGCCTTGAAAAAGTTGGTCAGCTCAAGTGCTACGTATGATTTGCAAAAAATGGTGATGACGAATCCTAAGCTGATTGGTACGCAACAATCCCTGTGGGTGATGGTTGATGATGATATTGACACCTACTTTAAAGGCAATATTGATCGTACTCAGCCAGAAGCAGACCGACGGATTAAAGACTTCCAACTCGTATGGCTGGATGATCTTGAGGCTAAGCATGAAATTGAGCGGCGCTTCAATCTACCTTTCTTTACCTCAGGCGACTCGCGTGAACCTGAGCAAGCCGGTATTTTGAGTGCACTGATGGGATCATTCTATACCATGTTGGTGACGATGACTTTGGCTTTCCCGATTGGCGTTGCTGCTGCAATTTATTTAGAGGAGTTTGCTCCGAAGAATAATCCTTTAGTGGATTTCATTGAGGTGAATATCAATAACCTTGCAGCCGTGCCTTCGATTGTGTTTGGTTTGCTAGGTTTGGCAGTGTTTATCCAATTTTTTGGAGTACCACGTTCAACGCCTTTGGTAGGTGGTTTAGTGCTGACTTTAATTACCTTGCCGACGATTATTATCGCCAGTCGAGCGGCCTTAAAATCAGTACCCCCCTCTATTCGCCAAGCAGCTTATGGCATGGGCGCTTCACGGGTGCAGACGGTGTTTCATCATACGTTACCCTTAGCGATGCCCGGGATTTTAACCGGTACGATTATCGGCATGGCGCATGCTTTGGGTGAAACCGCACCACTATTAATGATCGGGATGGTAGCTTTCATCGTTGATATTCCACAGGGCATTACTGATCCTGCGGCGATTTTACCGGTACAAATTTATCTGTGGTCGGATAGCCCAGAACGTGCCTTTACTGAAAAAACCTCCGCTGCCATCATTGTGCTGTTATTCTTCCTAGTGATGATGAACTTGCTGGCAGTTTTGTTACGTAAAAGATTTGAGAGACGCTGGTAAGCCTATGAACACTCTAGCTTTGACCAATAATACTATGACTTTTCCGACTTCAAAGGATCCATCAGCAGCGAACTCTAAAGATCAAGCGGTGGATATTCAAACCATCGTGGAGGAGCTGAAACATGCAACTCAACCTGTAGGTGTGCCGTTTTTAGATGATCCGAAGTTCTATACACGTGATGTTGATGTGTTTTATACCGGGGCTAAGCAAGCCATTTTTGGAGTCGATTTAGACATTGGTAAGAATGAAGTCATTGCCATGATCGGCCCTTCGGGCTGCGGCAAATCAACATTTTTGCGTTGCTTAAACCGGATGAATGACACGATTGATGGCTGTAAAGTCACGGGTCAATTGTTACTGGATGGCGAAGATATTTACGCCAAAGAGCAAGACCCTGTATTGCTACGAGCGCGGGTGGGGATGGTGTTTCAAAAGCCGAATCCTTTCCCTAAATCCATTTATGACAATGTTGCTTATGGCCCACGGATTCATGGTTTAACCACTAATCGCAGTGAGTTGGATGATATTGTTGAAGACAGCTTAAAAAAAGCGGGTCTGTTCAATGAAGTGAAGGATCGTTTGCAAGCACCCGGTACGGGTTTGTCGGGTGGTCAGCAGCAACGCTTGTGTATTGCCCGCGCGATTGCTGTCAGCCCTGAAGTAATTCTGATGGACGAGCCGACGTCTGCACTTGATCCGATTGCGACTGCAACGATTGAAGAATTGATTGATGAACTTCGCCAGAGTTTTACGATCTGTATTGTCACGCATTCGATGCAACAAGCAGCGCGGATTTCGCAGCGCACGGCCTATTTTCATTTAGGCTATTTGGTGGAAGTGAATAAAACTAATACGGTATTTACTAATCCAGAGCATCGTTTGACTGAAAACTATATTACAGGGCGTTTTGGTTAGTCCAAACTAATAAACTATAAGGAGTTTTCCGATGGACATCGGGCAGCATACTTCGCATCAGTACAATCAAGAGTTGGAAAATGTACGCAACCAGTCTTTGCAAATGGGTGGCTTGGTTGAAGAACAATTAGGCAAAGCCTTACGGGCTTTAATGGAAAATGATAGCCAATTAGGCGAAGAAGTGGCTTATTCGGATTATCGAGTAAATCGTCTGGAAGTTGAAATTGATGAGGCTTGTACCCAGATTATCGCACGTCGCCAGCCAGCTGCAGGCGATTTGCGTTTAGTCATTAGCATCATTAAATCAGTCACTGACTTAGAGCGCATTGGTGATGAGGCTGAAAAAATTGCCCGTCATGCGATTTCGACTGAAGGTCTATCTACTTCCTTACATACTGCTTTACGTCATCTAGGTGATCATGTACGCGAAATGCTACGTCGTACTTTAGATGCAATGGCGCGGATGGATGCGGAAACGGCGCGGCAGATTGCGGAAAGTGATTTGCAAATTGATGCTGAGTTTGATGTATTATCGCGCCAGCTGTTGACGCATATGATGGAAGATCCGCGCACCATTCGGGATAGTTTGAATGTTTTATGGTGTGCGCGTTCTTTAGAGCGGATTGGTGATCACAGTAAAAACATCTGCGAATATGTGATTTATTTAGTGGAAGGTAAGGATGTACGCCATACCAACCGCCCCAAAGCAGGAGCAGACGTTAGTTCTTAAAAGCTGCTATTGATGAGATTCTGGTGAGACTACTCAGACGTTTATTGCGATTACCTAATTTAGCCTTTCATGTCTTGGCCGGAGTCTGCATAACAGCTCTATTTGCTGGCTTGCTGGGGCGTTCTGCAATTGATCCGAGCTACCGACGTTTAAAACGTTGGTGGCTGGGGCGCATTGTACGCATTCTTGGCGGACGCATTAGCACGTATGGTACACCTGTGACAGGTGGGAGTTTGTTAGCTGCTAATCATGTCTCTTGGTTAGATATTCCGCTATTGGGTGGGCAAACTGACATTACTTTCCTTTCTAAAAGTGAAGTCAAAGCTTGGCCGGTGATTGGTTGGTTAGCGGATAAAGCAGGTACCTTATTCATTGAGCGTGGTAAACGCGATGGTGCTAAAGGTGCCAGTGAGCAAATCGCTGAGCATTTGCAACAAAATGAACGTGTTCTGATGTTTCCTGAAGGGACTACGACAGACAATATTCGGATTTTGCCTTTCCATGCGCGTTTATTTGCCGCGGCTGTCACAGCTAAGGTTGCTATTCAGCCAGTGGCGATTCATTACAAAACACCTCAAGGGCAAACGCATCCCTTAGTCCCTTATCTTAATCCGCAAACGCTGCTGCAAAATCTTTGGAGGATCTTAGGTGAGCCCCAGATTCTGATTGAAGTACATTTCCTGCCAGCCATTGATAGCCAAGCTTGTGCCCGTAAAGAGTTAGCTGCTTACAGCGAGCAGCAAGTGCGGGCCGCTCTCAAACTTGATCCTGTTAAGCAAGTCAACAATCCTGTTTAAGTCTATAGCCAAACGTTATGTTTTTTGTTATATAACGCTTTATGGATAGCTCGATACCTACTTATCACCTCAAAGGCCGCTTCTGGATTGAAAGCCCGCAAGGCACTTTCCTTGGAATAGGGCGGGTACTTTTATTAGAAAGAATTCGTGAATATGGTTCGATCAGCGCGGCGGCACGTTCTATGCAAATGTCGTATCGGCAAGCTTGGGAGTTAGTCAACTCGATGAACCAGCACAGCCCACAACCTTTAGTGCAAAGTGCAACAGGAGGCAAGGGGGGCGGTGGTGCGAGTTTAACGACTACTGGTGAAAAAGCTATCGAACTTTTTTGGGCAATCAAACAGGATTTTGATTTGTTCTTAGCCCAGCGTTCGGAACATTTACAGCTTTAAAATTTTTTAACTAGCGTTATGCTTTTAAAGGAATATCGATATGAAGAAAGTTTGGTTAAGTTTACTATTAATAACAAGTAGCTCTCTTTTAGGTGTAACGGCCGATGAGCTACAAGTCGCTGTGGCTTCTAATTTCTCCAAGCCTTTAGAGGCTTTAGCCACTGTATTTAAAGCGAGTAGTGGACATGAGCTAAAAATCTCAGCCGCTTCCACCGGCAAGCTTTATACACAAATTGAAAATGGAGCACCTTTTGAGGTGTTACTTTCTGCTGATAGTAAAACGCCGAAAAAGCTGGTTGATGCACAGCTTGCGGTGGCGGAGAGTCAATTTACCTATGCGCTAGGCAAACTAGTACTTTGGAGTAGCCAAAAAGATTATGTCGATGCCCAAGGTGAGGTTTTGAAAAAAAATGAATTTAAACACCTTGCTATCGCTAATCCTGAAACAGCACCTTATGGCGCTGCTGCTATTGAGGTCTTAGATAAATTAGGTCTGACTCAAACCTTAGCCGAGAAAAAGGTGCAGGGTGAGAATATTAGCCAAACCTATGAGTTTGTTGCTACTGGCAACGCTGATTTAGGTTTTGTGGCTTTATCGCAAGTACAGAAAGAGGGGATTGTCAAAGAAGGCTCGGTTTGGCAAGTTCCAGATGATTATTATGCGCCAATTCAACAAGATGCTGTGCTCTTAACAAAAGCTAAGGATAGTGCAGCGGCTAAAAGTTTTTTAGAGTTTCTCAAAAGTCCTGAAGCGCAAAAACTGATTAGCAGTTATGGCTACGGTTTACCTAAGGCTCAGTGAACTATGTTGAGCCCAGAAGATTGGACAGCGATTAGTTTAACGCTCAAGTTGGCAGGTTTAACGACAGGAATTTTACTGGTGATTGCCACGCCTCTAGCGTGGCATTTAGCTTATACCCAGCGCTGGTGGAAAGCTTCTTTAAATGCATTGGTGGCTTTACCTTTAGTTTTGCCGCCAACCGTCTTAGGTTTCTATTTGCTGATTCTGTTAGGGCCAAAAGGGTGGGTCGGGCAAAGCATGAAGTCAATCGGTTTGGATACTTTGCCTTTTAGCTTTACAGGCTTATTGGTCGCTTCTGTATTGTACTCTTTGCCTTTTGTGGTGCAGCCGATTCAGGCCGCTTTTAGTGGTTTAGATAGACGGCTGCTAGAGGCTGCTACTACTTTGCAAGCACGTCCATTGGACACTTTTTTTAGTGTTGCCTTGCCTTTATCTAAACATGGCTTTCTCACCGCGACAGTGTTGGGCTTTGCGCATACAGTGGGAGAGTTTGGGGTCGTGCTGATGATTGGTGGCAATATTTCAGGGGAAACACGGGTAGTCTCAGTGCAATTGTATGATTATGTGGAGTCGATGAATTACCAAGCGGCGCATAGTTTAGCAGCTTTATTGGTGTTGTTTGCTTTTAGTGTCTTGCTAAGTTTGTATTATTTGAATCGAGGCAAATAGTAAGTACGTGAGCACCCTTAGTGTCCAGTTTCGCTTAAAACTAGCAGCCTTTGAGTTAGATGTGCAACTTGAATTGCCTGCGATTGGGATAAGCGTGATTACAGGTAGCTCGGGTTCAGGTAAAACCTTATTGCTGCGTTGTATTGCTGGTTTGGAGAGGCCAGCACTTGCTTATTGCAAGGTCAAAGAGATTGTCTGGGAGGATAGCACTAGAAATTATTCACTAGCCGCTTATCAACGCCCCTTAGGTTATGTGTTTCAAGAGTCCTGTTTATTTCCACATTTAAACGTCCAACAGAATATTGATTATGGACGTAAGCGTTTACGTTTACGATCTAACCCATCTCAAAGCTTAGATACAGTGATTGAGCTTTTAAATATCGGTCATTTACTCAAGCGTTCACCTGCCAAGCTTTCAGGGGGGGAAAAACAACGTGTTGCAATTGCCCGTGCTTTAGCGGTAGATCCGCAGTTATTATTGATGGATGAGCCTTTAGCCTCACTTGATCAAGCCCATAAATATGAAATTTTGCCTTACTTACGCCGTTTGCAGTGGGACTTGCAGTTACCTGTTTTATATATCACGCATTCACCCCAAGAAATGACTCAACTTGCCGATCATCTAGTGTTGATGGATAAGGGAAAAATTTTAGCCAGTGGCGAATTGCAAGCAGTCTTGACTCGTTTGGACTTACCTTTAGCTCAGAGCCAACGAGCGTCTAGTGTTCTAACGGCTGAAGTCTTCGCTTATGATGCAGCCTTTCAATTATTGCAATTACGTTTTTCAGGGGGCGTTTTGAGTGTGCCACATCTAGCCTTACCAAAAGGTAGTCAATTGCGTGTGCGGATTTATGCGCGAGACGTCAGTTTGGCTTTACAACCCCCCGCGAGTTTTGAGCCATTCAATAGTTTACATGCGCAAGTGTTAGGCATTATGAATCAGGCTGTGGGTTATACCACAGTGAGTTTACGGGTCGGGGCTGAGTTATTGTTGGCACAAGTTACGCGTAAAACGGCGAGCTTCTTGCAGCTGAAACACGGGCAAATTGTTTATGCAGAAATTAAAAATGCAGCCATTTTAAGCTAGTTTATTTTCTTCCTGTTCTTCGGCTTCGGCTAAGACCCAAGCAATAAAAGCTGAGGCTGCTCGTTGGTTCGTGGTGGCAGATTTAGGGCGAATAATATGGTAAGCATGTTCTAAAGGCATACTGAGTGGAAAGGGAATACACAAACGCCCCGCTTCAATATCATGTTGCGCCAAAGCATCCATACTCAGTAGCACGCCTTGACCATCAATGGCTGCTTCCATCGCTAAAGACACATGATTGAAATGCATTCCACGTTTAAAATCGACACCTTCTACCTTAGCGAGCTGTAGCCAACGCTCCCAGCTAGGGCGCCCTACATAAGGTGTTTCATCATGCAGTAAGGTGTGAAAACGTAAGTCATGTGGTGTACGTAAAGGGTGTGGGAGATCAGTGAGCAAAGAAGGCTTACACAAAGGCACAGCTTCTACAGAAAATAGCTTTTCTACTTGGCAGCCGGGGTAATTGCCTAAACCAAAGCGAATCATCACATCAATTTCATGTGCACGAAATAACTCATCCAAAGCACCATGTTGCTCAGTTGCATCGACTAATTTGGCCTCACCACTAATACGCATATCAATGTCGGGATGTTGTTGGGCAAACGTATGCAAACGTGGCACTAACCATTTTGATGCAAAGGACGGCGCAACCCACACACTTAAGCTTTCATTGGTCTTTTGAGAACGCATGACATGCACCGCGTCCGCGAGGGTATTGAAACCTTCCCGCAGTTTAGGGAGGGCAGCTTCGCCTGCTTTAGTTAAGGTAATCGAGCGGTTATGACGTTCAACAAGCTCAACGCCAAGAAAATCTTCTAAGTGTTTAATTTGGTGACTAATCGCAGCACGTGTCACGAAAAGCTCTTCAGCGGCTTTAGTAAAACTCTGGTGACGTGCAACGGCTTCAAAAGCACGTAAGGCATTCAGAGGAGGTAGCTGTTGTGGCATCTGTCGTCCTGTCAGTTTAATTTTTTGTGAGCCATCATAACGTGTTTAGAAACGAATGTTCATAAAATTGCCTAGGGAAATTTAACCTTTTAAGACTCAGTTCGTTATACTCTCTACCATTTGTTAATAACTAGAAGCTTAAAATTGAAAAATATAGAAAGTAGTTTTGAACATTTTTTGTTCATGAGCCGATGGTTGAGTGCACCTATCTATTTGGCTCTAGTCGTTAGTATGGTGTTGTTATTATTTAAGGCTCTTAAGCAACTCTGGGCATTAATCTCAACTATTTTGGTGGCAGATGGCAATGAAATCATAGTAGGTGTGCTGTCGATTGTTGATATTTCTTTGATTATGAATTTGCTAATTATCATTATCTTTAGTGGTTATGAGAATTTTGTTTCCAAAATGGAGGATTTGCATGGGCATGCCGATCGTCCTGATTGGATGGGTCAAATTGGTTTTACTGATTTAAAAATTAAGTTGATTGGCTCTATTGTGGCTATCTCAGGTATTGAGCTCTTAAAAGGCTTCATGGCGGTGAGTAATTTAAGTGATCGTGATTTAATGTGGATGATCGGCATTCACATCACCTTTGTGTTTTCTGGTGTACTCTACGCTATGATGGACAAGTTGAGTAAAAAGCATTAACTAGCTTTAGCCTGAAGAAGCATCTTTCTTAAAGTTGCTTCTTCAATGTCACTGGAGCAGGTGTTCATTGGTTTAAGCTAAGCCAAAGACTTGAGCACGCAGTTTTGCAAGCTCATCACGCATTGCAGCCGCTTTTTCAAATTCCAAATTCTTAGCTAGGGCAAACATTTTCTCTTCCAGCTGTTTTAAAGTTTTCACAGCTTGAGCCGGACTCATGGTTCGGTAATCAGTGCCTTCATCCGCGATTTTGTGTCCTTTGCCTTTCTTGTCATTACGTTTAGCATTGGCATATGCACCCTCCATCACATCGGCGATGCGCTTACGAATAGTTTGTGGAGTGATGCCATGCGCTGCATTGAAAGCTAACTGCTTTTCTCGGCGGCGTGCGGTTTCTTCCATGGCTTTGCGCATCGAGTCAGTGATTTTATCCGCATACAAAATCGCTTTACCTTCTGAGTTACGTGCCGCACGGCCAATAGTTTGGATGAGTGAGCGCTCAGAGCGTAAAAAGCCTTCTTTATCAGCATCCAAAATGGCAACTAAGGAAACTTCAGGAATATCTAAACCCTCGCGCAATAAGTTAATCCCGACTAAAACATCGAACTCACCTTTGCGTAAATCACGGATAATTTCCACACGCTCCACGGTATCAATGTCAGAATGCAGATAGCGCACACGAATATCATGTTCCATTAGATAGTCGGTTAGGTCTTCCGCCATGCGTTTGGTGAGGGTAGTGACTAAAACCCGTTCATCTTTTTTTACTCTTTCAGTCACTTCAGACATCACATCATCCACTTGAGACAGTACGGGACGCACTTCTACGAAAGGGTCGATGAGGCCAGTCGGGCGTACTAATTGCTCCGCCACATTATCTGAATGCTCTAATTCATAAGCACCCGGTGTAGCAGAGACATGGATTGCCTGTGGAATTAAACGCTCAAACTCTTCAAATTTCAGTGGACGATTATCTAGGGCTGAAGGCAAGCGAAAGCCGTATTCGACTAAGGTAGTTTTACGTGAGCGGTCACCCTTATACATGCCACCAAATTGCGGAATGGTGACATGCGATTCATCAATAAACACCAATGCATTGCGCGGCAGATAATCAAACAAACAAGGTGGAGGTTCGCCGGGTGCGCGTTTAGACAAATAACGTGAGTAGTTCTCAATCCCTGAGCAATAACCGGTTTCCATAATCATTTCCATGTCATACATGGTGCGTTGTTCAAGACGTTGTGCCTCGACTAAACGGTTTTCATTTTTTAAGACGATCAAGCGATCCTGTAACTCGTCTTTAATCTTATCGACGGCTTCCAGCAAGACTTCTCGTGGAGTGACATAGTGGGTTTTCGGGTAAATCGTTAAGCGGGGTACACGTCGTAGGACTTCACCTGTTAATGGATCAAAATAGCTAAGATTTTCGATTTCATTATCAAATAGCTCAATGCGAATAGCTTCTTTATCAGAGTCAGCAGGATGAATATCAATGACATCCCCGCGTACCCGAAAAGTGCCGCGCTGCAAATCCAAGTCATTGCGTGTGTATTGCAGCTCAGCCATGCGGCGGAGTAAGGTGCGCTGATCGGTTTTATCGCCACGCACTAAGATCAGCAGCATTTTTAAATAAGACTCAGGATCACCTAAACCATAAATCGCTGACACAGTAGCGACGATGACTACATCTTTGCGTTCAAACAAATTGCGGGTGGCTGATAAGCGCATTTGTTCAACATGATCATTGATCGAGGCGTCCTTCTCGATATAAATATCCTTAGAAGGTACATAAGCTTCTGGCTGATAGTAGTCGTAGTAAGAAACGAAATATTCAACAGCATTTTTGGGGAAGAACTCTTTGAACTCACCATAGAGCTGAGCTGCCAGCGTTTTATTGTGCGCTAAAATAATCGCAGGGCGTTGGGTGGCCTGAATAATATTTGCCATCGTAAAGGTTTTGCCAGAGCCCGTTACACCGAGCAAGGTTTGATTGACTAAGCCTTGGTGCAAACCGTCTAACAAGGACTCAATTGCTTGGGGTTGATCCCCAGCAGGTTGGTAGTCGGTATTCAGCTTAAATTGATTAGCAGCACTCATGCAAACCTCCAGATAGTCCAGAGATTTTAGCATAGATTATGGGGATTAAGCGGATAAGTGGGGATCTAGTACGGTTATTGTTCGCTTTTTATGAGGTAGGTAGTGCGTAAAAATCGACTAGCTAGCGAACACGGAAAGCCAGCTAGTCGAACCATTCCCATGACAGACAGGCAATGTACTGCGGAATGGAAAACAGCTAGGAGCTATCAGAACTTGTAAGAGGCACCGATCATATAAACCACTGGGTCAATTTTAACAGTGTCTAATTTCGCGCCATTGAGTTTGGCTTTAGTGTCAATATCAGCATACCAAATGCCAAGATTTGCACCCCAGTTTTTCCCAAGTTCATAATCAAATCCGACTTCAACTGCAGGACCGAAAGAGTGTTTCAGTTCTAAATCACCTAAACTTGAACGCTCAGTGAAAAACTGGGTGTAGTTCACACCTGCACCGACATAAGGATGGAATTGGGTGTTAGTATTGAAGTGGTATTGTACAGTAACGGTTGGTGGCAAATGTTTAGTAGAGCCGATTTTGGCACCATTTAATGTGATGTCATGTTTAAATGGAGTCGCTGCTAAAACGCCAATCCCTATTTGATTATTGAGCATGTAGGTGCCATCGAGACCCAACTGAGTATTGTTACCTACATCTAAAGCACCATTTAAAGCGCCATCACCTGCAGGGTATACCATAGCAGCCCCTACACGTACCACCATATCACCTTGCTCATAAGCAAAAGCTTGGGTGCTGACTGCTGCGATTAAGGTTAAACCTGCAACTAATGCTGTTTTCATTGCCTTGATCCTCAAGTAAAGATTGTTTTGAATAAAACTATCCTAAGCGTTTTAACTGCTTACTATCTTGATACAGGTCATTAAGCTTGCGGTTTCACTAGAAAGCTCTATAGAGAAGACTAGGCTGTAGTAGTTAGCAATTTTTTAGTTAAATGGCAGCATAGCGCCTTAAGGTAATAGCCAAATTAAAGTACTAAAAAGGTGCATGTTGTTCCTTAAGTAGCCGATAAAGTCTGTTAGTTTGCTATTTTTCTAAAGCCTGAGGCGCTAACATAGGAAACCGCAATAAGCATACAAATGGATGGCAAGTCACTGCTGGCTTGCTGTATTGTTTAAAAACTGTAAATGGTTGATTTATAAAAAGTGAACATTCAGCTTGCAGAGCGCATCGGGCGCATTAAACCTTCACCCACTCTGGCAATGAGTGCTTTAGCTGCACAATTAAAGGCTCAGGGTCGCGATATTATTAGCCTGAGCGTGGGTGAACCCGATTTCGACACCCCTAAGCACATTCAAGAAGCAGGGATTGAAGCGATTCATACTGGTAAGACGCGTTACACCGCTGTTGATGGTACGCCGGAGCTCAAACAAGCGATTATTAATAAATTCAAAAATGAAAATGGTTTGGAATACAACGCCAAACAAATCATTGTGTCTTCAGGTGGTAAGCAGACTTTTTATAATCTCTGCCAAGCCTTCTTAGGAGCTGGTGATGAAGTCATTATTCCTGCACCGTATTGGGTGTCTTATCCAGATATGGTGTTATTGGCGGATGGCACACCAGTTATTGTACCAACTACCCAAGCAGAACATTTAAAATTATCACCGGCTAAATTAGAAGCAGCCATTACGCCACGCACTAAAGTTTTGGTGCTGAATAGCCCGTCTAATCCAACCGGTATGGCTTATACCACTGCTGAGTTAGCTGCTTTAGGCGAAGTTCTGCGTAAGCATCCACAAGTCTTGATTGCTACTGATGACATGTATGAGCATACTTTGTTTGGTGATCAGCAATTTGTGAATATCTTAACGACTTGTCCGGATTTATATGAGCGCACCATTGTATTGAATGGTGTATCTAAGGCTTATGCGATGACAGGCTGGCGGATTGGCTATGCAGGGGGGCCAGCGCCTTTGATTAAAGCTATGTCAGATGTGCAATCTCAGTGTACTTCTAACCCCAGTTCGATTTCGCAGTATGCAGCAACAGTCGCTTTAACAGGTGATCAATCGTTTATTCGGACTATGGTCGATGCCTTTGAAAAGCGCCATGCCTTTGTCTGTTCTAGCCTGAATCAAATGGAGGGAGTGGATTGCTTACCTGCAGCGGGTACTTTTTATAGTTTTCCGAATGTTGAAGGTATGATTAAACGCTTGGGCTTGGCAGATGATACAGCTTTATCAGGCTATTTATTGGATAAAGTTGGGGTGGCGATGGTACCCGGCTCTGCCTTTGGTGCGCCCGGTTATATCCGGATGTCTTTTGCTACCAGTATGTCTAATTTAGAAAAAGCGATCGAGCGTATCGCTTCCGTCTAAGCATCTGATAGCCACTTGCCCACCTAATTTAAGTGGGCAAGTGGCTTGCTTACTGCTTAAAGACCAAAGTCATCACTTGGGATGTTTAGGTCGCGGCACATGGCTTGAATGATTTGCTTTTCCTTGTCATCGAAATTGCCATCAGCACTACCAATCGCACAACACACACGTACCATCAAGCGGGCTGCATCGGGCTTGCTGCGTAGTTTGCCAATCACTTTTAAAGCTTCTGCCTTACCAATTTCATTATCAAATTCAAAGTTCTCAGCAACTTTGTTAAAAAAGGCAATGACATCTTTGGTGTCAAACACTTTTAATTCATCTGATTGTTGAATGAATTTCATCATTTTCTGCTTTTCAGCGGAGTCGATACTGCCGTCAGCAGCAGCGACTAAAGCGCAGCCTGCTACACAAGCTTCCATAAATTCACGATTACGGAACTTACTAACTTCATTAGCCAGTTTGCTGCGAGCTTCGCCGGCTTTTTGTTTTAAACTATCTAAGAAAGACATGGTTTTTTCTCCTTTAATTTAAGCGTCAACAACTGCTTTTTTATTATGTTTCATTGAAGCTATGACTGATGCAACAATGAAACTGACACCAATTAAGCCAGTGATGATTTCAGGGATATGGAAATGGATGCTCAACAGCATAATAATCGCAAGTGCACCGATGCCATAATGTGCTCCATGCTCTAAGTAAATGTACTCATCTAAAGTACCTTTATGTACCAAATGTACTGTCATTGAACGTACAAACATGGCACCAATGGCTAAGCCTAACATAATGATGACGACATCATTGGTAATCGCGAAAGCGCCAATAACCCCATCAAAAGAAAATGAAGCATCGAGAACTTCTAGGTATAGGAACCCCGCCAAACCATTCCGTTTAACGGTTTCAGAGACAGAAGCACCCTCTTCTTCCTCTTTTTCAAAGAAGATATCCAAGCTACTTACTGCGATATATAAGACCACCCCTCCTAAACCAGCAACGAGTACAGTGAGGCGAGTTTCTTTATCAAGCGGTAAAAATTCTTGTAATAAGAACAACGTTATTAAAGCGATGAAAATGCTCATCACATCTAGCTTGCCCAAAGCACTCATTTTTTCTTCAAAGGCACCTAACCAGTGAACCTCTTTGTCTTTGTCAAACATAAAGTCCAGAAAAACAAGTAACAGGAACATACCACCAAATGCAGCAATACCTGCATGGCTATCTTTGAGGTGACGAGAATACTCTTCAGGGTTATTGAGAGCCATATTAATGACTTCAATCGTGCCCAAGCCTGTCGCTATTGCAACAATCACGATAGGAAATACTAAGCGCATCCCAAAGACGGCGATTAGGATACCCACAGTTAAGAAGATCTGTTGCCACTTTTCATCCATTTCCTTAAGAATGGAGGCATTCACGACCGCATTGTCGAAAGATAAACTTACTTCCATAACGCCTAAAACCAGCACCAGAAAAACTGCTGTCAAAACGCCCATAGGTGAGGAAAAGCCCCACCAAATAGCTAGGCCGACGCATAAAATAGTAACGAAAATAGAGTATTTAAAATCTTGGAACATAATGAGAGCTAACTACCATAAGCACATAGAAAAACAGGCATCTATAAAGATGCCTGTACAAAGGACTTAGTCTAAAATGAGCCTGTTAACCAAGGTTAACACCCATAGAAGAAGCCATAGGGCCTAAGCCACCAGCGAAGCCTTGACCAATCGCTTTGAATTTCCATTCAGCATTATGGCGATAGATTTCACCAAACAGCATTGCTGTTTCGACGCTAGCATCTTCCGATAAGTCATAACGGGCAATTTCTTTGCCATCTGCTACATTGACGAGACGAATATAAGCATTGCTCACTTGACCAAAGTTTTGGCGTCTCGCTTCGGCGTCATGAATAGTTACACAGAATACTAGTTTTTTAACAGCATCAGCTAAGCCAGCTAAATTAACTTTAACTTGTTCATCATCGCCATCACCGGCACCTGAGCGGTTATCACCCAGATGTTCGACATTGCCGCAAGCTGATTTTTTATTGTTGTAGAAAATGAAAGAGTCGTCTGAGAGGACTTTACCATTCTCACCTAACATGAAAATAGAGGCATCTAAGTCGAAATCAGTGCCATCCGTTTGACGTAAATCCCAACCTAAACCGACGGTAATGGTTGTTAAACCGGGTGCTTCCTTAGAGAGAGAAACATTGCCACCTTTTTGTAAACTGACTGCCATTGTTGTTGCTCCTTAATTAGTTTTAAAAATTAACCGATCCGAATACCAAACTGATCGCACATTGCTTTAAGTCCACCTGCATAACCTTGGCCAACAGCGCGGAATTTCCACTCACTGTTGTATCTATACAGCTCGCCAAAGATCATGGCGGTTTCAGTTGAATAATCTTCGGCTAGGTCATAACGAACGATTTCTGCACCCGTTAAATCATTAACGATGCGGATAAAGGCATTACTCACTTGACCAAAATTTTGCCGCCGCGCTTCAGCATCATGAATCGTCACAGTAAAGGCAATTTTGGTGATTTCTGCAGGGACTTTACTTAAATCTACTTTGAGCGATTCATCATCGCCAGCACCTTGGCCAGTGCGGTTGTCACCCGTATGCTCAACAGAGCCATCAGGAGACTTTAATTGATTGTAGAAAATAAAATCGCTGTCACTACGTACCTTATCACCTGCTGCTAGTAAGAAAGCGCTGGCATCTAGGTCAAAGCTATTACCATCAGTGGTGCGTTCGTCCCAACCTAAGCCAACTAAAATTTTAGTTAAACTGGGGTCTGTTTTACTGAGAGAAAGATTGCCGCCTTTTTGTAAACTCAATGCCATATTTGGTTCTCCTTTCATTTATTTTATTTAGAGCCTGCTCGCCAATTTAAGCCCCAATGGTAGGCTCGATCTAATTCTTGATGGCCTTGGAAATAACGAACTTCACGATTAACCTTGAGTGTGCCACGATCATTTTCTAATAACACAATCGCACACATGCCTAAATGATTACTACCTTCAGTTAGGCGAATTTCTAAGGGAGTTTCATTAGGAACATAGATAGTGACTACACCGTCAGTTTGTGCCCAATTGGGTGCACCCTCATAAATAAAGGCATAGATCAAGATACGTCGGAATGTTTGCCATTGCTGCCCATTAATATGCAGCCATTCACCTTCACTAATTGCTCCCGTTCTATCATCACCCTTGAGTTCGATATAAGGGTCAGTATGAAAAGAGCCGAAGCGATTACCTAAAGCTTGAATAGCACTGATAGAGCCATCTGCCTGCTCATATAAGCAACCAACATCTAAATCCACGCGTTTATTTGCACTGCCACCAAACAGCCCACCTAATAAACCACCCCCTGATTTCGGTGCCGCTGAGGCGCGATTCCAGTTTAAATTGACGCGAATCTCACCAAACCCTTCCGTCTTTTTCTCAAGGCTGACAGTCGGACGGGATTTATCAAGGGTGATTTTATTTAAAGAAACAGGTTTTTTGGGTGGTGCAGGTGCAGGTGCAGGTGCAGGTGCAGGGCTGGGCGTAGGACTGCTCACTTCTACACCAAAATGCTCAGCCAAAGGTTGTAAGCCACCGGCAAAACCTTGGGCTACAGAGCGAAATTTCCATTGCCCTTGGCGTAAATAGATTTCGCCTAAGATTAGAGCGGACTCAATCATGCCATTCGTACTGATATTGGCTTCCAGCAAAGTAGCCGTAGCAGATTTGACCGTTACCTTTACACTTTGAAAAGCGCCAAAGGATTGACGGTTTTCATGGATCGTGGCGGTAAAGGCAATTTTTTCAGTAAGGTGATTCAAGGCAGGTAAATTAACATTGAAGCTTGCTTGCCCTGCGGTATTACTCGTTAAAGCAACACTACCATTACCGGGGCTGGGTTGCCCATAAAACACCATGTCCTCATCACCCCGCACTTTGCCATTGCTAGCTAAGAGAAAAGCAGAGATGTCAACTTCTACACCATTTAACTGGTATGGCGTTAATTGAACTTCTACCTTCAGCAGTTCTTTAGGAATAGCGCAATTGGCACCCGCCACTAATTGAGTAATAGACATGTTAATGCTCCTAGATGGCAGCTATGACTGCAGGCATCATATCATTCGCAATCGCTCCCGCTGTGGGTGTACCAACAGCTTTCATTTGCCAGCTGGTACCGCTGCGACTAATAATCGCCATCACTACGCCAGTATGAGAACCTTTATCAGAGAGATTGAAGCGAGCGAGTTCAGTATTATTGCTATCATCAATTAGGCGGCAAAAAGCGTTTTCGACTTCATTAAAGGTTTGTCCACGGAAGGAGCAGACAGTAAAAGCTAAATGCGCAACGCTATTGGGGATACGAGTTAAATCAACATAAATAACTTCATCATCACCAGAGCCTTCACCTGTACGATTATCTCCAGAGTGTGTAATTGAATTATCCCTGCTTTGTAATTGACGGAACCAAACTACATCTAACAGGTTTTTTTGTGCATCTAAGAGTAAGCACGAGGCATCTAAATCAATATCTCCACCGCCACCACCCAGTAAGCTACCAAATAAGCCACCTTTTTTCTTAATGGGGTCCCAACCTAGACCCATACGTACTTTAGTTAAGGTACTGCCACCTTGTTTTTCTAGGGTAATACGTTGCCCTTTACTTAAACTAACAGCCATCATCGCCTCCATTTTTAGTTTATTAAGAAGTTTATTAAATAGTTATATTGACTTAATAAAGCGGTTGTAAAAAATAAATCCGACTTAAAGTTGAGTTAACTGGCAGCCTCTAATAGGACTGGGGCATTCAGTTCAGATACTCGTCTTCCATACTGAATGGGCGGCACAGCTACCACTTCAGACTCTAAGCTTTTCAAAACTAACTCTGCTAGGTTGACGCCAGCCAAGCAGGCCATACCAATGCCACCTGAAGGTCGAGCATTAATTTCTAATAACCTAGGCCCCTGAGCGCCCAATTTAAATTGGATGTTAAAAATACCATTCAACTGAAAATGCAGAGTAAGGCGTTCTACCATACCTTGAATTTCAGCATCATTATCAATTACTTGGCCTAAGCCTTTGGCTAATTTACGGCGCTGGATAGCACAGATTAGCTGACCTTGACGCCCGACACAGTCTACGCTCCATTCGTGACCATTTAAATTTTCCATGATTAATAGCTCGGGAAATACGGGTGTTTTCTCCATGCCAGCTCGGAGTTCGTCTAAAGGAATTTGATATTCAATCCCTTGAAGTAGGTGAGTAATGCTGGCTTGAGTGGTATCCAAAATACGAAAGCCCAAGCCATAAATAGAAACAGCAGGTTTGACACAAAGGCTAGCATGGCGCTGAGAAAGCTCAGCAACTGCTTGATCAAACTCCTCCTTAGTGCGCACACTAATATTCTCCATAGTCAGCGCAACTTCGGGAGGTAGGCTGCGATAAAATACGCCTTTATTATTTAATAGGCCTAAAACTTCTGAAGTAGCCACTACTAATAGTTTAGTACCTATCTGTGCAAATTTTTCTTTATGGTTGCTTAAGTAACGAGCTTCTTTCGCTACCCAAAACAGATCGATTCGCTGTTCTTGGCAAAACTTCAAGCACCAGCCTAAATAGGCTGCACCGACTAATCCACTAGGCTCAACATAAGCTTCGTGAGCTGCGCCTAAAGCAGGAGCATAAGCGTTGGTATGACTAGCAATAATAGTGAGCTGACCTACATCCTTAGCTTGGCGCAGATTATAAAAAATAGAGCTAATACTGGAGAATGTTTTATTGAACCAAATACGCATAATGTGTCCTGCTTGATGTCAATGAATGACGAGTACTTTTTGAGAACTCCAATTTTTAATCAAAACCTAGCTTGAATGCAGCTAAGTTTTCAAACAGCCTTGAGTGAGTGATGAGTTATTTGAAGTAAAGGGTACATGTTTGGTAGTTCGCAAGAAGTTGAGTTGTATGTTTATTGTGATTTATTTAAGCAAATCCTAATACAAGCGTATTTAAGTGAAGTGCCCACCCATTGCTCACGTTAGGCGTAAACTTTATCAAACTCAGTGGCTTCTTGCTATGATCAAATACACTTTATAGTGGTAGGTATAAACATAATGATAAATTTATCAATAGGCGCTAATTTGGCCTTAGAAGGTGACTACTGGTCTTTAAGTTTGCGTTTTAGTCGGCCTATTAAACATGATATTGGAATCGCAGTCTTACCACTAAATGAAGCTAGACAGTTAGTCGTGCCTGCCCAATTAGGTCACCTACCCGATCCAGCTTGGATGACCACCACCCTCGATAATGATGCTTGTGGCTATGGCCTGAGTTTAAAAATAAAGCATTTACCTGCCCCCACTATTGCTAGGTTAGGTGTAGTACTGTATCGCTATGGTGCTTTGGGGCCTTTGGATTTAGGCGGAGATCTTACACTGAGCTTGCCGAATGTGTTTCAGCATAGTTTATCCTTAATGACTGAGACAGCCTCTGCCATGATTGTGGCTGAGTTTTACTTAAGGCAGGGAAAGTGGAAGGTCAGAGCCTTAGCGGAAACGTCTGCTTATGGTTTAGCCGCTTTAGGCCGACGTATGGGACGAGAGATTGATGAGCGCTCCCCATTTCTAGCAGGGGATAATCATCCTGATTCCAGTCGGCAGAACCCTGATACCTGGACAGGTTCAGCCTTCTTAGTTGCCCCGCAAGTATTTATGACCAATGCACATGTAGTCGAGGGAGCCTCGCAGATCCAACTAAGTTCTATGCAAGGTAAAATGCTAGGCGAAGTGATGATCAGTGATAGCACGAATGATCTTGCTTTAGTCCGGGTAAATACCAATCTGCCGCTCATGCCTTTACCATTCCGTCAGACACAAGTGCAATTGGCTGAAGCTATTACAACCTTGGGTTATCCATTAGCTAGCCTTATGGGGAGTGGGGTGCAAGTCACTCAAGGTGTGATTTCGGGTTTATTTGGGGCACATAATGATGTGCGTTTATTGCAGTTTACTGCACCTATCCAACCCGGCTCTAGTGGCAGCCCTTTGCTCGATAGTATGGGGGGGTGATAGGTGTGGTCTCATCTAGCTTTACCAATACGCAGAACATGAATTTTGCAATTCGCGGTGTATTAGCGATAGCTCTACTAGATGCTGCTCAGGTAAACCATAGTAAGGTTGCTGAGAGAGCGCCTGTGTTGACAGCAGCACAAATTGTTACGCAAACACAGCAGGCTATTTGGCGAGTTGAGTGTGCTGCTTAATTATTAGCTAAATTTATAGATAGGCCTGCTATACTTAGCGCAAATTTTAATATTAACCATAGTTTGTTTCCAAAAAATAGGGGAGTTCATGGCTTTAAGTGTGAAATTACAGACTGGCACGCTTACTTTGTCTTTAGCTCCACCTGTGAGTGATTATCAAGCTGATGATTTGTTTGGGTTTGCACAACGTCGTAATCCTAAGCGTGCTTTTTTATTTGTTTCTAAAGTGCTTGGACGGCACATTCCAGTAGCTCCCTCACAGATGCGGGCGGCTATGAATGCTTTGGCTGCACGTATTCCACTTGATTTACCAGGGCCAGTAGTGGTGATCGGCATGGCAGAAACAGCGGTCGCTTTAGGTGCAGGAATACAACAAGCTTTAAGTCGAACACGGAATGACACTTTATATTTGTGTACTACTCGCCATCCTTTGCCCGCTCCTATTTTTTTAGAGTTTCGCGAAGAGCATAGTCATGCTACTCAGCAAGTCTTACATTATCCTCAAGCAGTTTCTCATCAAGAGTTGTTGAAAATGGGACGTTCTTTAGTGCTAGTTGATGATGAGGCTTCAACCGGTAAAACCTTTGCTAATTTAGTCACAGCTTTACAGGAAAAGGGCAAAGATTCTTTTGAGCGGATTATTGTGACTACTTTAACTGATTGGTCAGCTGGGCAGGCGGCTGCCCAATTAGGTGCACGTGCTAGTCAGGCTAGTTTATTAGAGGGACAATGGCATTGGGAAGCGAATCATTCCCCACCACCTGAGATGCCTGCTGTTGATGTAGTTGGCACAGGCTCATGGCAAGCCAATTGTGCATATGATTGGGGGCGTTTGGGTGTACAAACCCATACCCTACCTGAATTGGCTGCACAGTTAGATGTGCAAGCGCATGAGCGTATTTTAGTCTTAGGAACTGGTGAGTTTGTATGGCTCCCCTTTTTATTAGCAGAATCCTTAGAGCAAATAGGTGCACAGGTACATTTCAGTGCAACAACCCGCTCACCAATTGCTTTAGGGCATAGTATTCAGCGTAGTTATGCCTTGCATGATAACTACGGGCAAGGTATCGCAAATTTCTTATATAACGTCGACCCAAGTGCTTATGATCGTATCTTTCTCTGTACCGAAACACCGCCTGCTTTGCTAGATACTAGTTTGGTTGCAAGCCTACAAGCTAAAGTGGTGGAGTTCTATCCATGAAGCCGATTCTTCTCACTGATTTAGATGATACCTTGTTTCAAACAGCTCGCAAGATGTCAACCGCAGAGCCATCGCTATTAGTGGCTAAGGGTGCTGATGGAAAGCCACTTAGTTTCTTTTATCCGTGGCAGCATGAGTTCATCCACTGGGCTTTAGAGCACATGATAGTCATGCCTGTGACTGCAAGGGGGATTAAGTCGTTTCAACGTGTACAAATTCCTTTTCGTCATGGCGCGGTGTGTTTGCATGGTGGGGTCATTTTGACACCTGAAGGTGAGATTGAGCCAGCATGGCATGGCCTTACCCAAGCACTGTTAGCTCCTTATCAAGCACGCCTCCAGCATTTGCTAAAACAAGGTTTAGAGTTAGGTGAGCAAGCAGGTTTAGATTTACGGGGCTGGTTAGAGAGTGTGGAAAACACAGCCGTCTATGCAGTGCTAAAAAGTAATCGACAGGCCTCTGATTTATATCAAGTGAAACAGTTATTATTAGAACAGCTTGATTTAGAAGGTTTTTATTTCCACCAAAATGATAATAATCTAGCATTGATTCCTCTGCCCATTAGCAAGGGACAAGCGGTTGCAGAAGTGCTTAAACGATGCCAAATCAGTTATGGAAGACGACCTGTGTTTGGTATGGGCGATAGCTTGTCTGACTTTGAGTTTATGAGGCAGTGTGATTTTCTAGCGTTTCCGGCGAAAAGTCAGTTAGCAGAGCAATGGCATGACGGATTATAAAGGCTTCTCGGGTTCTTATAACATTGATGATATTCAGTTTTTACTGCGCTTACGTGTTTTAGCTGATACTCCGGTTGAACAGAAAGAGCAGTTGATTCAATCAGGTCAATTGCATTACTCCGAGATGCTAACCTTGGAAAAGCCGCCATCGCCTGAACATATGCAGCTGTTTAGGCAAGCACTCCAAGCCGGCAAGCAACGTTTAGCTTTGGAAGTACAGCAATTAGCTCAAGCTATTCGGGAGCATCGCCCGCAACAGCCTGTCGTATTAGTTAGTTTTGTGCGTGCGGGTGTGCCCTTGGGGGTTTTATTAGTACGTACTTTACGCGCAATGGGCGTGGATGCTTGCCACTATGGCGTCAGTATTATTCGTGATCGAGGTATTGATGCGAGTGCACTAACTTGGATAGAGGCTCGGCATACATTTGAACATCTAGTCTTTTTAGATGGTTGGGTGGGGAAGGGGGCGATTTTTACTCAGCTCACAGCTTCTCTAGCTCAACGCTATCCGCAGCGAGAAATTCCTTTTGTGAGTTTATCTGACCCTACTGGTCGTTCATGGTTAGCTGCTTCAGGTGATGATTGGTTGATTCCCTTCGGTATTCTGGGTTCGACCATTTCTGGCTTAGTCTCACGCTCAATCTGGCCATCAGATGCTGGTTGGCATCAGTGTATGTTCTATCAGCATTTGACTGAGCATGATGTCAGTAAGGAGTTTATTGCAAGCATTGAAGCTGAATATGCCCAATTGCCACCGATTTCCCCATTAGCGTGGACTTCTGAAGTACGTCACAATTTAGCTGGACAAGCCGAAGTAGCCTTACAGCAAGTTATTACAGATTATGCTATTAAAAACCTAAACTTGCTGAAACCTGGTATTGCTGAAGCAACCCGTGCGGTCATGCGTCGCTTACCCGATGCCATATTAGTTCAGTCTTCGCAGGATCCAAACCTTCGTTTATTAAGCTATCTAGCTAAGCAACGAGGTATTGCTCTGAATGTGGTTGGAGACCGCATAGCACCTTATCGCGCTGTCACTATTATAAAAAGAACTATATGAATAACAAACTATCACCTTACCAATTAGGTGCCACTTTATATATGCCAGCAACTCGTTCTGATTTGCTTGAGGTCATATTGGAACAAAAGATTCCTGATTTACGTTCTTTGGTGATTTGTTTAGAAGATGCAATTGCTGAACATGAGGTTGAGGCGGCTTTAGTCAACTTATACGCTTGTTTAGAGGTGCTTTATCATACTGAGCGCCGAGTTAAGCCTTTAGTATTTGTTCGTCCCCGTCATCCGCAAATGGCTTTGAATCTTCTACAAGAAAAGTGTATTTGTGTATTAGATGGTTTGGTTTTACCAAAGTTTGATCATGATTCATTTCCAGATTGGCAACGAGTAATCGAGGCGGCACCTACTAGTTTTTGCTTTATGCCGACTTTGGAAACCGCTCAAATTTTAGATGCTCATGCAGTGCGTGAGTTGCGTTTGCGCTTACAGCAGGCAGGCTTAAAGTCGCGTATTTTGGTGTTGCGTATTGGAGGCAATGATTTATTAGCCTGTTTACAGCTTCGGACGGATCCACAACATACCTTGTATGATGGGCCTTTAGCTTATGTCATAGGGATGTTGATCGCGCAATTCATACCAGCAGGTTTTCGTTTAACGGCTCCTGTCTTTGAAAGCTTTCGTGATCACCAAGTGCTTAAGGCTGAATTTAAGCGAGATTTACTACATGGTTTGGTAGGGAAAACAGTGATTCACCCCAGTCAAATCCCGATTATCCATCAAGCCTTAAAAGTCACTCAGAATGATTATTTAGCGGCAAAAAAAATTTTAACTAACAATGTGCCTGCGGTTTTTCAATTCAATGGCGCTATGTGCGAGCCAAGTACTCACCAAAATTGGGCTAGCCAAGTTCTTGAACGTGCTAAATACTTTGGTTGTCATATGAGCGAAGGAGCAGTGTCGAGTAGCTTGAGTGTTGCACTCTGAATCTATACTCAAATAGATGCGGTAGATGCGGCACACATTTCATATATTCATAAAACTTTCATAAAAGCTTCACAGTGTTCATAATCACTCGCCATTAATCCCACACAGACCCAAGGGTGATCTTTATGGCTATATCCAATTATATGTCAGGCCTATTCGGCCATTCTCCTATCCGCCCCTTACAAGAACACATGCAGAAAGTGTGCACAGGTGTGCAACATCTAATCCCACTGGTGGAGGCTATGAATGCAGGTGATCTTGAACAGGTAAAAGCAGAGCAACAAGCTATCGTACAAGCGGAGCATGAAGCTGATGATATGAAACATGCTTTACGCCATCAGTTACCCAAAGGTTTATTTATGCCTGTGGATCGGCGCGACCTCTTGGATGTGTTGATGATGCAGGATGCGGTTATTAACCAAGCGAAAGACATTGCTGGTTTAGTAGTCGGGCGCAAAATGCAATTACCTGAAAACATGCGTGAGTTGTTTCTTAAATATACAACTCAGACTGTGAAGGCTGTTGAGCAAGCACTGATCGTGATTGGTGAGTTGGATTCCTTAGTAGAAACAGGTTTCCGTGGTTTAGAGGTTGAGCGTGTCGAGGAGATGATTAAGGAATTAGGCCGCATTGAGCAAACCACTGACCGCAAGCAGGTTGAGTTACGCAATATCTTATTTGAGTTAGAAGATAGCTTGCGAGCCACTGATGTCATGTTTACTTATCGTTTAATTGAGTGGACTGGACGGGTTGCGGATGATGCGCAACGCGTAGGTACTCGACTGCAATTAATGCTGGCACGCTAAGGAGTTAAACAAAATGATGGCATGGCTTAGTGATGTTAATACGGTTTATATTTTTTTAGCGGGCGCTTTCGGTATCTTCATGGCTTGGGGAATAGGAGCTAATGATGTAGCCAATGCGATGGCAACCTCTGTTGGATCGCGAGCGCTAACGATTAAACAAGCTTTGATAATTGCAGCAATTTTTGAGTTTGCCGGTGCCTATCTGGCAGGTGGTGAGGTTACCAATACGATCCGTAGCGGCATTGTCTCAGTGGAGGCTTTTGATGATCATCCTGAGTATTTAGTCTGGGGAATGTTGGCTTCTTTATTATCTGCCGGTATCTGGTTAACTGTAGCTTCTTTCCAAGGTTGGCCGGTTTCGACTACTCACAGTATTGTGGGTGCGATTGTAGGTTTTGCTGCAGTGGGTGTTGGCACTGATGCAGTGAGCTGGGGGTCAGTTTTAAATATTGCTACTAGCTGGGTTTTTTCCCCATTCATTGCGGGTGTCTTAGCCTTTTTGGTCTTTACCAGTATTCATAAGCTGGTCTTAGATACTAGAGACCCTCTCAAAAATGCACGTCGTTATGGTCCTTATTATCTATTTGCTGTTGGTTTCATTTTATCTTTAGTGACCGTACAAAAAGGTTTGGCTCATGTTGGGTTGAATATTCCACAAGGTTTAGAAATATTTATAGCTATAGGTGTAGGGGTAGTACTGGCCTTAGTAGGAGCGATCTTAATTAAGAAAGTCGCTATTGATGAGCAAGCTGATAAAACCTTCCATTTTGCTAGTGTAGAGAAAATTTTCGGTGTGTTAATGATCTTTACCGCTTCAGCGATGGCCTTTGCACACGGTTCCAATGATGTGGCGAATGCAGTA
Organism: uncultured Thiothrix sp.; assembly: GCF_937873765.1. Classification (GTDB taxonomy): domain Bacteria; phylum Pseudomonadota; class Gammaproteobacteria; order Thiotrichales; family Thiotrichaceae; genus Thiolinea. The sequence continues at coordinate 14,004 of NZ_CALMZC010000042.1, read as the reverse complement.
GGGCCTATGTCAGCTATTATTAGTATGGTCAATGAAGGCGGACAGTTAGCTGCCAAATCAGCCGTGCCGGGTTGGGTGTTGCTGGTGGGCGCTGTTGGGATTGTATTGGGCTTGGCAACTTTTGGCTATCAAGTGATGATGACTGTTGGCAAGAAAATTACTGAATTAACCCCTACACGTGGTTTTTCAGCTGAGTTTGCAACCGCCTCAACAGTCGTAGTGGCTTCTTATACTGGTTTGCCAATTTCTACCACACACACTTTGGTCGGTGCTATCTTAGGAGTTGGCTTCGCACGTGGGATTGCAGCGATTGACATGCGCATCGTCGGTAATATTTTTATGTCGTGGGTTGTTACTTTGCCAGCAGGCGCTATACTATCCATACTCTTTTTCTTCATGTTGAAAGGGATGTTTAGTTAAGTACTTCATCAACTGAATTTATGGGTTTTTAGCCTACTCTTTCAACCATCAAGCTTACTCTCTACTTGTTTATGTAGAGAGTAGTTTGCTTATCCTCAACTAAATCCTCGTTTCCTCTAAAGTAAATCCCCATTCTCGCTGCTTTTTAGCAAATCCTGTTGTTTTGTCGACAATAAAAGCCTGTTTGATTTGACAGTGTTAAGTTCGGGCGTATAATGTCGACAATCTTCTTGTGAGGGCTGGTTTTAGGAGTCAGTCATCGAATCTAAATCTAGATTTTTCTGTGACTACCTTACCGTGAACATGTTTGCTAATTCATGGACAGAATGCTCTAAAAACAGTCACTATCATTACCAGATGGTTTATCAAAACCACATAACCGCCAAACGAACCGATAGAGGATGAGGACAGGATGAGTAGTGAAATTTTAACCCCAGTATTGCCTGAGTCTGTTGCTGATGCGACCGTTGTTACCTGGCACAAAAAAGTGGGTGATGCGGTTAAGCTAGACGAAGTTCTGGTTGAGGTTGAAACGGATAAGGTTGTATTAGAAGTTCCTGCTGCAGTAGCGGGTGTTTTAGCTGAAATTACCCAACCTGAAGGTTCAACAGTTACTAGCGGTCAGCTCTTAGGTAAAATTGAAGCGGGTGCTGCCGCTACTCCATCTGCTCCTGCTCCTGAGGCGGCCGTACCACAAGCCGCTGCACCTGCCGCTGCTGAAGCTAAAGCTGGCCCTGCAGCACGTAAAGCTATGGATGAGGCCGGGGTTAATCGCTCTGATATCAATGGCTCTGGCAAAGACGGCCGTATTCTGAAAGAAGATGTCCCTGCTGCCAAACCAGCCGCACCAGCGCCGGCCGCTGCGGCTCCAGCACCTACTGCACCAAAAGCGCCAGTTGTTTCAACGGGTGATCGTGCAGAGAATCGTGTTGCCATGACTCGTCTGCGTGCACGTATTGCTGAGCGTTTATTAGAAGCGAAGCAATCAACTGCTATGTTGACGACTTTCAATGAAATCGACATGCAGCCCATCATGGATATTCGTAACGAATACAAAGATGCTTTCGAGAAGAAACATGGCGCTCGTTTAGGCTTCATGTCGATTTTCGTTAAAGCAGCAACCATTGCTTTACAACGCTTCCCTGAAATCAATGCGTTCATTGATGGCAATGATGTGGTTTATCACAACTACTGTGACGTAGGGATTGCAGTTTCTTCTGAGCGTGGCTTAGTCGTTCCGGTTTTACGTAGCGCCGAACACCTTGGCCTTGCTGATATTGAAACCAGTATCGTCAATTTCGCAAAGAAAGCGAAGGCTGGCAAATTAGACATGTCTGACTTATCAGGCGGTACTTTCACGATTACCAACGGGGGCGTTTTTGGGTCGCTAATGTCAACCCCAATTCTTAACCCTCCTCAAAGCGCGATCTTGGGGATGCATGCGACTCAAAAACGTCCTGTCGTTGTCAATGATGAAATTGTGATTCGCCCGATGATGTATGTCGCCTTGTCTTATGACCATCGGATTGTAGACGGTCAGGGGGCGGTAACTTTCCTCAAGACCATTAAAGAATTGGTAGAAAATCCAGTTCGTATCGTACTGGACGTGTGAGATTAAGGCATGAGTGATTTTGACGTTGTTGTCATTGGTGGTGGCCCCGGCGGTTATGTCGCCGCTATCCGTTGTGCGCAATTGGGTTTAAAAACCGCTTGCGTCGAAGAGTGGATTAATAAACAAGGTAAACCCGCTTTAGGTGGTACTTGTTTAAACGTAGGCTGTATTCCTTCTAAAGCGCTGCTGGAAAGCTCTGAGCGCTATGAAGAAATTGCTCATTACAATGCCGATCATGGAATTACAGTAGACGGTCTGAAAATTGACGTTCCACAAATGATTGCGCGCAAAGATAAAATCGTGCAGCAATTAACCGGTGGCATTGCACAGTTATTTCAAGCCAATGGAATTACTTGGTTACAAGGTCGCGGTAAATTACTGGCGGGTAATCAAGTACAAGTCACTGCGCAAGATGGTACGGTTGCTACGCATGCTGGTAAAAATATCATTATTGCGACGGGTTCAACTTCGATTGAGCTACCCATTGCTAAATGGTTAGATGAGCGCATTGTTGATTCCACGGGTGCTCTTGACTGGGAAACAGTACCAAAGCGTTTAGGTGTGATTGGTGCTGGTGTCATTGGCTTAGAAATGGGCAGTGTTTGGCGGCGTTTAGGCTCAGAAGTAGTCGTGCTTGAAGCACTCGATGACTTCTTAGCGGTTGCTGATCGTGATGTCTCTAAAGCTGCTGCGCTGCAGTTCAAAAAGCAAGGCTTGGATATTCGCTTAAGCTCTAAAGTCGCTGCCGTTGAAGTCGGTGAAAGCGGTTTAATGGTCACTTACAACGACAAAAATGGCGAACAGAAAATTGAAGTCGATCGCTTAATTGTTGCAGTAGGTCGTAAAGCCAATACTCGTGATATTGCTGATGCAGCAATCGGCTTACAAATAGATGAGCGCGGTCGTGTGGTCGTAGATGGTCATCTCAAAACCAATCTACCGAATGTGTATGCAATTGGTGACTGCGTACAAGGCCCCATGTTGGCACATAAGGCTTCAGAAGAAGGTGTAGTGGTTGCAGAGCAGATCGTGGGTCAAAAGCCTCATCTGGACTACAACAATATTCCTTGGATTATTTATACCCATCCCGAAATTGCATGGGTTGGAAAAACTGAGGCTGAGCTGAAAGCAGCAGGTGTTGAATATCGTACGGGTAGCTTCTCATTCGCAGCGAATGGCCGTGCGAAAGCCATGAGTCAAGATGCTGGGATCGTGAAAGTATTAGCGGATGCTGAGACTGATCGTCTCCTTGGTGTGCACATGGTAGGACCAATGGTTTCTGAGTTAATTGGTCAAGCTGTGATTGCCATGGAATGTGAAAGCTCAGCAGAAGATGTGGCACGGATGGTCTTTGGACATCCCACCCTGTCTGAGTCCGTGCATGAAGCTATGTTGTCTGTCGATGGACGCGCATTGCACGCAGTTAACCGCAAGCGTTAATTGCATATACTAAAAAACACTACACGCCACGCCTTGTTTACAAGAGTCGTGGCGTTTGTGCGAACAAAACCTACTGTTAAAAGTGGGTTAGCAACTAAAGGAAATCAGGATGAATTTACACGAGTATCAAGCCAAGGCAGTGTTCCGCCAATATGGCCTGCCTGTGCCAAATAGCAAGGTAGCCACTAGTGCTGCTGAAGCTGAAGAAGCCGCTAAATCCTTAAGCACTCCTAAAGTCGTTGTCAAGGCACAAGTACATGCCGGTGGCCGTGGCAAAGCAGGTGGTGTTAAGTTATTTGATAACCCCGCTGAAGCAGGCAAGTTTGCTGGCTCTTTACTCGGCACCAACTTGGTGACTTTCCAAACCGATGCTAACGGTCAACCTATCAACACGATTCTGGTTGAAGAAACCTGCAATATTGATCGTGAATTATATTTAGGGGCAGTCTTAGATCGTGCTAGCCGTCGTGTTGTCATTATGGCTTCGACTGAAGGCGGTATGGAAATCGAGAAAGTTGCCCACGAGACTCCTGAAAAAATCCTGAAAACTGCCATTGACCCGATTGCCGGTGTGATGCCTTATCAAGGCCGTGAATTGGCTTTCGGTTTAGGTTTAAAAGGCGACCAAATTAATCAGTTTACTAAGCTGTTAGTGGGCTTAGGCAAAATGTTTAAAGAAAAAGATTTGTCTTTATTAGAAATCAATCCCTTGGTAGTGACTAAAGAAGGCAATCTACTGTGCTTAGACGGTAAAGTGAATGTGGATAGCAACGCTTTATATCGTCAACCTGACCTAGTCGCGATGCGCGATAAGTCTCAAGAAGATGCGCGTGAAATCGAAGCCTCTGAGTGGGATCTGAACTACGTAGCTCTGGAAGGTAATATCGGCTGCTTAGTAAACGGCGCTGGTTTGGCGATGGCAACGATGGATATTATCAAATTGTCCGGTGGACAGCCTGCCAACTTCTTAGATGTTGGTGGTGGTGCAACCGCTGAGCGCGTAGCGGCTGCTTTCAAGATCATCCTCTCGGATAGTTCAGTTCAAGGCATTCTGGTTAATATCTTTGGTGGTATCGTTCGTTGCGACTTGATTGCTGAAGGTATTATTCAAGCGGTACAAAAAGTGAATGTGACCGTTCCTGTTGTCGTGCGTTTAGAAGGGAACAATGCTGAAAAAGGTGCGGAACTACTGAATAACAGTGGTTTAGCGGTGATTGCTGCCAATGACCTTGGCGATGCTGCTCGTAAAATCGTTGCTGCTGTAGGAGGTGCTGCATGAGCGTACTGATTAATAAAGATACTAAAGTTTTATGCCAAGGCTTCACCGGTAAGCAAGGTACTTTCCACTCTGAGCAAGCCATTGCTTACGGCACCAAAATGGTTGGTGGTACTTCTCCAGGTAAAGGGGGGGCTACCCACTTAGGTTTACCTGTTTTCAATACGATGAAAGAAGCGGTACGTGATACGGGTGCGGATGCCTCGGTGATCTATGTTCCAGCGCCTTTCTGTAAAGACTCCATCATTGAAGCGGCTGAATCAGGCGTAAAACTGATCGTTTGTATCACTGAAGGCATTCCAGCGCTGGACATGCTTGAAGCTAAAATGATCGTGGACAGCCTCGGTGTCCGGTTAGTCGGCCCGAACTGCCCCGGTGTAATCACTCCGGGTGAGTGCAAAATTGGTATTATGCCCGGCCATATTCACAAGCCGGGTAAGATTGGCATTGTGTCTCGTTCGGGTACCTTGACCTATGAAGCTGTCAAGCAAACCAATGAGTGGGGTCAAAGTACTTGTATCGGTATCGGTGGCGACCCTATTCCGGGCACTAGCTTTATTGATGCACTCAAATTGTTCCAAGCAGATCCACAAACTGAAGCCATTTTGATGTGTGGCGAAATCGGTGGTTCTGCTGAGGAAGAAGCTGCAGCCTTTATTAAAGAATACGTGACTAAACCGGTTGCTGCGTATATCGCTGGTGTGACTGCACCAAAAGGTAAACGTATGGGTCATGCTGGCGCGATTATTGCGGGCGGCAAGGGCACTGCCAATGAGAAGTTTGCAGCCCTTGAAGCTGCTGGTGTCATTACCGTGAAATCTCCAGCAGAGTTGGGCAAAGGTATTGCTACCGCTCTGAGCAAATAATCCCGAACCACCCGATACTTGGAGTACCATGATGACCAAACATACCGTTACACTGACTGACAACTTGACGGGTAAGCAAGTCGAGCTGGATGTATTGAGTCCAACTATGGGAACCAAAACCATAGATATTCGCAAGCTGACCAAAGAGCTGAACCTGTTTACTTATGACCCAGGTTATCTGGCAACTGCAAGTTGTTCGAGTGCGATTACTTATCTTGATGGCGATAAGGGTGAGCTGCTGTATCGCGGCTACCCCATTGAGCAATTAGCTGAGCAAAGCACTTTCTTAGAAGTGTGCTATTTGCTGTTGAAAGGTGAACTGCCTACCCAAGCTGAAAAAGAAGATTTTGAACACATCATCACGCGTCACTCGATGCTGCATGATCAAATGCAAGGCTTCTATCGTGGTTTCCGGCGTGATGCGCATCCGATGGCGACCATGGTCGGCGTCGTGGGTGCGCTGTCAGCGTTCTATCATGAAGATTTAAATATTCATGATCCGGTTCAACGTGAGCGTTGTGCGCATCGTTTAATCGCGAAGATGCCAACGATTGCAGCGTGGAGCTTCCGTTATTCACGTGGTTTACCTTTTATGTATCCGCTGAATAAATTAGGTTATGCAGACAATTTCTTGCGCATGATGTTTGCAGTACCTACTGAGGAATATGAAGTTGATCCATTATTTGCTAAAGCACTGGATGTTATTTTAATCCTGCATGCTGATCATGAGCAAAACGCTTCGACTTCAACGGTACGTCTAGCTGGTAGCTCAGAAGCCAACCCTTATGCAGCGACGGCAGCGGGCATTGCTTCTCTGTGGGGGCCTGCACACGGTGGTGCGAATGAGGCTGTTATCAATATGCTGCGTGAGATCGAAAAATCTGATCAACCGCTGTCACATTGGGTGGCTCGTGCTAAAGATAAGAACGATCGTTTCCGTTTAATGGGCTTTGGTCATCGTGTTTACAAAAACTATGACCCACGTGCCAAGATTATCCGTAAGTTAGCTAATGAAATTCTGGATAAATTGCCACCGGGTAATCCAAACCAGAAGTTGTTCGATATCGCTCGCGAATTAGAGCAAATTGCTTTGAGTGATGAGTTCTTCAAAGAGCGTGGTTTATATCCAAACGTGGATTTCTACTCAGGGGTTATCTTCCTGAGCATGGGGATTCCAGTCACGATGTTTACGGTGATGTTTGCGTTAGCGCGTACCGTAGGCTGGATTTCTCAGTGGAATGAAATGATGGGTGACGAAGAATCACGTATCGGCCGTCCACGTCAATTGTATATCGGTTCGCCACGTCGCGATTACGTGCCTGTAGCTAAACGGTAATTCAAAGAATTGTGTTTGAGGAGATAATGTCTCATGTTGGAAGCCTATCGTAACCATGTGCAAGAGCGCGCTGCTGAGGGTGTCCCACCTAAAGCCTTAGACGCTGCACAAACTGCAGCTTTAGTGGAGCTGTTAAAGAATCCTCCGGCAGGTGAAGAAGCCTTCTTGGTTGATTTAATTGAAAATCGTGTTCCAGCGGGTGTTGACGAAGCTGCTTATGTGAAAGCGGCTTATTTAGCAGATCTTGCCAGTGGCAAAGCTCAATCTACGCTGATCAGTGCAGAGCGTGCTGTTGAGCTGTTAGGTACTATGCTGGGTGGTTACAATGTTCAGCCTTTAATCGCTGCTTTAGATAATCCAGCGACTGCTGAGGCAGCGGCCAAAGCCTTGTCGCATACCTTATTAATGTTCGATGCCTTCCATGATGTCGCTGATAAAGCTAAAGCAGGTAATGCCTCTGCGCAGAAAGTCATGGACTCTTGGGCAGCCGGTGAGTGGTTTACTTCACGCCCTGAATTGGCTGAAAAGATCACAGTTACCGTGTTCAAAGTACCAGGCGAAACCAATACTGACGACTTATCTCCAGCTCCCGATGCGTGGTCACGTCCTGACATTCCTTTGCATGCGAATGCGATGCTGAAAATGGCACGGGATGGGATTGAGCCAGCTAACAATGGTTCAGTTGGTCCCTTAAAGCAAATCGAAGCGGTTAAAGCCAAAGGTTTCCCCGTTGCTTACGTCGGTGACGTAGTGGGTACGGGGTCTTCCCGTAAGTCGGCAACCAACTCGGTATTGTGGTTCTTCGGTGAGGATATGCCGGGGATTCCGAATAAGCGTACTGGCGGCTATTGCTTTGGTAGCAAAATTGCACCTATTTTCTTCAACACTATGGAAGATGCAGGCGCTCTGCCCATCGAAATGGATGTTGCTAAAATGGAAATGGGCGATGTGATTGACGTTTATCCTTACCAAGGCGTGGTTAAGCGTCATGGCACGGATGAAGTCATTTCTACTTTCAGCTTGAAAACCCCAGTACTGTTGGATGAAGTGCGTGCCGGTGGCCGTATTAATCTGATCGTAGGTCGTGGTTTAACCAATAAAGCCCGTGAAGCTTTAGGTTTAGGCGCGTCTGATCTGTTCCGTTCTCCCGAGCAACCTGCGGATACGGGCAAGGGTTATACCTTAGCGCAGAAAATGGTCGGTAAAGCTTGTGGTGTTACAGGTATTCGCCCTGGTGCTTATTGTGAACCAAAGATGACGACGGTGGGTTCACAAGATACCACTGGCCCGATGACACGTGACGAACTGAAAGACTTGGCTTGCTTAGGTTTCTCCGCCGATTTAGTCATGCAATCCTTCTGTCATACAGCAGCTTATCCAAAGCCCGTTGACGTGGTTACTCATCACACTCTGCCAGATTTCATCATGACACGTGGTGGTGTTTCTTTACGCCCCGGTGATGGTGTTATTCACTCTTGGTTGAACCGTATGCTGTTGCCCGATACGGTGGGTACAGGTGGTGACTCGCATACTCGTTTCCCGATTGGTATTTCTTTCCCAGCAGGTTCTGGTCTGGTGGCATTCGCCGCTGCGACGGGTGTTATGCCACTGGATATGCCTGAGTCTGTGCTAATTCGTTTCAAAGGTGAGCGCCAACCGGGCATCACTTTACGCGACTTAGTCCATGCGATTCCTTACTATGCGATTCAAGCAGGCTTATTGACCGTTGAAAAGAAAGGTAAGAAAAACGTCTTCAATGGTCGTATCTTAGAAATTGAAGGTTTGGATACTTTAACGGTAGAACAGGCTTTTGAATTATCGGATGCTTCTGCTGAGCGTTCGGCTGCCGGTTGTACCATCACGCTGTCTGAAGATTCAGTGGCTGAATACTTACGCTCCAATATCGTTATGTTGAAGTGGATGCTCTCTGAAGGTTATGGTGATGAGCGTACTATCAATCGTCGTATTAAAGGCATGGAAGAATGGTTAGCCAATCCAAGCTTAATGCGTGCGGATGCAGATGCTGAATACGCTGCTGTAATTGAAATCGACATGTCTGAAATTAAAGAGCCTATTCTGTGTGCCCCGAATGACCCAGACGATGCACGTTTATTGTCAACAGTTCAAGGCGATGCGATTCAAGAGGTCTTCATTGGCTCTTGTATGACTAATATCGGTCACTTCCGCGCGGCTGGTAAACTCTTGAACAAAGTGGATGGTATTCCAACCCGTTTATGGGTTGCTCCACCGACGAAGATGGATGAGCATCAGTTGATGGAAGAAGGCTACTACAACATCTATGGCCGTGCGGGTGCACGTACCGAGATGCCGGGCTGTTCATTGTGCATGGGTAACCAAGCACGTATCGCCCCAGGTAGCACGGCTGTTTCGACTTCAACGCGTAACTTCCCGAACCGTTTAGGGACTGGCTCCAATGTTTACTTGGCTTCTGCTGAGTTAGCATCCGTAGCTGCGATCATGGGCAAGTTACCAACGGTTGCTGAGTACATGGAATACGCGAAGACTATCGATAGCATGGCTTCCGATATCTACCGTTACCTGAACTTTGATCAAATGCCAGAGTATGTGAAAGCGGCGGACAAAGCAGCTTAAGCGATAGCTCTAAACCTTGATTAAGAAGAAGCCCCGCATTGCGGGGCTTTTTTATTTTTACTTGGTACGTTGAATTGTATTTAGAATTGCCGTGCCAATATCACTAACTCGCTTTGGTTCGTCTGTGTGTAATACACCAGCATTCTCATGAATATAAGTGACAATATCTCTAGGGTTAGAGTTTCCTAAAACCTTAGATAAATGTTGACTGTCAGAATCTACAATTCCATCTCCTTGCAGACTTGCAGGTGTTTCAGGGTTGAGCAATTCTTCATTAAGCCAAGTAGCTAGATCGGGTGACCAAAATTTAAGTAGCGAGAATAGGTTATGATCCTTAGTAAGATCACCAAGCTCTTGGCCACTATACACTATTTCAGTGTATTTTATATAAGTTGGTAAGTTAGATATCTCTCTTTTCATTGTTGCGATATTATTAGATAAGTCCTCTAGGAAGCAGACACTAGGTGTTTCTAACAACTCTTTGACTTCTTTGACACGCTGTCCCAGAAAAGTACTAATAGCAGCAGCAGTAATAGTGTTTCCCTTTAACACATTTAAAACGTCGGATTTCCCACATAGCCTTCCAAAACGACTTCCTGAGTGAGGTGTACCAATAGTTACTAAGCCAGCTACTTTTCCCCTTAGATCATCACTTTCTGTTTGTAAAAACCTAGTAGCAGCCAAACCGCCTCTGCTATGTCCGACCAATATAATTTTTGAACGATTCGCAGTTTCTGGTGCAATAGCTGCAATAGCCGCTCCAACTTCTTTACCTAAGTCTGTGAATGTTGAATAATCACCATTACAGCCTTCTTCTTTTGGAGCTGTACATGTTGCTCCATTTGCAGTTTTTTGACTATCGTTAGATCCAAATTTTAGTACATAACAACCAGTGTTATTTAATAAACTTTGAGTGCCTGCGATATTTTTTGCTGTTATGGATTTGTCAGTTACTTGCCCGTTATAGATAATCTTACAATTATTAACACCAGATTTCCCTGAAAAATGGTAATTAACGAAATCTTGCCATGTACTTGGGCTGCTGTTTAATCCATGAAGTAATAATATATTTTTTGGAGTAAAGTAGAGATATACACCATCATCCTTGTTGAGTCGACCGTAAGCCTTTATTTGACAGTCTTTTTGATCGGAGTTAACACTTAAAGTACCTGACTGCATCGAGTTGACATTTGGACGTGAGGATATTGCTATCGAATGGTCTTTGTTATCAGCACAAATGGCTCGAATTGCAGTTTCATATGTTCCAGTATTCACCCCAGAGACGAACGACCAATATACATTCAAACAAGCAGGGTCTTGATCTGTCGATTTCATAATGGAAAGAGTTATATTATTAGCAGTTTTTGTACTCAAAGTATCAAAAGAGGTAGTGCATGATGGTTTATTTGGTTCAGCTTTTTGTTGTGCATCTTTTGGGGTCCAAATATTCGATACTGATAGTTTTATTGCTTTGGAATAAGAGTTAGTTTGAGTGGTTGTTGAGTCAAATAAACCATCTGCGTTTATGTAAACTCCAGATTTCCAGCGGTTATTTAATCTAAAATAACCATTTCCTGCGTCTTCTTTCATCCACACAGCACTCATCCATGTATCTTCAATTCTACTGCTTTGCAAGATGTCGTGTTGAATATTGATACAATAGTTAGTCAGCCACTTTTCACAAATGCGATATCCTCCAGTACCATAGACCTCATCTTTTATAAATATCCATTCTGATTCACCGTCTATAGTGAGTTTCAGATTAGCTTCATTAAAAAGATTAATTCCAGTATTAGTACTAACTTCTTTCACGACCCACTGGGCAGACAACCAGCCAGGTAAGATGCTACCAACAGTAACTGTAGCGTTTTCATGGTGAATATATAAGTTTGTGAGAGCTACATTGCGTATCCGAGTATGACCATCATATGCTTCAAGCACCCATTGAGCATAGGTTGATGCTGTTGTACTGATAGGACTACTCTGCAAAGTACTACCACTAATATTTAGACAGTAGTTAGGTTGATTTTTCTCACAAATGGTGTGATAGCCAGTCGGTTGCTGAGCCAATAACCAATCAGTATTACCATTCAAACTAATCAGTGAGTTTTTCCAACGATTGGTAAATTGTACCGTTTTGCCATTTAATGATGATGAGTCAACTTTATTTTTGATAGTTGAGGTAAATGTGCGAGTCAAAACTGACGAAGTGGTTGAACGATATGTAGCGGTGAAAGTAACATTTTGATCAGTTGTCACAGCATTTGTTGTAACTTTACCATTGCTATCAATCGTTGCAAGGTTAGTATTGTTACTTGCCCATTGACTAGTACTCGTAACATTAGAGCTTGTACCATTAGAAAGGGTGGCAGTAGCAGTACAATTGGCAGTACTGGATTCATCAATGGAGGGTGGGCAAGTAATAGTAAGCGCCGTTGGAAGAACAGGAATATCTTTTATTGTTACGACTTGCTCAGCCGCTTTGGTAACTCCACCATAAGAATAACTGGCTTTGACAAATACTCCACTATCTCCAATGACATCTACAGCCGTTAATAAACCACCTGTAGGGGTAATAGTGGTATAAGAGGCATTTTCTGACCAAGTACTAGAAGTAGTAACCTCTCTTTCTGTGCCATCAATTTTTGCATAGCTTCTGCATTGAATACTGCTATTTTCATTAAATGAGCTAGGGCAAGAAACTCTAAATTCACGCAACCCAGAAATACTATCATCTTTAACAGTAGTATTTCCCAGACCTGTCATTGTTACCCCGTTATAGGTGTACCTTCCCGTTACTGTTACAAAAGTATCCGCCGATACTTGCGATGCAGTGATGACGCCAGAAGAGGAAATAGAAGCGGCTCTATCTACTGTCCAGTTACTTACAGAGGAAGTAACAGTTTGACTTGAAGCGTCAGAAAAATCAGCTATAGCAGAGCAAGAGCCAGTAGCCCCTTCAACAATAGTACTAGGGCAGGTTAAACGAACTTTTGAAAGTGTCTTGACAGGTTGAGAGCTAACAAGATTCGTAATACTTAAAGCTAGCCCGTGTTTACGTTGGGTAGAAGTACAACCAGAAACGGCTGAGGAGTTGGTAACAGTAACTTCTATTTTTCCATCAGCACCCCATTTTTCTAAGTTTGCTTGGGGCAACGTAAAGTTTTTTGTGAGATTGGTAGTACAAGTAGCTGCTCCACCTGTAGCTTTACCAATGTATGTACCCTCAATGTATAAATTTGCATATTCATCAGCAGCATCAAAGTCACCAGTAAGCTCTATTTTTATATAGCCCCCAGATGCGACTTTTTGATTTGACGGAAGATTAAAGGTATGAGTCGTACTTGCTGAGCCAGTACTCGCAAAGTATTGAATAAGTGTCGTATATAGCGGAGCAGCTAGTACAGAGCCACACAGTAAACACAAACTGATGAAGCTAAACCAATAGCTTCCTATCTTTTTATTTAGCCTAAACATTTTATCTCTCCTTGCCTCTTAGAACCCTAAAAAACAAGCCTGCGATAACACTATTTATGAATCAACTAAGGCTAAAAGAATGGTTTTAGCTGGTTTTGCATATCGCAATGTACAAAAAATGACTACTTAGGTACGAAATAATAATTCTAGGCTTTTACTGTGCAATTTTCGGTACAACTCTTTTGATGTGTGAATTAGTTACTGTACAAAAAGCATTCAAAAATGGTACGAAATGAGGGTTGCGTGTACAGATTTTTAGGGGAGGAAACCGCTATGAGCAGCAAAAAAGAAGTCATTCGGGCAAAAAACATAGAGTACTTGATAGACACCGAGTTCAAAGGTGATACAAAAGCCTTTGCTGAACACGTCGATTTTGAAATTGGTACCATACAAAAGTTTTTGAACCCTAGTTCCGCACGCCCTTGCAACGACCGTGCAGCAAGAAAAATAGAAAAACAAATGGCAATGAGGGAGTTTGCCATTGACTCACCCTTACAACAGCAAAAAGAAGTGTACTATGTAGAAGTCTACACTAATGGCAAGTATACCTATGAGACGGTTTCAGCTCTTCGTGAAGAAAAATATGTACAAGAATGTTCTGCGGTACTAGGTGATTTTGATATTTTTCTAAAAATAGAGGTAGAACATTACCATCTGCTAGATATGCTTTTAGCACGAATTGCCAGGTTCCCCGGTGTGAAACGAACCAAAACCTTTATCACTTTGGGTGCTCTACGCTGGCATAGAAAGCAAGAAGAAAACTTGAACATTCCTCAGAAAAACAAGTATTTATACTTTAATAATGGAATAGAGGAGTTTGTTTTCAACAAGGTCAATCATTTTCTTAATTCTATTAAGGAGTTAGAGCGTGGCGAAATTGTTATAAAAGACACTGATAGTGTAAAAATAGAGGTCATGCACCAGAAGAGTTGAAAAACATCTGATTAATGAATTCGCCAATGAC
>NZ_CALMZC010000041.1 GCF_937873765.1 uncultured Thiothrix sp. | reverse complement strand
TTGATTTTAATGGGTTATGAGGTCATTAGCTTTGTGCAGGTGCTACATAATACCGCAAATAAGCAATAAGTTAGCTAAGTACCTAACCTAAGCTTTGGTTTTTCACGGGTTAAGAGAGGATTAATACACGTAAAAAACAAAAAAGCAGCAAATTACTGTTAGGTAACTTACTGCTTTTATGATGTTTTTTGGTGGGCCCAGCAGGACTTGAACCTGCGACCAATCGATTATGAGTCGACTGCTCTAACCAACTGAGCTATGGGCCCAAAACTTTCACGTGATTTGCCTTAAGATAAAGGCAAAGTATCAGTGCCATCAAGGAAGCTGCGTAGCATATCCGAACGGCTCGGATGACGCAATTTTCTTAAGGCTTTCGCTTCAATCTGACGAATCCGCTCCCGTGTTACATCAAACTGCTTACCTACTTCTTCCAAAGTATGATCCGTGTTCATGTCGATACCAAAACGCATGCGTAAGACTTTGGCTTCGCGTGCTGTCAGGCTACTTAATACCTCACGGGTTACTTCACACAGACTGCGAGTTGTCGCTGAATCGAGGGGTGACATAATGTTACCATCTTCGATAAAGTCACCTAAATGCGAGTCTTCATCATCACCGATTGGCGTTTCCATGGAAATAGGCTCTTTCGCAATCTTTAATACCTTACGGATTTTGTCCTCAGGCATATCCATGGCTACTGCCAATTCCTCTGGAGTCGCTTCACGCCCCATTTCTTGCAGCAATTTGCGTGAAATACGATTGAGTTTATTAATCGTCTCAATCATATGTACAGGAATACGAATCGTGCGAGCTTGATCAGCAATGGAGCGAGTAATCGCTTGACGAATCCACCAAGTAGCATAAGTCGAAAACTTATAACCACGGCGATACTCAAACTTATCCACCGCCTTCATCAAACCAATATTGCCTTCTTGGATCAAATCCAAGAATTGCAAACCACGATTAGTATACTTTTTCGCAATCGAAATCACCAAACGCAAGTTGGCTTCAACCATTTCTTTTTTCGCACGCCGCGCTTTGGCTTCACCAACCGACATACTACGGTTAATGTCTTTGATTTGCGAAATGGTCAGATTGCACTCGTGTTCAATTTCCTGCAATTGCTGCTGAGTAGCCAGCACACTTTTCTTCACCAACTCAAGTTGTGCAGAACCATTACTCTTGTCAGTGATATAGCGATCTAGCCAGCTTAAATCGGTTTCATTTTGCGGGAAACTTTCCACAAATAAATGCCGCGACATACCACCTTGCTGCACACAAAGCTTCATAATGGTGCGTTCATGAGTACGGATACGATTCACAATCTCATTTAATTGCTGAGTTAAAGTATCAATAACTGGCTGTGCCAAACGGAACTCCATGAATTTAGCCGCTAAGGCATCACGAGCTTCGGTATACGCTGATCCGCCTCTAGCACGCAAAGCGGCGGCTTCATCATATAAAGCACTTAGCTCAGCAAATTTTTGAGCTGCTTCTTCAGGATCAGGGCCTAAATCGACCGGGTTCTCTTCAACAACCTCTTCATCTTCTTCACCCACTACGACTTCAGGTACTTCATCTTCGCCAGCGGCTAACGCTTCCTCTTCCTCAGTACGAACTTGAAATTGTTGCAACGGGCTTTCATTAATAGCATTGGGGTCAACGAAACCGTTAACAATATCCGTTAGACGAGTTTCTTCAGACTCAATTTGTTTCGATAAATCTAACAAAACCTCAGTAGAGGCTGGATACTGCGCTAAAGCGCGCAAAATTTCATTTAAGCCTTCTTCAATGCGAATCGCGATTTGGATTTCGCCTTCACGCGTTAAAAGCTCAACCGTACCCATCTCACGCATATACATGCGCACTGGATCGGTGGTACGCCCAAAATCACTATCTACACTCGCTAAAGCAGCAGCGGCTTCTTCTGCAGCTTCATCATCAGCCTGTACGGCCTCATCGTTTAATAATAAAGCATCGGCATCCGGTGCATTTTCATACACCGTGATCCCCATGTCATTAATCATGGCAACGATGTCTTCAATCTGTTCCGGTTCTACGATAGTATCCGGTAAATGGTCATTCACCTCGGCGTAGGTCAGATAGCCCTGCTCCTTACCACGCGCAATTAACTCTCTAAGACTGGATTGTTGCTGCTCTTCTTGACTCATGTCCGAATAGACCTCGACAAAATGGACGCGGGATTATATCACAAATCTTGAAAATACCAGCTCCGTTTGTGAAAAACCTACCCACAAGTCAGCCCTCAAGGCTAAACTTGCATTAAAGTAGACTTTAACTCTGGTTCTTAAGTATTTCAGTTAAGAGTGCCCAAAGCACTACCCTATAGGTTCTCTATATGGGGTAGCAACTCTCTAGTTTCAACTCTAATAGTCAAGTAATTGACCAAGCTGACACCAACAGGTTCAGATCTTCGCGATAAACGCGAATAGAATACAGATAATATTTACTTACAAAGTGTAGACAGATTTTCTGAGCTTAGCCTGAATAAAATCATAAAAAACTTGCTGACCCGAAAGCAATGGCTCTAGTTAAGCGGCAAAACGGGGAATCAAGTAACTCATTTGAATGTATTCATCTAGGTAGTGGTAGTGGGTCATGTTTTACGAAGAGTGGAAGAAAGTTCGGTTAATGAATTCTCCAATGACCTTATCGTGAACCTCAATGGATTTAGAGAAACACAAGGTACGACGGGCTAAGCGTTTCAGTCGAGTTCGGAAAAATTGAGGTTCTGGCGTTCAATCGATTGAGTGTAACGCTTGGTCATCAGGTGCAACTCAGAAGGCAGTAAGCGCCGATAAGCTTCCCAACGATCCGTGCAGTAGAGTCGAATGTTGAACGTTTGGAGCAAGGCTAACAAGCGTTTTAAGGCCTTATCAGCTCGTATTCCTAACTCATAAGCTAACACGGTTTTTAGATGAGGCTGCCACGCATACCAAAGCCAGCGTTGTCGTTGCTTGTTGCCCACCTACGACCACTGTTCATCCCTTTCACAGGATCATTTCCAGTCATACTGATCGAAGGTGGTTTGAATAGGGCGGAGATTAAGGTTAACAGGCTTTAATTTTTTTAAATGAGCAATCACTGTGGTGACACTTACTCCTAATACTCGGCTCGTATCGCGCACACCACTGCCATTCATGGCCATGTCGATAATCTTTTCGGGCGTACCCTGTTGATGGCCTTCCTAACGATAGGAGCTTTGAAAGCTACGTTGGCAACTACGACTACGATAAGGTGGTTCGCCACTACGCGCATACCCATGTTTGTACACTCATTCGCTTTCACAATAACGACATTTCACCACGACACTAGCCCTTCAAAAAACTACTCAAATGACACTTTTTGAGGGTTCGGTGTCGCGTAAAGTTTTACACCCTTATTCTAAATTATGACCCCATGCTGGTAGGAACATTTACTGAGATTAATCAACTATGGATACAAAAGCATTTGTTGCAAGGTTATTAATGGTTAGAAATTACCGACTAGTATAACGTCACTCTGTGTAAGTGTTATGTTTTCGATGAATCATAATATGGAGGTTTACTAGCTATTTGTTTAGTTTGTATCTGGGGCTTAGGCATCTTGCAAAGTTATCTATCTAACGTATGCGCAATTAAAACTCAACAAGTAAAGCAATACTAGAAGATGGTTTATAAAAAAGCCCTTCATACTGCGTAGTGAAGGGCTTAAATATTGAGTCTAGCTGAAAGAGTTAAAGCTCTTTGACGGCATTCACTAATTCGCTGGCAACTTTCTGTCCATCGCCATATAGCATCCGGCAGTTATCTGCGAAGAACAAATGATTTTCCACGCCTGAGAACCCAGCCCCTTGACCACGTTTAATCACAATCACGTTTTTCGCATGATCCGCATTCAGGATCGGCATACCATAGATCGGGCTATTGGGGTCAGTGCGTGCAACAGGGTTCACCACATCATTCGCACCGATGACTAAGGCAACATCCGCTGTGGCAAATTCCTCATTGATTTCATCCAAGTCATAGATCAAATCATAAGGAACACCCGCCTCCGCCAAGAGCACGTTCATATGCCCCGGCATCCGCCCTGCAACGGGGTGAATCGCAAATTTCACTTTCACGCCACGCTCAAGTAATAGTTTGGTGAGTTCTTGGATTTTGTGCTGAGCTTGTGCTACTGCCATACCATAACCAGGGATAATCACGACCTTTTCAGCAAAAGCCATCATAATCGCAGCATCCGGTGTTTCAATAGCTTTCATGCTGCCAGAGATCGCTTGTGCTTCACCCGTACCTCCACCGAATTGGCTAAACAATACATTGGTGAGTGGGCGATTCATGGCTTTGGCCATTAATTGCGTGAGTAGAGTACCGGCTGAACCTACCACTATCCCCGCAATCATCATCGCTGGATTGCCTAGGACATAACCTTCAAAACCGACCGCTAAGCCAGTTAAAGCGTTGTAGAGCGAGATTACTACTGGCATATCCGCACCACCAATCGGCAAGGTCATCATCACGCCAAATACTAGAGCTAAAGCAAAGAAAATGAATAAGGTAAATAGGCTATAATCCGTGCCGCTAAACGCGATCACTAACCCCATTAATACGGTGATACCGAATAAAGCAGCATTAATGATTTGCTGGTTTTTGAAGCGAATCACCCCGCTGAACGCCTTAATACCTTGGAGTTTGGCAAAAGCAACTAAGGAGCCAGAGAAGGCGATGCTACCAATTAAAGCACCTAGCACTGCCATTAATTGCACTGCCAAGGGTAGATCATGGCGCTTGAGTAATTCCACACCCGCAATGGCAGCGGCTGCCCCCCCCCCCATACCGTTATACAGGGCAATCATTTGTGGCATATCCGTCATCGCCACCCGTTTACCGGTATACCATGCCAGACCGCCACCAATACCAATCGCCAAAATCATCAGAATGTAATTGCTATGAATTTGGGGGTGAATAAAGGTAATGACGCTAGCCAGCACCATACCCGCACCCGCCCATTGAATACCACTCCGTGCATTATTCGGCGAGGCCATTTGCTTTAGGCCATAAATAAATAAAACCGCTGCTATGAAGTAAGCAAGGTTAACGATGAAATCAGTCATGCTTTGCTCGCTCCTTTATTGCTGGCTTTGAACATTTCGAGCATGCGCTCAGTGACCACATAGCCGCCCACGGCATTGCCTGCGCCCAATAATACAGCGATAAAACCAATCAGGATTTCAGTACCGGTTTCCGCTTGGCCTAAGGCGACCATCGCACCCACTAAGACGATACCATGGACGAAATTTGAGCCAGACATTAAAGGTGTGTGCAAAATCACTGGGACTTTAGAGATGACTTCGTAGCCGGTGAAAGCGGCGAGCATGAAAATATACAATGCGGTAAATCCATCCATCTTAAGCAGCTCCCACCAGTTTAGCGATCGCTTCATTGACAATTTTGCCGTCGCGGGTCACGCAAGCGCCAGCAATAATTTCATCGTTGAAGTCGGGCTGATACTCACCATTTTTGATCATTAAACTTAAAAAGTTCAACAAGTTCTTGGCATACATTTCACTGGCATGTACCGGCACTTGGCTTGGCACATTCAAGGGTGCATGAATCACTACGCCATTATGCTCGATGGTTTCACCGGGTTTGCTTAAGGTGCAATTACCGCCGCCTTCAGCCGCCAGATCAACAATGACCGCACCTTTTTTCATGCCTGCAACCGTGGAGTCTGGAATAATTTTCGGCGAAGGACGACCGGGCACTGCGGCGGTAGTAATCAATACATCGGCGGTGGCAATATGCTTAGCTAATTCTTCTTGCTGCTTACGTTTCTCATCCTCGGTCAGTTCGCGCGCATAGCCACCCGCACCTTCTGCGCTAATCCCTAACTCAATGAATTTTGCACCTAAAGACTGGACTTGTTCTTTGGTAGCCGAGCGCACGTCATAAGCTTCTACCATCGCACCTAAACGGCGCGCAGTTGCAATTGCTTGTAAGCCTGCGACACCTGCACCAATTACAATCACTTTAGCAGGGCGAATCGTACCTGCTGCGGTCGTGAGCATCGGAAAGAAGCGTGTGGAGAGATCAGCCCCCATAATCGCGGCTTTATAACCTGCCACTGCAGCCTGTGAGGAAAGAATATCCATCGACTGCGCCCGTGAAATGCGGGGAATCAATTCCATCGCATAGCTAGTGATCTGCTTGTCGCGCAGTTGCTTGATGATGTCGAGATTGATGTAGGGGTTCAAAGCACCGATTAGCACGCTACCCTGTTTGAGCTGGGCAACTTCTTCAGTACTTGGTGCTTGTACTTTCAACACAATATCGGCCTGCTCATACAGACTTTGCGCTGAGTCAACAATAGTCGCGTCTTTAAACGCACTATCTTGAATCTGCGCAGCCGAACCTGCCCCTTGCTCAATCAATACGTCTAGCCCTAACTGTTTGAGCTTGACCATAATTCCCGGATCAATTGCGACACGGCGTTCACCGGTAGCACGTTCTCGCGGGGCTGCAATTTTCAAAGACATAAACTGTGGCTCCCAAACATTTAGGAAAAAAAATTTACATACTACTCAATGCGGTTATTTGACGCTCTAGCCTGAGATAGATAGAACTTTTGACTTATATCAGGCTTTTTCTCTCTCTCATAGGTTATTGATTTTGTGATCAAGAGGCTAGTGGTTTAGGGCGCAGATCAAAAAAAATCAAACCCTCGATTTAGAATCTTACGAGAGTTGGCGCAGATAAAGCCCCTTAAGATACTTAGGGCTTATTTAAATAGTTTTGCCGCCGTTTTAGGTAGGTGGGCACAATCAGAATTGCTAAAGTAATGATGAGCAGGCTTAAAGACATTGGATGTGTTAAGAAAACAGTTAAATCACCTTGATGAATCGACATCGCCCGCCGGAAGAATTTCTCCGCCATCGGCCCCACAATCAAGCCTACTATCAGTGGTACCACCGGAAAATCATAGCGGCGCATCAAAAAGCCCATTAAACCGACGATATAGAGCAGTAGTAAGTCAAACCAATTCTGTCTTAAAGCATAAGCGCCCATTGTGGCCAGCACGACAATGCCACCATAAAGCAAAGGGCGTGGTACTTTCAGTAATTGTACCCATAAGCCCACTAAGGGTAGATTCAAAATCAGTAGCATCACATTACCGATATAGAGTGACGCAATTAAGCCCCAGACCAAATCAGGATTGGTGTCGAACAGTAACGGGCCAGGTGCAATGTTGTATTGCTGGAAGGCTGCTAACATGATTGCAGCCGTCGCTGAAGTAGGAATGCCTAAGGTCAAGAGTGGAATCAAAGTGCCAGTGACGGCAGCATTATTCGCAGCTTCAGGGCCAGCCACACCTTCAATTGCCCCTTTGCCAAATTCTTTTTGGACTTCGGGCGGTGCTAATTTGCGCTCAGCCGAATAGGAGAGGAAAGTTGGCATTTCTGTGCCACCAGCGGGAATTGTACCGAAAGGAAAGCCAATCGCAGTGCCACGTAGCCACGGTTTCCAAGAGCGGCGCCAATCGTCTTTGCTCATCCAGAATCGACCCGATAAGGATTCAACACGAGCCTTGAGATGATTTTCATAGGTCGCGGTATATAAAGTTTCACCAATAGCGAACAAACCCATTGCTATGACGACAATATCAATACCGTCCAACAGTGCTGCTGAGCCAAAGGTAAAACGGGCTTGCCCGGATTGTTGCTCAATGCCAATTAAACCAATCCCTAAACCCATCAAGAGCGAGATCACGCCTTTTAAGGGGGAATTACCCAGCACCGCTGAAACAGCGGCAAAGGTTAAAACCATCAAGGCAAACATTTCCACAGGCCCTAGTTTTAAGGTCAAAGTAGCAATCATCGGCGCGAGTACGGTAAGCAAAAGGGTGGCAATCGAACCTGCTACGAAAGAACCAATCGCTGCGGTGGAAAGAGCAGGGCCGCCCCGTCCCGCTTTCGCCATCTTATTACCTTCGAGTGCTGAAACAATACTGCCCGCTTCGCCGGGGGTATTCAGTAAGATGGACGTGGTAGACCCGCCAAACATAGCCCCATAGTACACGCCTGCCAGCATGATTAAGGCACCGGTAGGGTCAATGCTTTGAGTGACAGGTAATAATAGAGCGACAGTGACGGCAGGACCGACACCGGGTAAGACACCAATCGCCGTACCTAGAGTACAGCCAATTAGTGCCCATAATAAGTTCATCGGGGTTAAGGCCGTGGCAAAACCTACCGTAAAAAGATCGTGTAGACCATCCATTTAGATCACCCCTCCAGTGATGAGGGCTGGGAGATTTAAACCGAGCCACTTGAATAAATGAAATAAACCTAGCACTAGTAAAAAAGACAAGATTAGGTCGCGAATTTTGTGCTCAGTTTCAAGGGCTAGGCAAATCCCGAAGCATAAAATCGTACTTGCTAAGGTAAAGCCAAGCGTGCTGATTAAGCTCATATGCAAGATCAGCGCAGCACTAGCCATGCCGAACATGCGCCAATGTGGATGCGGTGGGGCATAATCGAGGGGATGATCAGGGTCTTGGGTTTGATCTTCGGTTGCGGGGTGTTTAGATGGACGGCTTTGCACCAACAAAATCACCCCTGATAGTAACAAACCTGCTGCTATCACCGAAGGAAAAAAGCGCGGTCCGATGCCAGCATAGCCGGTACTTTGGGAGATGCCAGTAATCTGCCAAGCCATAATCAGGCTAATCAGAATGACCCCGAGGGCAATCCACTGTTCACCGGTCACGCGCTTGAGCATATTAACCGCCTATTTTTAGTTTTTTCAGAGTTTCAGCCGTGACTTTTTGCTCTTCTTCCAAAAACTTCTTGAAATCATCACCCGTCAGCATCATGTCAGTCCATTGCGACGCCTTGGCTTTATCTTGCCAAGTGGGTGATTTAACCGCCTCTTCCACAAGTTTAATTAAAGCTGCCTTCTCTTCCTCTTTAATATCAGGAGCGCCGAACACGGCACGCCAGTTAGCTAAGACCACATCCACGCCTTGCTCTTTCATAGTTGGAATATCAACACCGTCGATTTTCTTATCACTACTTACGCCAAGTGCTCGTACTTTTTGCGCAGTAATCAAATCGGCTAATTCGCCATAACCGCTCAAATAAGCAGTGACTTGCCCACCAAGAATAGCCGCTTTACCTTCCCCGCCACCTGCGAAAGGAATGTAGTTCACCTTAGAACCCTCTACACCAACTGTTTCAGCCATGAGACCCGCGATAATGTGATCTACACCACCTGCAGAGCCACCACCAAAACTGACTGAACCCGGATCTTTTTTCACTGCATCCATTAACTCAGTTAGGGTCTTGTAAGGTGAGTTTTCTGGCACAACCAATACATCATATTCACCCATCAGGCGTGCAATTGGCGCTACCATACTGAAATTCACGGGTGATTTATTGGTTTCAATCGCACCCACTGTAATCGCGCCTGCGACTAATAAGGCATTCGGATTACCCTTTTCATTGTTGATGAATTGCGCCATCCCAATCGTGCCACCAGCACCTGCTTTGTTTTCCACCACCACATTTTTGGCCTGACCATTGGCTTTTAAAGCATCCCCTAAAGTGCGAGCAATGGTATCCCAGCCACCACCGGGGTTAGCGGGAGCCATGATTTTGAATTGGTCGATTTCGGCGTGGGTGAGGCTCAAAGGCGCTAAAGTCAGTAAGCAAGTAGCCATTAAGCGGGGTAATCTTTTCATTGGTGCATTCTCCTCATGTGTAGTTATATGCCAACTTAGTCATAAGCTAGACAGCAAGCTTGCTGTTCAAGAGCAACTGTTCTCCTCCAAGTTGCACACCCTGATTAGATACCTTGTCAATCAAGGGTGTCAAGCAGCTCCCACTAATACAATTTTGCTAAGTTCAAATACTTATTTGAAATAACTTATAATTCAATAACTTATGTGATTATTTTGAATCTAATAATGCTTCGAAATAATGCTGGTTTTTAGCTTGCAAGCGGCTTTATAATAAACAAATACTTTATTCATAAGCCCTAGCAGCCAGCGTTGTTAGGGCTTTATTCTTTGGTGCAAAGCTTAAGTTTAGCGAACAAGCACTGTTAGCTGACTCATTAAATTCATAATCATGACTTCTAAAAGCAATTCTCAAGTTTTACGTGGTTTACTTATTTCTTTATTGGGCTATGCGATTTTTTCAGCGCATGATGCTTTAGTTAAAGTACTGAGCGAATACTCAGTATTCCAAATTATCTTTTTTGCGATGCTATTTAGTTATTTACCTTTTTCTCTGGTACGCATTACCGACGCTCGTTCCTTGTCTTTGCGTCCGGTGCATCCTTGGTTAGTCTTTATGCGTGCCGCTTTAATGGTTGGAGCTTTATGCTTCGCTTTTCTCGCCTTTTCCATGCTGCCAATGGTGCAGGTGTATGTTTTGTTGTTTACCACACCGGTATTAATTTCTTTACTAGCTGTACCGTTTTTGGGTGAGCGCTTACAAGCAGTACGTGGAGTCTTGATTATTTGCGGTTTGATTGGTGTATTAGTGGTTCTCAGACCGACACCACAGCGCTTAGAGCTAGGGCATTTATTCGGTGCACTATCTGCATTCTGTGGGGCAGGCGCTGCAGTTATTTCTCGGAAAATTGGCCGTGAAGAGGTCTCAGCTACCTTAATTTTAAGCCCTTTGATTTTAAATATTATCCTTTCAGGCTGTTTATTATATTTTGTGTATAAGCCAATGGAGTTATTTGATTTATGTCTGATGTTCTTATTAGGTGTGCTCGCTTTATTGGGTCAATTGTTCATCCTAACAGGTTATCGTAATGCACCTGCAGCAGTAGTGGCACCGATGCAATACAGTCAAATTATCTGGGCAATTATTTTTGGCAGCTTATTTTTCAAAGAATCGGTGGATACACTGACGATTGTAGGTGCAGGAATTACGATTACTGCCGGTATTCTGATGGTTTGGCGCGAAAGTCGGGTTTCTCTCAACCAACCGGTGCTGCGTAGTCGAAATATGCGTAGTGTGAGTGCAGGGCCTTTGCCTAGTTTTGAAGCAGAGCACTGACATTAAGCAGGTTTCTACATGGCGAAAGATCACTATCTGTGCCAGAATTCCTTAGATACCTCTAACAGTGATGCGGCGTTGTCTTTTGCCAATAGGAATAATGATGAACATGGAAGAATTGGACAAAGAGATATACAAAAAACTGGATACCAATGTCTATCTCACAGCCTCCGACAAGCAGTCGCTGAAGAGTATTCTCCTAGGTCTCCAACAACGCTTAAGCGAGCGTGATGCTTTCGTGCAGAATATGACGGGTGTTCTCTTAGAAAAAGATGGTCATGTCCGCGTGCGCGATGCAAGGATTGATGAGCGTGATACCCAATTAGCTAAACTCAGCTCTCTGTTAATTGAAAAAGATGAATTAATTGCTCGACACGCCCGTGAATTAGCCGCTAAAGAAGAATTCCTACAAAAGCGTGATGCTCATTTACAAGCGAAAGATGAACAATTGCATCAGCGTGAAGGCTTATTGCAAGGCAAAGAAGAACGGATTAAAGGCTTAGAAAATAAGCTCATTACTTATGAAAAGCTGATTCAAGAAAAAGAAACTTTAATCGAGCAGCGCGATCGAAATATGGAGGATAAAGATCGTTCCTTATTGCGCTTTGATCAAGCCGTGCAAAATAAAGATCGCTTGCTGCAAGGGCGTGATGAAACGATTTCCAAAAAGGAACAGCAGATTCAAGAACGCGATCAGCTGATCCAAGAGCGTACCCGCCAAACTTTAGAGCAAGAGAAATTAATTAAAGAGCGTGATCATCAAATTGCTAAACGTGACCAGCATTTGATGGAACGGGATCGCCAAGTCGCTGAACGTGATTTGCGGGTTGAAGAAATTCAACGCCATATGGAAGCAACTAATACCTCCATAGAAGAGCGCGAAGTTGCGATTAAAGAACGTGAGCAGTGGTTGGTCACTAAAGAAGAATTAATCAGTGAGCGTGATCAGCGCTTAGTCATTCAGCAAAAGCAGTTAGAGGCGCGGGATTTAACTGTTTACGAGCGCGATAAGCAGCTCACCGAACGTGATCAAACCTTAGCTGATCGAGATCGCAGTATTGCAGAGCGCGACCAAGCGATCGTGATTCGCGATCAGAAAAATTATGATTATTTAGGTTCGATTGAAAATCTCGAAGATCATCTGCAAGATCGTGATCTACAAATTACCACCCGTGATCGGCAGTTAGCTCTACGCGATGAGCGTATCCAGAAAACTGATCAAGATGTAGTCGAGCGCGATAATCAAATCAAAGAGCGCGATAAGCAATTAAACGAACGAGATCACAGTTTAGCGGAGCGCGAACAAACTATTCACGATCGCGATCTATCGATTCGTGAGCGTGATCAGCGCATTACTGCACAAGATTTGCAATTGCGCGAACGTGATAAGCAAATTCAGTTGCGTGATGCACAAGTGAAGAGTCGGGACGATACGCTTAAAGAGCGCGACACACATATTCTTGAGCGCGATCACAGCATTATTGCTTTAAATGCCCATTTGCAAGAGCGTGATGAAACAGTGGCAGGGCGTGATAAAGCTTTATCTGAGCGTGATGCGTCTTTATTGCAGCGTGATGAGAGTCTGCAAAAGCGTGACCAGCATATTCTTACCCGGGATGGCTCAATTAAAGAGCGTGATCAAAGCATTACTGAGCGCGACAAGCAAATTAGCAATTTAGGCGAACACCTGAAAACCCGCGAGACCACTATTGGTGAGCGTGACGAGGAAGTGCGGCGGCGCGATGAGCAAATTCGTAATTTGCAGCTTGATGTGCATATGCGCGATCAGAGTTTGGCAGAGCGTGACGTGCAATTACAAATCCGCGATCAAACCATTCAAGATCGTGACGAAATGCTCGCCATGCGCGAAGAAACCATTGCTGAGCGTGATGCAGCGATTGCTGAGCGTGATGCTCAGCTAGAGCAGCGTACTAAAGACCTACAGCGCCAAGAAGAAATCGTGCGTGAACGTGATGCGGCAATTGCTGAGCGTGATGCGGCAATTGCGGAGCGTGACCGGCAAGTAGAAAAGCGCGACAGTCAATTAGCAGCCCGTGAATTAGAGTTAAAAGAGCGCGATAATTCCTTACGTTTGCGTGATGCGACTATTCATGATCGTGATCAATCGATTGTTGCCAAAGAAGCGCATATCCGGCGGCGCGACGAAAAGATTCAAGAGCTGACCTTGCATATCCAACATTTAGATGGCGAATTGGCTGCATTGCGTGCACAGATTGCACATCGCGATGATCAAGTTCATCAACGTGATTTAATTATTGGTCAGCGTGACCGCCAATTAGATAAGTTGGATAAAAGCGTAGTAAAATATGTCGGTTCTACCCAAAGTGTATTCATTAAAGGCACTTTGGCAGGGTTAATCAGTAGTTTTATCTTCTTCTGGGGTTTACGCCTGCTTGAAATTCTTTAAGCAGATGGCAGCTTATGCGAGTTAAACTGCCATCGGTTGTCACTACTTATTGATCACAATAGCCTAATTGTTTAAAAGTTTGCGTGTTACCTTCTGGTTTTGTGGCACAAATTCTATTGAGTAAGGCCGCAATATTTCCAGCACCAAAACCACCGTAATCCGCTAAGGGGTAACGCTTATTTTGCGTGAATTGTGATGAGAAATTGTCCTTAGGCTTATTGGGATCAGCCGTACCCCATGAGGTCACGCCAATAACGACATTAGTGACGGCATTGCGCCCTTTGTTAGCACCATCACTAAACTTAGGGCTTTGATAACCAAAATTAACTAACCAAGGTCCACCACTAGAGCCGCCGGTAAAATTACTACCTTGATAAATTTGATGAGCCTCACTAAGAGTAGTCAAGTAGGTAGGGCCATCACTACGCTGTAAGATTTCGCCATTATCTAATAAGCCGGGATAACCTAAAGTGGTTACCGCTGCAGTCCACAAATTGCCAGTCTTTTTGCTTTTAGAAAAAGAATAGTTATTCCAGCCGTAATTCAAATGTCCACCGACTACTTCACTAATAAATTGACCACCTGCATTCTTGTCGAGCACCATAACGGCTAAATCATTGTCCACTGCCGAACCCTCACCCACATCATTACCGTTTGACCAAGTGCTCGGCCATACAGCAGCAAGTGGTGTCCACTCACCATAAGGGCTGCTGCCACGATAACTGGCTGGTCGAAATACATAAGAGTCAAAGTGCTCATCGCCAGCACCATAATCTTGCATACAATGCGCAGCCGTGACGATAACGCCTTTTAGAATCACACTGGCTGAGCAATGAGCATCCATGTCATAGACTTTGAAATTAAGCTTGCCGACAGTACTATAAGGAAAGGTGGCACTTAGATAAGCATGTGAGTTAGGGTCAACAGCTTGCGTGGGTGGTGCAGACACTCGTTTAGACGTGTAGGGTACTGCAAAATTACCAAGGGCTCTTGTAGTAAGCGTTTCGCTGGAGGCTCCCGCTTTATGAGTGGTTTCACTGGCGTTAGGCGTAACTAGAGAAGTATCAGGTGTTGCTAGTTTGTTGGTATGAGCTTTGGCTGCTGGCAAGCTCTCAGCTACCGAGGTAGTAGAGGGGTTAGATGAGTAAAAATAAACCGTATCGAACTCCGCCGCGACAGCAGATAGGGGCAGACATGCAGCTATTAAGAGAATTTTTTTCATGAGAATAAACAGCCTACTTGAATAAAAAAAGACAAGATTATTGTGTAAATGCCGGCCAGAAAGTGCAAGTAAATAATCAGTATGAAGGGGTTAAACTAAGGGTTATAGGTGAAATTATTAAAAAAGCTCCCTAGCTAACACTAGTGGCTAGGGAGTAAAGGAGAAGCGCTATTAAGCTAATATGTGGCTCCAGGCCCTGGGATCGCTCCGGGAGGACATTTGCCTAGAATGATCATGCCAAGGACTTCATCTTTAGTGACATCATTGACATGTGCAGTACCAACAACTTGGCCATTTTTCATCACCGTCACTCGATCCGCTAAGTCGAATACATCGTGGATATCATGACTAATCAAGAAAATGCCAATTCCATCCGCTTTCAGTTGTTTAATCAATTCGCCAACTTGAGCGGTTTCTTGTGGACCTAGGGCAGCAGTAGGTTCATCCATAATCAGAATACGTGCATTGAATAGAATCGCCCGCGCAATCGCGACCGATTGCCGCTGACCACCGGACAAAGCCTTCACGGGTTCTTTAAAGCGTTGGAAGCGTGGATTTAAACGCCCCATCACTTTGCGGGCTTCAGCTTCCATCGCTACATCGTCTAAAGTTCCCCAACCGGTTTTTAATTCCCGTCCAAGGTAAAGATTAGCCGCTGTGTCGACATTATCGGCTAAGGCTAAGGTCTGATAGATGGTTTCAATTCCGTAAGCTTTGGCGTCGCGTGGATTATTAATGCTGGCTTCCGTGCCATTAATAAAGATTTGCCCACCATCGCGTTTGTAAGCGCCGGAGAGAATCTTAATAAAGGTTGATTTACCAGCACCATTATGGCCTAACAGTGCTACCACTTCGCCTGCATATAAATCAGCCGAGGCATGATCGACGGCATGAATCCCTCCAAAGGAGATGGAAACATCACGCATTTCAACCAGAGGTGTTTTTGCTTCAGTCATTCTGTTTACTCCGGTTTTAAGCCGTACGCTTGCGATAGAGAGTATCAACCCAAACCGCAATCACTAATACAATCCCGACTACAATGTTTTGCAAGGGAGTATCTACGCCCAACAAAATCATCCCCGATTGTAAAGATTGCATCAGCAGAGCACCGAGCATCGCCCCAACAATAGTACCTGAGCCACCGGCTAAGGAAGTACCGCCAATGACCGCAGCGGCAATGACTAGGAGCTCATCTAAAGTCCCTAGTGCATTGGTCGCTGCGTTTAGGCGTGCGGTGGAAATCGCCGCTGCAATCGCACATAAAATCCCCATCAAAATGAAGATTTTCATAGTAATCCAGCGAGTATTAATCCCAGCTAATTCTGCAGCTTCAGGGTTACCACCGATGGCGTAAACATAACGGCCAAAACTAGTACGATTGGAGATAAAGGTCATCACTAAGGCGACTACCAAAGCAATAATCACCGGTATGGCTATGCCATGGGCGATAAATAACCCCCCTTCGGGGACGGCAATATTATTGGCTTGTGCATAGTCGGCAGCAATTTTGGCAGGCCAAGGATAAGCATTGAAAATGGCGATAATCCCCAAAGTAATCGCACAACCTAACACAGCTAGGAAAATCTCTGCCCACATTGGCCGTAAAGGGAAGTTAAAGCGTAAGCGTTGGCGGCGGGTATTAATAATCGCAGCTATAATCCCAATACAAAGTACCAAGCCTATAATCCAGCTAGCGGTCGCACCAATCGAGCCGAACGGGCCACCCCCCATTAAACGGAAGGTTTCATCCATGGGTGCAACTGTACGTCCAGAGGTGACCCACCATGCAGCACCCCGCCAGACTAATAAGCCACCTAGGGTGACAATAAAAGCAGGTACGCCTAAGTAGGCAATGATATAACCGTGGAAAGCACCAATTGCCGCACCGATTAAAATCCCGATACTTAAGGCAATAAACCAAGTCACTGGATTTTCTAAGCCGACCAATTTGGGCAGTAGCTCAACTTGAGTCACCGCCATAATCATGCCTACAAAGCCCAGAATCGAGCCAACGGATAGATCAATATGTCGAGTCACAATAATTAACACCATACCTGTAGCCATCACTGCAACAGAGGCAGTTTGCACAGATAGGTTCCATAAATTCCGTGGAGTTAAAAACAATCCATTCGATAAAATATTAAAGACAAACCAAATGATCAACATAGCCCCAACCATACCCAGCATACGGGTGTCGAGTTCGGTGGCTTTGAAAAATTTGGCAACGGGACTTAGCTCACTTGCACGAGCTTTGTCAGGAGCAGTAGTGGTACTCATAGCATCATCCTTAAAACCCTCTTCTTCTACAGAAGAGGGTATACATCACTTAATTAAGCTCGATGCTGTTCTTATTTACAAGCTGCCAAATCGCCTTTCACGCCTTGGCATACCACGTCTTTCTTCACCCAACCTGCATCAATCACTAGATTCAGATTATCTTTGGTGACTGCAACCGGTTTTAAGAAAATAGCGCTCATTTCGACTTTGTTTGGACCATCGGCCCATTTCACTACATTAGGCACTTCAGTCATTTTCTTGCCATCCGCTAACATAGCAGCGATTTCGGCGGCATTTTTACCCAGTTCACGGGAGTCTTTCCAAACGGAAACAGTTTGTGTACCTAAAGCAATCCGATTTAAAGCAGCATGGTCACCATCTTGACCGGAGACTGGTACAGAACCTGCTAAGCCTTGAGCGGCTAAAGCCGCGACAGCACCGCCCGCCGTACCATCATTAGACGCCACTACGGCATCCACTTTATTGTTGTTAGCGGTTAGAATTTGCTCCATATTCTTTTGTGCATTTTCTGGCTTCCAACCATCGGTGTAGGCTTCGCCAACATTTTTCACTTTGCCGCCATCAATCGCTTCTTTCAGTACTTCCATTTGACCGGAGAATAAGAAGTCAGCATTGGGGTCGGCAGAAGAACCTTTAATAAAGGCATAGTTACCTTCAGGTTTAGCAGCAAATACGGCTTTAGCTTGTAAGCGACCGACTTCTTTGTTGTCGAAAGTAATGTAGAAAGCATCTTTATTTTCGATTAAACGGTCATAACCAATGACTGGAATGCCTTCAGCGGCAGCTTTTTCAACGGCTGGCCCAATGGCACTCGCATCTTGTGCGAGAATAATCAGTGCATTGGCTTTTTGTGCAATCAAGCTTTCAACATCAGTGAGTTGTTTAGAAGCTGAACCTTGTGCGTCAGCAGACACATATTTGTCGCCCGCCGCTTCAATCGCTGCTTTCATGGCCGCTTCATCAGTTTTCCACCGTTCTTCTTGGAAGTTTGACCAAGACACACCGATGATTTTGTCTTTAGCGAAGCTTGGGGCAGCTAAACCTGCCAGTACCATGGCACTAGCTACTAGAATAACAGACTTTTTCATGTGATCTCCTCCAAAGAGATATATTAAGGTAATGCTTTGTTTGAGCTGTGACTACTTTATTTTAAGTCTCGAAAAAAATAGTGACGCAAAAAAAAACCTGTGTCAATATACTTTTTAAATGAATTTATTAGGCTGCTGACGGTATTTAGCTTGTCAGTCAAGCATATTTATGGAGGGTGGTTAATGCCTGCATTAGTCCGCACGGATGATGTAAGACGCCAAAACACACGTTCAATTATTCAGGTGCTGAGACGACATGGCTGTGTCTCTCGCACTGAAATTGTAGAGTACACCGGCTTGTCACCTGCCACGGTCTCAACTATTACGTCCACTCTGATCACGGATGGACTGCTACTCAGTCGTTCTGAGCTTGGCAAAAGCCAAGAAACCGTGAGTCGTCGTGGACGACCCCGCGTGACTTTATCGCTAAACCCAGAAATCGGTTGCATTGTGGTCATAGTCTTATCCATTAATAAACTGACCGCTTGGCTCCAAGATTATTCAGGACAAGTCTTAGCGAAAGCCAATGATCATTTTGAGTCCCGTTCAGCCACTGCGGATGATTTTGAGCATTATTTATTACGCATAGTAACGCGCTTGATGCGTCAGCAAGCTGGGAGTCCGATCCCCTTACGTTATATCAGCCTAGGCGTGCAAGGTGTCGTAGATGCGGGTGGGCAAATTATGCTTTGGTCACCGATGACTACATTACTGAACTTACCTTTGGGCGAGATGCTGCATAAGGCTTTCAATGTACCTGTTTGGGTAGCTAATGATTGCAATATGGCGGCTGAAGCGCTGCATTGGCAAGATTCACAGCGCTTTGGAGACGATTTTGCGGCAATTTTATTAGGTTCAGGGATCGGCATGGGTTTAGTGTTGAAGGGTAGACGTTTTATTGGTCGCCAATCATCCGCTGCCGAGTTTGGGCATATGGTGCATGCGATGGAGGAGGGCGCCTTGTGTCGCTGTGGCCAATACGGTTGCGTAGAGGCCTATGTCGGCGATTATGCTATTTGGCGACGAGTTTCAGGTTTGCCAGAAACAAGTCCACCAGTGAGCGAAATTGACCCAGTAGCGATGATTGATTTAGCGCGGCGTGCCCATGAAAACGAGGGGGTTGAGCGAGAGGCTTATCGAGAAGCTGGGCGCGCTTTAGGTAAAGCTCTCCGCAGTTTGTTCGCCTTAATTGATCCGATTACGATCGCATTTATCGGTGGTGGCGTACGCGCTTTTGATTTGATGGAGCCAGAGATTCGCAATGCGTTGCGCCACAATGGCAATATGCTGGAGGCCAGTGATGTTACTTTATATTGCTATGAAGATTCGCAAGCCTTAATCCATCTCGGTTGTGCCATGACTACCTTACAAACTTTAGATCGCACCTTAGGAATTGGCGAATGAAATGCATTTGGTTAATAGCTACCTTGGTGAGCATGAACAGTATGGTAGTAAGTGCCGAGAATGAGCCATGGTTAGATCAACATTTACAATCTGATTTTCAACTGCCAAATGGCGCAGCTTCTGCGGGGGACTTAGCGTCTATTCGTAACTATGGCGAGCGTTTATTTATAGCTCGTTTCACTCGTGAAGAAGGTGCTGGGCGTCCGAAAGCAACCCAAGCCATTATCCCTACTAAGCGCAAGCGTGTCAGTGAGTTTACCTTTAGTCGTACCGCTGGCTTAGATGCTGCCGCTTGCGCAGGTTGTCACAATGATCCGAAGGTGGGTGGAGCTGGTGATTTTACGGCGAATGTTTTTGTGTCTGAAGGCTTTGTGAATGCCGATTTCGATAGTCTTGACCCGCAATTTTCCAATGAGCGCAATACTAACCATCTATTTGGTGCTGGCTTAATTGAGCTATTAGCACGAGAAATGACCACTGATTTGCACAGCATCCGTGCCCAAGCTCTGAAAGAAGCACGTAGTGCTAAACAGCCAGTTAAGGCAGAGTTACTCACCAAAGGCGTATCCTACGGCTTTATTACTGCGCAGCCTGATGGAGTAGTTGATCTTAGTGCACTCCAAGGCATTGATACTGATTTAATTATTCGTCCGTTTAGTCAAAAAGGCGTGTTTGCTTCCTTACGTCAATTTACGGTGAATGCCATGAACCAACATCATGGAATGCAAGCCCTTGAGCGTTTTGGATCACGCTGGACTGGCGAAGAGGATTTCGATGAAGATGGTATTAAGAATGAACTCAGCCCAGCCGATATTGCTGCTTTAGTTGCGTGGCAGGCTAGTCTTCCACCGCCTATTCAAAAACAACCTGAAGACTTGAAATGGCAACAAGCTGCATCTGCTGGTGAAAAGCTTTTTCAGAAAATTCAATGTGCTAGTTGTCATATCCCCGCTTTACCTTTAACAAGTTTGACTTTCACTGATCCTGGGTTATGGGATACGGCTGGTACTGTGCGCCAAGGTGAAAATGCGCAAAGCAAAATCAGTTATGATTTTACTTCACAAGCTTGGGCTAAGGATTTGAAAAAGAATGAAAAAGGGGAGTATTTAATTCCACTATTTGGTGATTTAAAACGCCATGTGATTGCGGATGAACAAGTGGCAAGCTTAGGGAATGAGTTACTTTCCCAGCGCTTTGTGGAGCGCGACCAATTTATGACCTCTGAACTCTGGGGGATTGCTTCCACCGCACCTTATGGGCATCGTGGTGATCAACTTACCTTAAATGAAATCATTCGGGCACATGGCGGTGAAGGTCGAGCAGCACGTGACGCCTATATAGCACTCACCGATGCGGAACGTTCTTCCCTAGTTGCTTATCTGAAAACCTTGGTGATCGAATAATGCATGCTTTGAAGTCTTTATTGCTAGCAAGTTGTTGCTTGCTAGCACCCTTGTCGCCTGCAGAAGAAGTAACTAAATTGGCAGCACCGATGGATATTCCCTTGATGCAGAATGAAACCGCGAGTGCTGGCATCGATCAGCAATACACCGGGCCTTGGGAGTTTTTCGTCGGTGGCGGCTTAGCGGTGTTAGATTGTAATCAAGACCGGATGCCTGATGTGTTTATCGCCGGCGGGGAACAGCCAGCGAAGCTTTATAGGAATGCTAGCAAAACGGGTGAAGCTTTAGTGTTTAAGCCACAACCCTTAACTCTAGAAGACAATGATCTTAAGCAAGTCACGGGGGCTTATCCGCTGGATATTGATAATGATGGTTTTCAGGATTTAGTCGTTTTAAAAGTAGGGCGCAATTTACTCTTAAAAGGTGGTGCTGATTGTAGTTTCACTAAAGCGAATAAACTTTGGAATTATGAGGGTGGCAATGCTTGGACGACGGCTTTTGCTGCTACCTTTGAAAAAGGTCAAACCTATCCCACTTTAGCTTTTGGCAATTATGTCGATCGCTCTGCACCGGGTTCGCCGTGGGGCACTTGTCATGAAAATGATTTATTTCGCCCCAGCTCCAAAGCTCAAGCGGATTATCATGAGCGTACTGCTTTAGCCCCCGG
The DNA here is from genome assembly GCF_937873765.1 of uncultured Thiothrix sp. Taxonomy (GTDB): domain Bacteria; phylum Pseudomonadota; class Gammaproteobacteria; order Thiotrichales; family Thiotrichaceae; genus Thiolinea. The sequence goes on along the minus strand of NZ_CALMZC010000041.1, from coordinate 53,981 downwards.
CTTTTGCGCTTTGTCGATGCTCTTCACCGATTGGAATAAAAGTGGTGAGCCAGCTCTGCGCATCACCAATGATCGCCAATATTACCGTGAAGGGGAGGAGCAACTGTGGCGTATTCCTGCCGACAATCCACCCAAGCTTTATAGCCGTAATGATGGTTGGCAGCGTGTCTTGATTTGGGGGATGGGGATTGCTGAGGGTGATTTAGAAGGGGATGGTTTTCCTGAGTATGCCTTAACTTCAATGGGGGATACGCGCTTACAAGTCTTAGATGATGAAGCAGAAGAAGATCGACCCATCTATAAAGATAGTGCGTATGAGCGCCAAGCCACAGCACATCGCCCGTATATTGGTGAGGATTTAAAACCGTCGACAGGCTGGCATGCCGAGTTTGATGATGTGAATAATGACACCAAACTCGATCTCTTCATCGCTAAAGGTAATGTCGAAGCGATGCCTGATTTTGCAGCTTTTGACCCCGATAATCTATTGCTTGGGCAGTGGAATAAAAAATTTTACGAAGCAGGGCATGAGTCTGGGATTGATCTAGCGCGGCGTGGGCGAGGTGCGACGCTGCATGATTTTAATGCGGATGGTTTATTAGATCTGATGGTGGTGAATCGTAAAGACCCCGTGAGTGTGTTTCGTAATTTGGGCGCAAAAACGGCTCAAGGCACTCAGCTCATGGGGAATTGGCTGGAGATTGAATTGGCACAAACAGGCGCGAATCGCCATGCGGTGGGCGCAAGCATTGCAATTAAAACCGGAGTGCCTTCGCAAATTCGGCGAATTCAAGTCGGGGGTGGACATGCTTCGGGAGAATCCGGTTTCGTGCATGTGGGCTTGGGGGTGGCTGAGCGTGCGACGATCCGCATCCAGTGGCCGGATGGCCAATGGAGTGCAGAATATCGGGTGTTTGCGAATCAGTTTGTATTGATTAAAAAAGATGATCCGCAAGTGCGCTATTGGTATCCGCAATAGGCTTATTGGTTAGTTTTAGCTCTGGGATAAGGACTAAGGCTACGTAGCAACAAAGCGGCGAGGCTCAAAACAAAAACTAAGGCAGAAATGAACACTCGACCTGCATTGGCCGCATTCCAGCTTTGTCGTGTGGCTTCCCAATCCTGAGGTAAATGTTCCGGATTCCACGATTCGGTGTAGTAATTTAGTGGTAAGTTGATAAATTTAGTGAAGAGAATAATGCCAAGCATATAGAGCACGGCTGCACTTGCTAGAAGCCAAAAACTCGGTGAGCGATAGTGGTGGTAATTCAAGATCAGTGCTAGCACAGCGACGATTGCACTGCCAAAAAAGAAACTGAAAAACATCGCATGCCGTACATTGACATTAAATAAAGACTGTACACGCGCATAACTCGCGCCATCCAATTGTGCTGTGGCTAAGTTGACATTGAAGGTATAAGTCCAGAAAAAGCCTGCCATGATGCCAAACATTAAAATGGCTAGAGCAAGGCTAGTGTTTTCTAGCAGAGTATAGGGGCGGGTTTGCATAGTAGGGTTCATCCTAATCATGAAGATGCCTACAGTATTTCGTAGTTGTTGAGTGCTCACCTTATCAAATGATAAGCCTTTAAGTTTTATTTAAACTCGTGCGTAAGCGCGACAATGACACATCCGTCATCCCCAAATAACTGGCTAATTGCACCAAAGGCACGCGCTCAGCGAATTCAGGCTCACGCTCACAAAAAGCTTGATAACGTTCTTTAGCGGCTAGGCTCAACAGATCATGTTCGCGCTGTAATTTGTGATCCACTAATTTGCTAAGGAAATGACTTTGTAATGGTGTCCAAGCCTGCTGGCTGCTCAAAATAGAGATGAATTGCTCAGCAGGACATTGCCATAAACTGCAATTTTCAATGCAACTAATGCCAAAGAGTGAGGCTTGCTGCTGCATATTCGCTGTCAGTGGGCAAATCAATTGGCCTTCACGGTAAAAGTTTTTATTAAATTCCTTGCCATCAGGCCGCAGGAAATAGAGGCGAATCAAGCCGGTTTCAAGCAGATAAACTTGCTGCCAGCGTTCATTCTGGCGTAATAGGGCTTCACCACGTTTATAGTGCTTGAGGTGAAATTGTGGTCTAAGTAAAGCCAGTGTTTCAGCCGTTAAAAACGGGCAGGCACTTTGTAAAAGTTGAATGGATAACATAAGCGCTATTGTGCGCATCAGCCGCCAAACTACAAGAGCTTTTCCTCTAAACTGTGGCTTGTTGTATGATGAGCTAACTTCGCACTAGCAGGATTTGAGGCTATGAATACGCTCGTTTTTGATATTGAAACCGTTCCCGACGTTGAAGGTGGGCGTAAGCTTTATGATTTAGGTGATTTAGAGGCGAGCGGTGTTGCTAAAGCGATGTTCCATTTACGCGCACAAAAAACGGGCGGTTCGGAGTTTTTAGCCCATCATTTGCAGCGCATTGTCGCGATTTCTGTAACCTTCCGTGGACGCGGCGATGAATTTAAGGTCTGGTCTTTGGGTGACGAAAAAGCTAGTGAAAAAGATCTTATCCAACGCTTTTTTGATGGGATTGAACGCTTTACCCCAACTTTAGTGTCGTGGAATGGCAGTGGTTTTGACCTACCCGTGATTCACTATCGAGCGATGCTGCATAAGATTGCAGCGCCCCGCTATTGGGATTTGGGTGATGACGATAGTAGTTTCAAATGGAATAACTATATTAGCCGTTATCACCAGCGCCATACCGATTTAATGGATGTATTGGCTTTGTACGGTGGGCGCGCCAATGCACCTTTAGACGAATTAGCCACGCTTTATGGTTTCCCCGGCAAAATGGGTATGGATGGCTCGAAAGTTTGGGAAGCCTTCCAAGCAGGTAAAATCACTGAAATCCGTAACTATTGCGAAACCGATGTGCTGAATACCTGGCTGGTTTATTTACGTTTCCAACTGATGCGTGGGCAGATTGATGCTGAGCGTTATGCCAGTGAAGGCGCTTTAGTCCGCAAGGTATTGACGCAATCGGGAAAGACGCATTTGCAGGCATTTGCAGCGGCTTGGGAACAGGGGGCTTAACTTGGCGATACACGAAACATTTCAACGACGTTTTAATGAGCTAGCTATTCAATTTGAGAAAATTCCTTTGCAAGCGTTTGCAGCGGCTTGGGAACAGGGGGCTTAACTTGGCGATACACGAAACATTTCAACGACGTTTTAATGAGCTAGCTATTCAATTTGAGAAAATTCCTTTTGCTAGAGGTGAAGGAGTTACCCGTCTAAATACTGGAAGTTGGGAAGGATGTGCTACTAGCGCATTAAATTTACTTAAAGCTGTTTATGGTGAATTGTCTCCTTATTATAAAAACTTCTTGCATGATTATGAAAAAGTCCATGGTAGTTCCTCTTATCTACTTAAATTAAAAGATATTTTTTTAAGTGCTAAGCAGGATTTTGAAGGTGGTTATGTTTTCAATGTTGATTTACGTATTTCTGGTGAAGTTTTTGGGGATTTTATAGTTCTTGCAAGACAATCTTTAGCAGAAGGACATAAAAATGTTGCTGCTGTTTTAGCAAGTGCTGCTTTAGAAGATGCTCTTAAGCGCTATTCGACTAATCAAGGCATTGATATTACAAATAAAAGTATGCAGGAAGTTGTCAATGCCTTGAAAAGCTCTGGTCATGTAGTAGGCGCACAAAAATCTTTATTGGATGCTATGCCTAGGATCAGAAATATGGCTATGCATGCTGAATGGGATAAAATTTCAGAGCCTGATGTAAATAGCATAATTGGCTTTGTTGAGAGTTTCTTACTAACTAAATTTAGCTAAGCAGTCTATTCTGTCTTTGCTTAGAATTGCCCCTTTTGCCTTTAGAGCCGGAATTTATGAGTCGTCGTCAACACAAACCCCGTGGTGTCCAAAATAGCCCTCTCGTTGAGGCCGAAGTCACAGCCTTAACCTTGGAAGGTAAAGGTGTTGCGCGGGTCGATGGCAAAACGGTGTTTATTGACGGTGCTTTGCCTGAGGAAAAAGTCGCGTTCCGCTATACCTCTTATAAAGCGAACTATGATGAAGGGCGCGTGGAGACAGTATTAAGCGCCTCTCCAAATCGCGTTGAGCCCAAATGTCAGCATTTTGCGATTTGTGGCGGTTGCAGTTGGCAACATATATCACTTGAAGCACAGATTATCTATAAGCAGCAGATTTTACTCGATAATTTGCAGCATATTGGCAAAGTCCAGCCCGAAACTGTATTCGAGCCTTTGACGGCTGATGGTTGGGCGTATCGACGTAAAGCCCGTTTAGGGGCACGTTGGGTACGTAAAAAACAGCAAGCCTTAGTGGGTTTTCGGGAAAAAACGGGTGGCTTAATCGCGGAAATTTCCCGTTGTGAAATTTTGCATCCTTTAGTCGGTGAGCGGATTACTGCATTGCAGCAGCTTGTGACCAGCATGGATGCGCGTGAGATGCTGCCACAAATTGAAGTAGCGATTGGTGATGAGGAAGTGGCTGCTTTAGTCGTGCGCCACATGGAATCTTTATCCGCAGGCGATACCGAAAAACTACTGAATTTTGCCCGCGAATTTAAGTTTGAACTTTACCTGCAACCGGCTGGCCCCCAGACAGTCCATAAGGTATATGGTTCGGGCGATTTGTTTTATGCCCACCCACCATTTAATACTCGTGTGCAATTTGCGCCTTTAGATTTTATTCAAGTTAATCAAGCCTTAAATCGCAAAATGGTCATCCGTGCTTTGGAGCTGTTAGAGGTAAAGTCGACGGATACAGTGCTGGATCTATTCTGTGGTCTGGGGAATTTCACGCTGCCTTTAGCCCGACAAGTGGCTCAAGTGATTGGGGTGGAAGGTGATCAGGCGATGGTTGAACGTGCCCGTGCGGCTGCACATGCCAATCAGATTCAAAATACCGACTACTATGCCTGCAATTTAATGGCGGAAGACTTAAGCCAAGAGCCTTGGCTCAAGCGCAGCTATGACCGAATTTTACTCGATCCTCCTCGTGCGGGTGCGAAAGAGCTCATTCCGCATTTAGGCAAATTGAAGGCCGAGCGTATTGTTTATGTCTCTTGTGATCCAGCTACCTTAGCGCGTGATGCGGGCGAGCTAGTGAATACACAAGGCTATAAGCTTATGGGTGCTGGGGTAATGGATATGTTTCCGCATACGGCGCATGTGGAATCGATAGCGGTATTTGTGAGGTAAGTTCTAATGGGTGAGTTAGCAAGAGTGCCTTATCGTCTTGAAGGTCTTGAGTTGTTTCAAGTAGGCGTTTTTGAAAAAGTCCGTTTTGATTTTAAGCCGATAGAAACCTTAGAGGCGGATGCTAAAAAAGCTGAAATTCACTTGCTAACCGGGCCAAATGGGAGTGGTAAAAGTACAGTACTTTATGCGATTTCGGATATTTTTAAAGATACTAGGAATAGTGCTCCTGATTCGTTTATCACTGCTCATCGATTTAGAAGCGATAGCGCCTATGTCCTTTTCAATTTTGAAGGGGAAAATGGTTTTTTTGCTTTAAAAGTTGAAGGGGCAGATTTTATAGAAAATTATGATATTTTCCGATGGAGGAATGATGTTTGTCTTGGTTTTCAGAAGTCTCGACAAAATCATAGTTTGGACTTTTATAGAGCTGCGAAAAATAACTACCATTTAACCAATAAAAGTAAATATAATTTTGCAGTCTTTGCTTATTCAGGTTCTCGTAGTCTAAAACAGTTTGACATAAATTCAATAAAATCTATTGATAACTCACCATTTGAAAATTCACTATCTTTTGATCAAAGTGTCAGGCCAGAGCTTATATTGCAGTGGATTGCAAATAATCGAACTCAATATGCTTTAGCACTAGCAGATAGAGATAAAGATGAGGCCAGTAAATACGAGTTTTCTCTAAGAAGAATTTCAGATTTTATAAAAGATATTTGTGATCTGAATTTTGAATTTAAACTGGAAAGAAATCCATTACAAGTTTCATTAAAAATAAATGAAGTGGCTTTTGCATTTGATGGACTACCCGATGGCTTAAAGTCTATTATTAGCTGGGTCGCCGATCTTTCTCTGCGTTTAGAAAGTATACCTTGGGCAGATCAAGATAAAGATGCCTTTTCACAACCGATTATCCTGCTCTTAGACGAAATAGATATTCATCTGCACCCCAAATGGCAACGCCGGATTCTTCCCGCCGTACAGAAGCTGTTACCCAATGCGCAAATTTTTGCATCCACACATTCGCCTTTTGTAGTAGGCTCTGTTGAGGATGCTTGGGTTTACCGCTTACCTGAGGCTAATCAAAAACCTACATCAGGAATAATTGAGGGTATACCCTCAGCAGCCGGTAAAAGTTATCAGCTCATCTTAGAGGAGATTTTCGGAGTCTCTGAAGAGTTTGATATTGAAACTGAGCAGCTATTTGCTGATTTCTATAAAGAGCGTGATCTCGTTATTAAAAACAAACAAATAAGCGATAAGTTTTTAGAGATTGCTAAAAAAGTTTCAAGTCGTGGTGAAGAAGCACAGTTTATTATTGAGCGTGAGTTGCGGCAAGTCTCTCGACTAATTAGTCAGGAGATCATACTTGCGTAAATTAAATCGTTTAGAACCACCTGCTTGTTTAGTTGAAAATTGTTGGGTGTGGACACAAGATTTTGTCTTGGCTCGGCAAGAAAATCCTTCATTTTCCTTCAGTTGGCGTAGTAAAGCCTGTTATCAGGGGTTACGTCAGGTTTTATCCACGATGACCCAAGGCCGATGCTCATTCTGTGATGGTTCGGTTGGTTCTGAAAGTCGAGAAACGGTAGAACACTTTCGACCTAAAAGTCTATTTCCTGATTTGGCTTATACTTGGAGTAATCTTTTCATTTGTTGTGATGTCTGCCAAGGAAAGGGGGATAGTTTTGATGAGTTGCTCTTAAAGCCAGATGAGCTTGATTATTCATTTACTCGCTATTTTGTTAATAATTATAAAACGGGGGAAGTTGAGCCAAATCCAGCAGCTAGTGAAGTCGATCAGAAACGTGCAGAAAAAACTTTAAAACTCTATCAATTAAATAAAGAAACCCGTAAGCTATTCCGAATACGCGAGTTAAAGCGGTTCAACTATAAACCCGAAGAAGATTCAATTGATGATTTCAATTACCGTTTCTTCTTGGAATAAAATATGCAATTAATACAAGAACAAATCGAAGCCTTACGCACAGAAATTCGCCACCACAATCACCTGTATTATGTGCTTGATGATCCACAAATTCCTGATGTGGAATATGATCGTCTGTTTCGGGAGTTACAAGCTTTAGAAGATGCACATCCTGAGTTCATCTGCTCAGATTCCCCCACGCAACGCGTGGGCGGTGAAGCTTTAAGCGAGTTTGGCAATGTGCGCCATGAATTGCCGATGTTGTCTTTGGCGAATGTATTTAGCGAGGAAGAGCTAGATAATTTTGATCGGCGCATTCACGAGCGTTTGAAAGATGAGGCCGAACTTGAATATGTCGCCGAGCCAAAGCTGGATGGTTTGGCGATCAGCTTATTGTATGTCAACGGTGTGTTGGTGCGGGCAGCCACCCGTGGTGATGGTGAAACGGGCGAGGATGTGACCGCGAATGTACGTACCATTCAATCAGTGCCTTTGCGTTTGTTAGGAGAGAATTACCCAGCGCGTTTAGAGGTGCGTGGTGAAATTTATATGCCGAAAGCCGGTTTTAGTCAGCTTAATCAAGGCTTAGCAGCGGACAATCTAAAAACCTTTGCCAATCCTCGTAATGCAGCAGCGGGCAGTTTACGCCAGCTTGACCCGCGTATTACTGCACAGCGACCTTTGGAGATGTTTTGTTATTCCATGGGGATTGCTGAAGGTGGTCAGCTTCCTGGTAAGCATTACGCTATTTTGCAGCAGTTTAAAGCTTGGGGTTTGCGGGTTTGTCCTGAGATAAGAATTGTCCAAGGTGCTAAAGCTTGCATGGGCTACTTCAATGAACTTGGGGCAAGGCGGGTGAGTTTGCCTTATGAGATTGATGGGGTCGTTTATAAGATTAATAGCCTTAAAACTCAGCAAGAGCTGGGTTTTGTCAGTCGCGCACCGCGTTGGGCGATAGCGCATAAATTTCCTGCCCAAGAAGCAATGACTGAATTGGAAGCAGTCGAATTCCAAGTCGGGCGTACCGGCGCATTAACCCCTGTAGCCCGCTTAAAGCCCGTCTTTGTTGGTGGTGTCACCGTGAGCAATGCGACTTTGCATAATATGGATGAGATCGAGCGTAAAGACGTGCGTGTCGGTGATTTTGTAATTGTACGCCGGGCGGGGGATGTGATTCCTGAGGTGGCGCGGGTGGTGTTGGACAAACGCCCTGTTACCGCGCAAGTCATTACGCTGCCTGTCCTATGTCCCGTCTGTGGTTCGGAAGTGAAGCGTAGTGAAGAGGGGGCTGTAGCGCGTTGCACAGGCGGCTTATATTGCCCTGCGCAAGTCAAAGAAGCGATTAAGCATTTCGCCTCGCGCCGTGCACTGAATATTGACGGTTTGGGCGATAAATTAGTCGAACTGTTTTTTGAGCAAGGTCTGATCCGCCATGTGGATGATTTGTATCGCCTGACTAAAGAACAATTAGTTGCCCTAGAACGTATGGGTGCGAAGTCGGCGGAGAAGGTGCTTGCTGCCCTGAATACCAGTAAAACGACGACCTTAGAGCGTTTTATCTATGCACTCGGCATTCGGGATGTGGGGGAGTCGACCGCGAAAGCTTTAGCCCGTCATTTTGGCTCACTCGAAGCCTTACAAGCAGCGAATGAAGAAACTTTAAAGCTGGTGTCTGATGTCGGCTCTATTAGTGCTGCGAGCATTACGCAGTTTTTCAAAGAAGAGCATAACGCTAAAACCATCAATAATTTACGCACATTAGGAGTGCAGTGGGCTAATTACGAAGCAAAACCAGCGGAGGCTTTGCCGTTAGCGGGTAAAACTTATGTGATTACCGGCACACTCAGTCGTCCACGTGAAGATATTAAAGCAGATTTAGAAAGCTTGGGTGCGAAAGTGTCGAATAGTGTCTCGAAGAAAACAACGGCTTTGATTGCGGGTGCAGAGGCAGGCTCTAAATTGGAAAAGGCGGAGAGTTTGGGAGTGATGGTGTTGGGTGAGATGGGATTGCTTGCGTTATTAAAGGTTTAATCAATTAATTAAAAAGAGAAAAAGTCACCATGAAGTTAAACTTATATTTATTAATGGGTTGGTTAGCTGCAAGTTCAAACTCTAGTTGGGCAGCTAATGAAACGGTTGGTTTTATAAAGCAAAAACAAGAAGGCTCGCTCGTGTATTATTCCGGCTCTGTTGTCTTAGAAGGCGAGTTTTGGTATCCCATCGTGGAAGGCGAGCGTGAAGTGGTTGGTGACCAACTGTGTTTTACGGTCGCTGAAAAAGATGCCAAGCTCATTCCCCGCGATCAGGACGATACTCGATCTCCTTGGTTTTGTTTTAAAGATACAAAGCAATCCATTGAGCAATTAGGATTGACCGAATTTGCTAAGCTCAAAGCCTGTGAGCTTAGAGGGAAGGCCACATTGGAAGTAACGAATTATGTGGTGGATAAAGAGCAAACTGAAACCAATGATAGGGCTAGGTTAGTCAAAGTCATTAAACAGCCGGAAACAGTGACGGTGAAGGTACTTTATGTTGGAGGTGGAGCTTGTGAGGACTGAGTTAACACTAAGCCAGATGGATCTCTGGTTGCGCCGCTGTATTAAGCGCTGTTAGTAGAGGCCGAGGCTAGCTGTTTAAAAGTAGCCCCGCAGGATATAGAGGTATAGACGTAAGCTGTTGCTTGTAATGAGTTAAATACGTGATTATTTTTTAATAATTCTCATTTTCAAATAAAATATTATTATCTAAATCCATTACTCTAATATAGTCATTTTCATAGTAGCCCTTTCCTTCAGTATCCTCATTAGGTATCAAATGATGTGCGCGAATTTTTGCTTTTAGCTCGGGAGCATCGTAATAAATATCGGTTAATATTTCTCCAAAGCTCAATTCCTGATCATACTGTTCCTTTAGATATTCTTTCATATACTCCATAGCTTTATCTTTTGGAATGTAAAGAAAATCTTCAATAATTCCACCTGGAGCAATCATATCAACATCCATAGAGCCAATATAAACATTACTTAAATCTAACTCCTCATGCTCACTAAGCTCAAATAGTACTGGATAGTGAATCCGCTTTTCTATTTTTTGGTTAAAAAACAATAGACTATCTTTTGAATAGATGGATAAATCAAATTTTTCTAAACCTGGGTATGAACTTATAAATTCATTTATTTCAGTTTCATCTATGGCGGATGAAAAAAGTTCTTCATAATCCCTATCATATTCTTCTTTATCAATATCAGTGGTTTGCTCTAAAAGAACGGTAGCCCCTGAGGTACTTGGACCATAGATAGTTAATATATCTGTATAGTTAGATAGGCAAAAGTCTGTTCCATCTTCTAAATACATGGAGCTTTGTAAAAAGTCGTTTTCTATTTGTCGTATGATAGTCCTATTTAATTCAGGATCGTCGATAACTCCAGCTCCAAGTTCTGCACCCGTTCCAATAATAGTTAGTCTAATTATTTTTTTCATGTTTAAGTCTATTGATTAGTTAAGTTAATAAAGGCATTTTTTATTTGATTAAGTGTGCTTTTTTCAAAAGTAGAATCAGGTGTTATAAAAAGCCTTTCAGCACCACAGTGAAGCTCTACTTTCTTTTTGTGAGGAATTAAATAAAGAAAACATTTTTTCTTTTTTCGAATATTGGCATTGAATGACATAACGGTGGGTGTATAGTTAATATAAATACTTCCTTCTTTAAAAAGTAGTTTGGTTTCGTTATGAATAGATTCTATTATTTCAATAACTTCAGTTGGAATCCCTCGTTCTTTTTGTGCAGATAGATATGAACTCCATCCATCTAAACGGACTCTCCTCTTTTCACTGCCAGATGACTGTTCATTTTCTCCTGTTGATTTGATACTAGTAATAGAAGCTCGATTAAGGAGTTGACTGATCGTGCTACTGATTTCTAAATCATTTTTATACAGGTAATCTAAAATTACATTAAAAAATCTTGAAATATCAAAAACACGATTTCTGGTATAAGCTGTAATATAAGCTAGTCTGTATAAAGATCGCTCCCAATCATTCGCGAATAAAGAATGGTCACAGGCTCTTTGATAGGAGGCTTCAAAGAGAGGATCGGCTTTTTCTTGTCCTTTAGTAAAGCTAAAGCTTATGTTGTCATCTAGTGCAGTAAAGTCAGGCTCTATTAGTAATACTTGGTAAAAACTAGGGTATGTAATTTGCAGACAGACCATCGCAAACATCAATAATCTATCATGACTATCCTCTATTAAGTTTTTACTCATCATTTCAATCAGTAGTAAAGAATTAGCTAGTCTCTTTATAGCACGAGGATTATTACCAATTGTATAAAGAGTTATTTTGTCGTAATCATTGATATAGGCATCTGAATCTGAAATGTAGTTAATTTTTATTAGTAGAGATTTAATATAATAGCCAATATTATACTCACTCAATGGCATCATAAAAGGTAGTTGTATCAACTTGTCAAAGAACGCACGAAACTCCCATTCATTTGTACTATTCATTTCTCCGAATTTATGCTTCAAACCTTTAGCTACTACTTGATAGTCAATAGCAAGAAGAAAAATGCAATGCTTTATTCCAAAGATATTTTTAATTAACTCAAGTACTTGAACAGCATAAACAGGGTCTAGTCTATCAAGATCATCAACAAAAATAATGACTCTTTGATAAGGTGATATATCGCTAGCGCAAATATCACTAATTGAATTTTGCAAAGAACTTTTTAGTTCACTAATAGAGCTTTCTTTTTTGTTTAACAAGGTTTCAACTGCTTCAGCCGCCCCTGTACCCATCCCCATTGAGTTCAACGAGAGGTTCGCACCAATAGATACCGCTTTTTTCAATAAATTTTTAGTGATATCTATGACTTTATCAGAGTTAGTACGGTTAGTATCTTTAGCTTGAATTTCATTAGCTATTTCAATGATGGTTTTTATCAAAGCCTCTTCAGGTAAAGTGAGTAGTGAATGCTCCCAAGCATTTATCCATATCATAAGATTTTTATTATTGCTTCCTAAGTTTTTCCATATTGATTTCAATAATGAAGTTTTACCAGTACCCCATTCACCTTGAATACCAATGCTCATTGGGGTATTAGTTAGCTCTATGAAATTAGATAAAGTGGTCGCATATTTATTAATGCCTAAGGTATCTTCATCGCAGGATAGATGATCGAGAGGTTCATCATTAATACCATTCATTTTTGCTGATTGCCTTATTCTAGTGAGTTAATATAAACGCAATTTTTTTAACGGCTGCGAAAAACTGATAGTTTTATCGTCAGTTTATTACTGAATTATTTTTTACTCATTTTCCAATGACGAAAGGTAGTAAGCTCGATACAAATAGTTGGAAATAAAAGAAAAATCAATAAACTAGTAAGGGCAGCGGCTGCATAAAGTGAACTAAATGCCATAAAAACCTACGTTCTAGCGTGCTAGCTTTGGTATATTGGACAGTCCCTTTCCTAACCTTCACTAGCTCATGCGTTTAATTCACACCGCCGATTGGCATCTTGGACAAACTTTGCACGGCTTTGAGCGTAGTTATGAACAACAGTGTTTTTTAGATCATTTACTGGATGTTTTAGTTGAGCAGCAAGCCGATGCTTTACTGATTGCGGGCGATGTGTTTGATACCGCCAATCCATCGGCTTTAGCTCAACAACAGCTTTATCGCTTTTTAACAGCAGCGCGGGCGCGTGTGCCCCATTTGAATACCGTGTTGATTGCCGGTAATCATGACTCACCTACCCGTTTAGAAGCCCCTAGGCCGTTTTTACAGCTTTTAGATGCCGTGGTCAGTGGTCAGGTTTGGCGGTATGGTAGCCATGATTTGGATTCGTTGGTTGTACCTTTAAAAAATAAAGCAGGGGAGATTGCCGCTTGGTGTTTAGCGATACCCTTCTTGCGTCCTGCCGATTTACCCAAAGTCGAGGGCGCACAGGATGCCTTTCTTGCGGGAGTTCAACAGCTCTATCAACAAGCCTTAACTATTGCCCAAGCTAAAGCTCGGCCTGAGCAAGCGATCATTGCTTTGGGGCATTGTTATTTACAAGGTGGAGCGGCCTCGGTGGATTCAGAGCGGCGCATTATTGTCGGGAATAGTGAAGCACTACCCGCGAGTGTATTCAGTAAAGACTTGAATTATCTCGCCTTAGGCCATTTGCATTTAGCGCAAACCGTTGGAGGCGCAGACGGGATCCGCTATTCTGGCAGTCCATTGCCGATGTCTTTCGCTGAAGCGCATTATCCGCATCAAGTGCTGTGTGTGGATTTGGTAGGTGCTAAGCTACAGTCAGTGCAGCCGATTCGGATGCCCCGCTTTGTTGATTTATTAAGGATTCCTGCTAAACCAGCGCCTTTGTCAGAGGTATTAGCAGCGCTCGAAGCTTTAGATTTACCTCATTTGCCTGAGCAGCAACAAGCTTACTTAGAAGTGCGTGTGCAGTTGGCGACCCCTGAACCGGGCTTGCGGGCGCGCATTGAAACGGCTTTGCAAAATAAGCCGGTACGCTTAGCAAAAATTGAAACCAGTTACCTGCGTACTGAGGCGGAAAGCACTGAATTAGCTCCCTTGTCTTTAGATGAGTTACAACAGTTAGACCCCTTAAATTTACTCGAAGAAGTCTATCGGCAGCGCTATCCCAGCGAATTACCGACTGAATTGGTACAAGCTTTTCAAGAAATTCTGCATGAAACCCAGCTTGAGACCGCTTTATGAAAATCTTAGCGATTCGCGGCAAAAATTTAGCGTCTCTCGCCAAGTTATTTGTAGTCGACTTCACCCAAGAACCGCTTGCCAGTACAGGGATTTTTGCTATTACCGGGCCTACCGGGGCGGGTAAAAGTACTTTACTGGATGCTTTATGCTTAGCCTTATATGACGATATGCCGCGCTTACCGCGTGAAGGTTATCGCGGGCAAAACTTACCGGACGTGTCTGGTGAAACCATAGCCCCCCGTGATACACGTACTATTTTGCGGCGTGGAGCTGCAGAAGGTTTTGCAGAAGTTGATTTTAGGGGCAATGATGGCCTTACTTATCGTGCGCATTGGAGTGTACGGCGGGCGCGAATTAAAGCGGAAGGGCGCTTACAAAATTCCGAAATGTCCCTCATGCGACTCGATACGGAGCAACCGATTGGTGGCGCACGGAAAACAGAAGTTTTAGCAGCCATTGCTGAGCGGATTGGTTTAAGTTTCGAGCAATTCACGCGGGCGGTGTTATTAGCACAAAATGAGTTTTCCGCGTTTTTAAAAGCCTCCGATGATAAACGTGCAGAGCTGCTACAGACTTTAACGGGAACTGATTTGTTTGCTGATTTATCACGGCGCGCTTATCAACGCGCTAAGCTTGCGGAGCAGCATTTTGACGGTTTGCGTGAACGCTTAGTGGCTTTAAAAATTCTCAGTAGCGCAGAGCGTCAACAAACAGAATTAGCCAGTCAACAAGCCGAATTACAAGTACAAAGTTTAGAGCTAGAACGGAGTCAGTTAGAGCAACAATTACACTGGTATCAACAGGCAGAAAATTTAGCTCAGGCTTGTCAAACCGCTGCAGCTTTAGCGCTAACCGCTCAGGAACAAGAGCAAGCCGCAACAGAGCGGCGTTTGCTCGTTGCTCAGATCGAGACAGTGCAAACGGTGCGTGGTGTGGTGGAGCATTTAGATCGTCTTGAGCAGGCCTTGCAAACCCATCAGGCTAAGTTACTGAAATGCCAAACGGAGTCTGAGCAAACAGAGCAACGACAGCACGCGGCTCAAGAACAAGCCCACCGCATGCAAGTAGAGCTTCAACAGCAGCAAGCCGCTTATCAAAATTTACAGGTTAGCCTCCTGCAAGCACGAGAACTCGATACCTTAATTCAAGCCTTAGAGCCACGCTATTCAAAGGCTTTGGCTGAGCAGCAAGCCGCCGCTCAACACTTAGCGACTTTGCAAGCAAGCCAAGTTCAGCAGCAGGTTAGGGTAGAGGATTTAGCAAAACAACAAGCGGATACCCAAGCATGGCTTAACACTCATCAAAGGTTTCAAGTGCTGGCAGAACAATGGACACACTGGAAAAATTTATTACAGCAGGCACAACAAAGCCTAGATAAACAACAACTTGTTGAGGGGGAGTTGCAGACTATTCAAGGGCAGTGGGCAGATACTCAAATAAAACTAGAACACGCTCAACAAGAGTTTCAGCAGTCTCAAGTTGTTTTAGTTCAAACAGAACAGGCGTATCGGGAGTTCAAACAACAAGCGGCTGAATACGATCTCGAACAGCTCGCCACCCAGCGTTATAGCCTTGAGCAAGCACGGATACAACTACAAGCTGCTCAACAGACTTGGCAAGCCTACCAAAGTGCTCAGCAATACTGTGCTAAGCTACAAACGGAGTTTCAACAAACACAATTTGAACAACAGCAAATTGAACGGACGCTGCACACATTCAAAACGCAGTTACCCTTCGTAGAGCGTGATTGTGAACGTGCTGAACATGCTTGGCAGTTGGCTTCAGCCGCCTGTGTGGATCAGGCCATGCATTGGCGCTCACAATTAGCAGAGGGCGATGCCTGCCCCGTGTGTGGTGCGACGGCGCACCCTTATGCACAACAGCAGCCGGCTTTAGATCAAGTGCTAACGAGTTTACAACAAGATTATCTACAACAACGCCAACGCTTAAAAAAACTGGAGTCTCAAGTAGCGACCGAGCAAACACGCTTGGCTCACGTGCAACAGCAAGAAGACGCTTTAAAGCGAAGTTTAGTAGAGGCTCAACAAGACCTAACTCAGAGAGAGCAGCAATGGCAAACCTATGCCTCACTGAGCATCGAGCAAGCTGTTGAGCAAGCTTTAGAACAGCAACTCAAACAAAAACAGCAAGCTGTGACGCAGATTAATGCCCAAGAACAGCTTGCTCGCCAGCGTTATCAACAACGTGATCAAGCACAACAAGCATTCACACAAGCACAACAGCAGAGTTTAATTGCTCAACAGTCTGTTAAAGACACCGAAACCAAACTCCAGCAGTTACAAGCACAGCAGCAGTATTTACAAACTACCGAGCTTGAACTCAGTGCTCAGTTCAAGGCAGGGGTGTTGCAGCTCAATCAAGCCTTTATCGAGCCAAGTTGGTATAGTGTTTGGCAACAAGCGCCTGAGGTTTTTATCGAGAACTGCCAACAGCAAGTAACAGAGTGGCAAAGTCAGCAGCAACAGCAACAAGTGTTAACCCAGCAACAATTAGAGTTAGCAGCGACCCAAACTCAAGTTAAGTTTGAAGTTCAACAAGCTCAGGACACTTGGGAGCGCTTGCAAGCACAAACTCAAGCCTTGCAAGAGCAATGGCAAAGGCAACAAAGGCAACGCCAGACTTTATTAGCGGGAGAAGCGGTTAGCACCGTAGAACGGTGTTGGCAAAATGCATTAACGCAGTTAACTCAACAAGAACAAGCGGCTCAACAACAACTTGCACAGGCGACCCATCAACAGATTCGGGTAGCAGAAAGTTTGGTGCAATTACAGGCAAGTTTAAAACTGCAGGAGACTCAGCAAGCGGAAGCTCAACAAGCCTTGGTAGCTCAGCTTGCAGTCTTTCAAGCGGAAGGTTTTGTCTTAGATTTAGCAGAACTCAAGTCTTTATTAAGCTATACCTCCGCTTGGCGTCAGCAAGAGCAACAAGCTTTGCAAGCTTTAGCAACAGCAGTGAGTCAAACTCAAGCCGTTTTACATGAGCGTCAAGCCCAAGTTGCGCAGCATCAGCAGTTACGACCTAGGATTGAGTCTTTAGCAGCCGTTGAAGCCGCACAGGCTACGAATGAGTTAAACCTGCAAACTGCTCAACAAGTTTGGCAAGAGCATATGTTAGTGCTGCGTGAGGATCTGCAGCGCCGGGAGCAAGCCGCACATTTGCAAGCTGAAGTAGAGCGTTTAAGTGATCAAGCTCGTGTTTGGGGGCAGTTAAACGAGTTAATCGGTTCAGCCGACGGGAAAAAGTTTCGGAATTTTGCTCAGCAATACAGCCTTGATCTTTTACTGAGCTATGCCAATCAACACCTAGCGGATTTATCACGCCGTTATACCTTGCGGCGGGTACGAGAAAGTTTAGCGCTCTTGGTCTTAGATCAGGATATGGGTGGTGAGATTCGTTCGGTGCATTCTTTATCGGGTGGTGAGTCGTTCTTAGTGTCTTTAGCGCTGGCTTTAGGTTTAGCCTCCCTGTCTTCACAACGGGTAAAAGTAGAATCGCTGTTTATTGATGAAGGCTTTGGCAGTTTAGATGCTGATTCGCTGCGTATAGCGATGGATGCTTTAGATCAGCTCCAAGCCCAAGGCCGCAAAGTAGGAGTGATTTCGCATGTGCAGGAAATGACCGAGCGAATTGCCGTACAGATTCAGGTGCTGCGTTTGTCGGGCGGACAGAGTTATATCCACGTTTCAGGGCAGTAAGGCTGCTGCCTACACAACAGACAACAGCCTTAAAATAAAACTTTAGAGGCGACGCTCTCTTAATACATTTTTCAAGCGTCCATTCAAGTGTTTTAAGAGTTGTGAAGTCGTATCCCAATCAATACAAGCATCGGTGACTGAAACACCATATTTAAGTTGGCTTAAATCCGCTGGAATCGCTTGATTGCCGGGGAAAAGATTACTTTCTAGCATAATGCCCATAATGGAGCGATTGCCTTCAATAATTTGGCTAGCGACATTTTCCGCGACTAAAACTTGTAAAGCGTGTTGCTTGCTGGAGTTGCCGTGGCTGCAATCGACCACGATATTCTGGGGGAGTTTAGCCTTCGCCAACGCTTGTTCGCATTGCGCAATATTGACGCTATCGTAATTCGGATGTTTACCGCCCCGCAGAATCATATGCCCATAGCGATTGCCACGGGTTTTGATCACCGTCACTTGGCCGGTTTGATTAATCCCAAGGAAACTATGTGGATGAGAGACGGAGAGCATCGCATTGATCGCGACATCTAAATTGCCATCCGTGCCATTCTTGAAGCCCACTGGCATGGATAAACCACTGGCCATTTCGCGGTGCGTTTGCGATTCTGTGGTGCGTGCGCCAATCGCCGCCCAAGCAAAGAGATCGGATAAATATTGGGGGCTAATGGGGTCAAGTGCTTCGGTCGCGGTGGGAATATTTTGCTCGGCTAGCCACAATAATAATTCACGTGCTAAGCCTAGACCCTTTTCAATATTGAAAGAGTCGTTCATGTCGGGGTCATTAATCAGACCTTTCCAGCCGACGGTGGTGCGTGGTTTTTCAAAATAAATCCGCATAACCAAATACAAAGAATCATCGACTTGTTCGCTGAGTGCTTTTAAGCGCAAGGCATATTCTTTAGCGGCTGCCACGTCGTGAATGGAGCAAGGGCCTGATACCACTAATAAGCGCTGATCTTTGCCATCCAGAATATTTTCAACGATTTGGCGGCTACTGCGTATAAAAGCTTCGCCTTGTGCAGACAGTGGGAAGCGAGCTTTGAACTCATCAGGGGTGACTAATACGTGCTCTTCAGCGATATTGGTATTGTTGAGCGTATCTTGGAACATGGGATAAACCTGCAAACTAAAAGGTGGGCGCTATCTTACCTGTTCAGGTTCGCAAGTGAAAATAAGTTATAAGAATTTGTTCTATGCTCAGCTCAATGCACACAGAACCTAAAATACTGGCTTAGCGTTTAATCACCCATTCAGGAGTGTAAGCAAGTCTTGACTAAGGCTTGCAGTTTTTGTCTTTTTTGGCTATACATTGGATTCAGAAAGGTTCGATAATCTAGCGAGCGTTTGAACCTAAACTGTTTGAGATCGTCCGAATATCCACTAAATCCTCGACCCATACAAGGATGAAATTATGAAATCCTCTGGTTTATTAGTTTGTTTATCGGCTTGCTTAGTTACGCAAGTTTATGCTGCAGAGTCTGCCTGTTCTCTAATCAGTGCGGCTGAAATTCAAACCGCTTTTGGTCAAGCAGTGGAAGTTACCACGAATACCCCTGAAATTTGTGATTATGCAAAAGATAGTTTTTCAGTGCGCGTCATGTACATCGACTATCACGATGAGGAAGCGGCAAAAAACGGTTTCAAGACTTTGTTTTCAGGCAAAAATAAAATTGCAGATTTAGGTGATGAAGCCAATAGCCATCGGCAGGGGCGTGAAATCGATAAGGTTTCGATGCGCCAAGGCCAAGAGGTAATCAGTGTCAGTAAGATGGGGGGAGAGTATGTAGATAGTGGTTTGCAGAAACTAGAAAGTTTGCTGCGATTGGCCTCTACTAAGTTAGCTAGTTCTAGCACGGCAACACCCACAACAATCTCAACAACTACAGCTGATCCGGCTTGCGAAACAGTGATTAAAGCCAGTGAAGCTAAATTGGCACAAGCCGCTTGGCATACGATTACCGAAGCAGATGGGCTAAAATTAGAAGCGATTAAGCTGAATGAGCAGTTTTTTATGAGCACTGAGGGCAAGTGGCAGCAAGCGCCCGATATGAGTCATGCAGAGCGGGTGGTGATTGGGATGATGAAAGATGGCAGTATCAAACTGACTGAATGTAAGGAAGAGGGCACTGATACGCTAGATGGAGTAGAAGTTGTGATGTTTAGTTATCACAGCGATATGGCAGGCATGGGCGCGGGGACTAACCAAATTTATATTGGCAAGCTCGATGGCTTACCTTACAAAAGCCTAGCTAAAACCGATAAGGGTGAAACCAGTTCACAAACAATACGCTACAAGGATGTATTCGCTCCCAAACTCTAAAATAGAACAAGCTGCGCCAGCGAATTAGACTGGCGCTAGGGTTCGCATTAGCTACTCACAGTCTGCCCACCAACATTTTTTCTGCATTTCTTGGAATTGCATACTCATATCGTATTTAGGGGCTTCGCTACGTGCTTGATTCAAATGCTCTTTGATACCAAAAGTACCCCAACTGTGATAGCTCTGTGGCATGGTAAATAGCATGAATAATTTGCCGCCACTCTCTTTCCAGCCCGTGAGCATTTGGCTGTAGCGCCCTGCCATCCGTGGGTCACGATTCGCCGCACGGATTAAGTCCAAGAGACGTTTGCGATGATCAGCAGTTAAAGTCTGATCCTCATTTTTAGTCACCAAATGCTGGCCGCCTTCATAAGTATAAAAATCGACATTAAAATCTTTAGCGACTTTGGCTTGCACACTCATCCATTTGAGCGTCGCAGCGATCCCATAAGGATTGTTTGGATTATCAATGATAGTGAATAAATCATCGACTGAGGTCGCATCTTTCACTACTAATGGATTTTTAGTGGTATCAGCACAAGCTACATTGGCGGATTTATCCCAACAGCCTTGGAAATAGGGCGCACTGGCTAAAGCATCGACGAATTGGCTATTACCGTTATAGCTCAACATATTGCGCGACATCCATTCATCGGGATGATAGGTATTCAAGGTACGGATTAAGCGTTCAGAGCCACCAAAAATATCGTGCCAGATTTTGAAAATTTCTACCGAGCGATTGGAGTAGTATTTATAACCCGCCCGCCATTCAGTGGTATCCAAACCCAAAGCAATACCTTTCATCCGTACATACATCGCACCCCAGAAAATGGCATTCCACGGTTCATTGGTATATTCGACATGGATTTTCAGGTTGGGGTTGAGAGTATCGCGCACATAAGTAGCAAATTGAGTGACGTAATCATTAGTGGCGTTATGAGGCAAGTTAAACCACACATCTTTGTTTAAGGTATTGGCTAAAGCCACGACCACTTCGAGTGGAGCACCGCGTGCATATAGTTTCAGTAAAGGTGTACGAGAGGATCCACCCCATGAGGCTTGATCCATTTTCGCCCGCTGATCCCAAGTGAACTCCTGAAGCAGGCATTGTTTATACGCATCATCGGTTAAAGGATAACAAGCTCTATTCCGTGGACTCATTTCCATCAGATTCATGGTGCGCAATACTTTGAAATCCTTCAAAAAGCGCAAATAATCGGGATTAAAAATAATGCTATTACGATCAGCCGCTAAAGTATCCACAAAGCTACGATATTGACCTGAGGGGCAATCAGCCTCACTATCCACCCGCACTAAAGGATTGCCCTCACAAGTGCCACCGGGCATAACAATGCGGATATTTTTCACTGGATTGGCGCTATCCATGTCTTTTAATTGCACGCGCAAACCGGCTGAGTTGCGCGTTTTAATTAAGTCCGGTGTGATCTCGATCACATCACGTCCGGGCTGGCTTTCTGCCGGTAGCTTATTGGCAATCCCACTATATTGGAGTGAGCCAGCTCCTTCGTATAGAACGGTGTATTTACCGGTTGGAATCGCTCCATAAGGTAGATAGCGTAGAATTAAAGTCGTTGCCCAAGTGGGGGTACGGAAAGTAGGATTTACTTGAGTATCGCACGAGGCTGGAATTTCAGTTGGCCAGCCATGGCTATCATATTTAATATCGGTACAAGAAAATTCAGGAAAAGGGCGTGAGATTCTAAATAAATCGACAAAAGCGACAGGTTGCCCGCCGACTTCATCGGATTCAGGCTGGGGTGACTCTAAGTTGATCCCTAAAGACGGGCTAAATAGGGCTACAGTTTGGCGACCTAGCGGAGAGAGCTTCTTGGCTAAAGCAAGCTCAAATTGGTCGATCTCACTATCCAGAGCTAGTGGTGGATTTTGCTGAAAATTTGCAAGAATCGTGATGCCATTGGTGTAGTTTTGATCTGTATCAGTGCTGAGTAAGAGTCGTTGCACATTACGTGCTACCTTGTATTGGCAGCTTGCAGGCGCAGCATGATTTTTGCAGAAACTGACAGCCAAATCATCTTCATTGATGCTTGCTTTGGTGGTAATGCCAGCAAAGGTGGTATTGAATAAACTGAAGCTAACTTGTTCGCTAGTATCGTATTTATATTCGCCGGTGGCACTAGTATTGCCCGCTTGACGAGCTGCTGCGGTGCTTGGGGTGGTTGTGTAGGGAATATTAACTAAAGCAATGGTGCTACTATTTTGTGGGTGGCTGACGACGAGTTTCCCCGTCCCTGCTGGCGGCGTAACTCCACCATCTCCGCCATTATTGGTATTGTCTGAACCGCCTCCACAGCCATGTAAGAGCCAAACTGTGATTAAACAGGCAGCTACCCGAATTGCAGGTATCATGGACTTTCCCCTAATTTTTTCCTAATAAAAAAGCGGTGTTGATGAAACTGAAGAAGCCGCTTTTGAGTCCTAGTGATAAGTATGCTTTAGTGCACACTAGAACCTGATGCGTAGTTTTCTTTGAGAAACTGCAGAGTTTTGCAGTTAAGAGGCTGTTTAGTATATGTTAAAACCCTTAAAGCGCCTATGGATTAGTTTATTTTTAGGGCTAAATAGTTCATTTATCCACGCAGCGACTTCTAGTCAGCACGAAGTTTATTTCCAAATCAAACCTAATCTACCAGCTTGGGTTTTTATTGAGGAAAATTTGGTCATGCTGCAAATAGAGGAGAATCAACCTGTCATGCTGGAGGCAGTAAACCCGTATCTTTACGCAGGCTGGCGCAATTTCTATTTAAAAATCGGTGACTACGATCGGGATGGCTTAAATGATTTGGCAGTACTGCAATCGATTGGTCATGGCGGAATTGATCGCTGCTATGCAATTTATCGTTATAACGAAGCTAATCAACAATTTAATCCACGTAAAAGCTTTGATCGCTGTGATATTTGATCTTCTCCAGATTAATTAAAGTACAAGTATTTTAAGTTATTTAATTCTTTTAATTTATGTTATGTTAAATTTATTAAACTCTAAGCCTGTGTTTGCCATACTAACCCTCAATATGGGAACATAGCGCCTTCGTTTTTAGCTATAGGATAAATGCGGCATTATGAAGCAGCCCGTCTTCAACTTTAGCCCCGGCCCTGCAGTGCTCCCCCACGCGGTACTCGAACAAGCACAAGCTGAACTGTTAGATTGGCAAGGTTCTGGTATGTCGGTGATGGAAATGAGTCATCGGGGCAAAGAATTTATGTCGATTGCAGCGCAAGCCGAAGCCGATTTTCGTACCCTGATGGCGATTCCAAACAACTACAAAGTACTATTTTTGCAAGGTGGAGCACATAGCCAATTTGCGATGATTCCGATGAATCTCGCGCGTGGCAAACCGCAAGCCGATTACTTAGATACGGGCGATTGGTCACTCAAGGCGACTGAAGAAGGGCAGCGCTATCTTGATGTTAAGGTGATTGCTTCAAGTGCAGATAGTAATTACACCACCATTCCCCCTTTCGCTAGTTGGCAACGTAATCCGCAGGCGGCTTATTTGCATTATACCTCAAATGAAACGATCCGTGGGGTGGAGTTTGATTGGATTCCCGAAGTGGAGGATGTCCCGCTGGTCGTGGATATGTCTTCTGATATTTTAGCTCGCCCGATTGATGTGAGCCGCTTTGGACTAATTTATGCAGGGGCACAAAAGAATATTGGCCCTGCTGGATTAACGCTGGTGATTGTGCGTGAAGACTTATTAGGCCAAGTGCTGGATGGCACACCGAGCATGTTTAATTATCAGATCTATGCTGAAACGGAGTCTATGTATAACACACCACCCACCTATGCGTGGTATTTGTCAGGCTTAGTCTTTCAGTGGTTGTTAAAGCAAGGTGGCTTAGACGCAATGGCTAAGATCAACCAGCGCAAAGCCGAGAAATTATACGCAGCTATTGATACCAGCGATTTCTATAACAATCCGGTTGACCCTGATTGTCGTTCATGGATGAATGTGCCTTTTACCTTAGCGAATGAAAGTCTAGAAAAGCGCTTTTTGGATGAAGCAGCACAAGTGAGTTTAGTCACACTAAAAGGTCATCGCTTAGTAGGCGGTATGCGTGCCAGCATTTATAATGCAATGCCCGAGGAAGGCGTGGATGCTTTAATTACATTCATGCGTGAGTTCGAGGCGAAAAACGGTTGAGAGGAGCAGAAGAGAAGACATGGCGGGAAATATAGATTTAAAAGCTTTACGTGAGCGGATTGATACACTGGATGATCAAGTCTTGCAGCTTCTCAGTGAGCGTGCACGCTGCGCCGAACAAGTAGCGCATGCCAAGCTTGCAGAAGATCCTAAGGCTGTCTTCTATCGCCCTGAGCGTGAAGCGCAAATTTTACGCCGTATGCAAGCGAATAATCCGGGGCCGCTGCGCAATGAGCAAGTCAGCCGTTTATATCGCGAGATTATTTCTGCCTGCTTAGCTCTAGAAGAATCGATGAAGATTGCCTACTTAGGCCCCGCTGGTACATTCACCCAGGAAGCAACTTTTAAGCATTTTGGTAATGGCATTGCGACTTTCTCTGTGGATTCAATTAGCCAAGTTTTCCGGGAAGTAGAAGCAGGACGGGTGCGCTATGGTGTCGTGCCGATTGAAAACTCCACTGAGGGGGTGATTACACATACCTTAGATATGTTTATGCAATCGCCACTGCGTATTTGTGGCGAAATTATGCTGCGGATCAATCAGACTTTAATGTGTAAACACGCTGAGTGGAAAAGTGCCGCTAAAATCTATTCGCATCAACAATCACTGGCTCAGTGTCGTTATTGGTTAGATAAAAACTTGCCACATGCTGAGCGTATTGCAGTCAGTAGTAATGCAGAGGCAGCACGTTTATCGGCTTTAGATCCTGAATCGGTAGCGATTGGTAGTCAGCAAGCAGCGGCGATTTATGGGCTAGAAGTGGTGCAGCAAAATATTGAAGATCAACCGAATAATACGACCCGCTTTTTAGTAATTGGTGATCAAGTTGTAGCACCCAGTGGTAAAGATAAAACGTCGATTTTAGTTTCTGCGCCGAATCGTCCAGGTTCGCTCTATCATTTATTGCAACCACTAGCAGAAAATGGTGTGGATATGTCACGGATTGAATCGCGGCCTTCGCGCAATATGAATTGGGAGTATGTGTTTTTTGTGGATGTACAAGGCCATGAAACTAACCCTAATGTGCAGAAGGCTTTAGAGGTGCTACGTGATGAAGTTGATTTGCTGAAAGTCCTAGGTTCTTATCCGGTTGCGGTGATGTAAGCCTAAATCAACCAAAATACCACGAGTACGCCAGCTAGACTGGCGATTGTCCACCAATATACTCCATAATTGGTTGAAGGCGGCGGTGGGGCTAAGGGTTTTTTGGTGAGATCAGCATAGAATTTCTCTCGAATCTTTAATTCAGTTTCATCTAAAGCACCATTATTAGCACCTCTAAGATTAGTGAGAATGCGTTCTTTAATCTCTTTTTCGACACCTATTTTCTCGCCAACTACTTTGCCTTCTTTAATACCTTCATCACGCCCAACTAGAAAACCATTATCATAGCCGCGTTGCCAGCCAAAGCTATAAGCTAACCACAGAGCCGCGAGAGGAATCACGACATACCAGAAAATATCCGCAAGCATAGTTAGCCTTTCAGTGTTATTGGGGTGATTCATTGAGTTGCATTTAGCTTCAATGGTAGCAAACTTTTTTGTAGATATAAGGGGCTTTGGCTAAAACAACCCAAGCCTAGAGAGCTGTGCCCATAGGCTAATCGTGGTATTCTTGCGGGTAAAGCATTTGAGGATTGAGACGTTGAATATCACAGATTATATGCAAACCGTTGGCCAACAAGCGCGGGCTGCAGCTGCCGTATTAGCAGGAGCAGAGACAGCTACAAAAAACAAGGCTTTGCAGGCGATGGCAGATGCCATTATTGCAAAAGCAGCTTGGCTGAAAGCTGAGAATGCCAAAGATTTAGCGGCAGGTCGTGAGAAAGGTTTAGATAACGCTATGCTTGATCGTTTAACTTTAAACGAGAAAGCGCTTAACACCATGGTAGAAGGTTTGCGTCAAGTGGCGGCTTTACCTGATCCTGTGGGTGCGATTACTGACCTCAATTACCGTCCTACCGGTATTCAAGTAGGAAAAATGCGTGTGCCACTCGGGGTCATTGGCATCATCTATGAGTCACGCCCAAATGTGACGGTGGATGCCGCGAGCTTATGCTTAAAGTCGGGGAATGCGACGATTTTGCGGGGTGGTTCTGAAGCGATTCATTCCAATCGAGCGATTGCTGCCTGCGTGCAAGAAGGTCTAATGGCAGCAGGTTTGCCAGAGGCTTGTGTGCAAGTGATTGAAACCACAGATCGTGCTGCGGTTGGTGAACTATTGCGCGCAAGAGAATATGTGGATGTGATTATTCCACGCGGTGGGAAAAGTTTAATTGAGCGCGTTAGCCAAGAGTCGTTAATCCCAGTCATCAAGCACTTAGATGGTATTTGTCATGTGTATATTGATGATGAGGCCGATTTGGAAAAATCGGTGACCGTTGCGCTGAATGCGAAAACCCATCGCTATGGGGTGTGTAATGCGATGGAAACTTTATTAGTCGCTGATGCGGTGGCAGCACAAGTTTTACCGCGCTTAGCTGAAAAATATGCTGAAAAAGGCGTGGAACTACGTGGCTGTGCGAAAACTCGGGATATTTTACCCAATGCTAAACCCGCCACTGAAGAGGATTGGGTGACTGAGTATTTAGCCCCAATTCTGTCGATTCGAGTCGTGGATGATATGCAGCAAGCGATTGAGCATATTAATCAATACGGTTCTCATCATACCGACACGATCATGACGCAGAATTATTCCAAAGCACGGCATTTTTTGCGGGTAGTTGATTCTAGCTCAGTGCTGGTGAATGCTTCGACGCGCTTTGCGGATGGCTTTGAGTTTGGTTTAGGTGCAGAAATCGGTATTAGTACTGATAAGCTCCATGCACGGGGTCCTGTCGGTTTGGAAGGTTTAACTTCACAAAAATTCATCGTGCTAGGCGATGGGCAAATCCGCGTATGATCGGGGTTATGGGCGGGACATTTGATCCCATTCATATCGGGCATTTACGCACGGCTCTAGAAATTGCTGAAAGCTGTGGAATGGAGCAAGTACGCTTCATTCCCGGCAGCGTTCCGCCGCATCGACCACAACCTAAAGCGAACGCTGAGCAGCGTTGGGAGATGGTTAATTTAGCCATTGCCGGAGAACCTTTATTTCAAGCCGACCGACGTGAGCTTGAGCGGCAGGGGAATTCTTATACCTTCGATACCTTGCGCTCCTTACGGGATGATTTAGGGGCGGAAATTCCCCTCGCTTTTGTCTTGGGGATGGATGCGTTCTTAGCGTTTCGCAGTTGGCATCGCTGGCAAGAGATTATGCAGCTTGCGCATTTGGTGGTGATGAGCCGCCCCGGTTATCTACCCGATCTCCATGATTGGTATGGAGAGTTACTCGCGCAAACGACCTGTGAATTACGCTCAACAGCAGCCAGGCGCGTGACCTTTTTATCCGTAACACCCTTAGAAATTTCCGCGACTAAAATTCGGGAAGCTTGTAAAAATAATAAGAGCGTACGCTTTCTGGTACCTGATGATGTATATCAATATATTGAAAGATATAGACTCTATAGTTAAAAAATCTAAGACTCCCCCTATTATTTATATTTGTTTCTAAAGGTATAAAACTATGCAAAAACCTAAAACCTCCCTGTTTATACTGGGCGTTTTTACTTTATTTTCTGCGAGTGTCATAGCTACAGCTTGTGACAAGCAAAATGCACCAGCCCATAAAACTGCAGCGGCTATGCCTGCTAATGCTGTTGTAGGAGTAGGTCAGTTTGCAGCAAGTGCTGCTTATGTGCGTGCAGTTCCTCCTGGACAAACGTTGAGTGCTGCTTTTATGCAGTTGCAGAATAACGATAGTCAAGCACACGCTTTAGTTAAAGCAGAAAGTTCGGTGGCAACTGTTGTAGAGCTACACAACCACGTCAATGAAGGTGGCGTGATGAAAATGCGCAAAGTAGAAAAGATTGATTTACCTGCAGGGAAAACCGTAGCACTTAAACCGGGTAGTTTTCATATCATGTTAATCGGTTTGAAACAGCCTTTAAAAGTCGGCGAAACAGTGGATCTAAGTTTGAGTTTCGAGGACGGCACTAGTTTAAAAGTGTCTGCACCCGTGCAAGAGGTTTCTGCACCCATGCATTAAGCCCATGAGTAGCGGGCTACTTGCTGCATGGCCTAAGCTTGCGTTAGGCTCTAAACCCCTCTCACGGTTTTAGAGCTTTTTATGAGCAGCCTTCTCCTTCAAGATTACAGCGTTCAACTCAATAAGTATTACCGCTTAACTCACCTTAACTGGGAGCTGCATGCTGGGCAGCATTGGGTGATTTTAGGTGGAAACGGTGCTGGCAAATCAGCTTTAGCAGCGATCTTATGTGGTGTAGGTGAACCGATTAGCGGTGTTATTCAAGGCCTGCCCACCAAAACGGCTTTAGTCTCTTTTGAGGCCCAAGCCCAGTTGATTGAGCAAGAGCGCAAGAAAGATGATGCGGATATTGTAGATGTCCTCCCCGAAGGCACGCCTGTTAAAGATCTACTCACTTTGCCTGACACGGATGCGATTCGTTTAGCGGAGTTGATTGACTTATTTAAGTTTCAGTCGGTATTGGAGCGTGGGTTTCGGAAGCTATCGACGGGTGAAACACGCAAACTTATGCTGATTCGAGCTTTAGCTTGTTGCCCGCAGTTCTTAGTGTTAGATGAACCCTTTGAAGGTTTAGACCTTGACTCCACAAGATTACTGGCTGACTTACTCCATGTAGTTGCGGCACAAACACGTATAGTCATGGTCTTGAATCGAGTGGATGAAATACCAAGCTTCATTACCCATCTAGCCTATATGGAGCATGGCCAGCTCTTGCATCAAGTTGTGGTGCAGGATCCTGTAGCCAGTGCTGATTTACAACAACTTTTGCATCTTAAAACTACGGATTTAAAGATTCCGCAAGCGCCTCGTGAGCATCTGCCACCTAAGCTTGATCCTAGTCAGCCCTTAGTGCGTTTACGCAAAGCGCGGATTGCTTACGATGAAAAATTAGTTTTTTCCGATTTGGATTGGACGATCCAAGCAGGTGAGCATTGGCAGGTCACAGGGCCGAATGGTAGTGGCAAAACTTGTTTATTAAACCTTATCACAGGTGATCATCCCCAATCTTATACCAATGATATTTTTGTCTTTGGTATGCAGCGTGGTACGGGTGAAAGCATTTGGCAGATTAAGCAATATATTGGTTATGTATCAAGCAATTTGCAGTGGGAATATCGCGTGAGCATTACGGTACGTAATGTGATTATTTCAGGTTTCTACGACAGTATTGGCTTGTATCAGAAATACACGGAGCGTGAGCGTGTCATTGCTGAAGAATGGTTGGCCTTATTAGGTATGCATGAGCGTGCTACCGAGCCATTTAACCAGCTATCCTATGGAGACCAACGTTTGGTACTGATTGCCCGTGCGATGGTTAAGCATCCGACTTTATTGATTCTAGATGAGCCTTGTTTAGGTTTGGATGATCTGAATCGGCAATTAGTGTTAGCACTGATTGAGAAAATTTGTGCGGGGACTGAAACGACAGTGTTGTATGTGAATCATCGAGCGCAAGACAATATTGCAGGGATTCATCAGCATTTGGCTTTAGGCAAGCATTAATTCAATGGAGTTTATTGCACTGCACAACATCTGGGCGTGGACACATTGTTCAGCAGCGGGTAATATACGCCCCTACGTGTGCACGGGATGGGTAACCCCCATCCCGTTATTATATGTAGAACTTGGAGGTTCCTTTGAGCAAACTGGCACTGCTAGTACTGGAAGACGGTAGCGTTTTTCGGGGGCGTTCCATTGGCTGTGATGGTCAAACGGTTGGTGAAGTGGTATTCAATACGGCTCTCACTGGCTATCAAGAGATTTTAACTGACCCGTCGTATGCACGTCAGATCGTGACTTTAACTTATCCCCACATTGGTAATGTTGGCGTTAATCCCGAAGATTGTGAATCGGATCAGATTCATGCTGCGGGTTTGATTGTGCGTGATGTGCCCAGTGTTTATAGCAATTGGCGGGGTGAAGAGTCGCTATCTGCGTATTTAGAGCGCAACAAAATTGTGGCGATTGCCGATATTGATACGCGCCGTTTAACGCGAATTTTGCGGGAAAAAGGTGCACAACGTGGTTGTATTGTGGCGGGTGCGCATTTAGATGAAGCAGAAGCCAAAGCGGCTGCTTTAGATTTTCCCGGTTTGCAAGGTATGGATTTAGCTAAAGAAGTTAGTAGTTCAAGCGCTTATGTTTGGACAGAGGGTTCTTGGCAATTAAATCCAGCGATTCCGCGTGCTTCCACTGCAGAAAAAGCTAACTATCATGTAGTCGCTTATGACTTTGGCGTTAAGAA
The DNA here is from genome assembly GCF_937873765.1 of uncultured Thiothrix sp. Classification (GTDB taxonomy): domain Bacteria; phylum Pseudomonadota; class Gammaproteobacteria; order Thiotrichales; family Thiotrichaceae; genus Thiolinea. Next base: position 23,569 of record NZ_CALMZC010000041.1, on the reverse strand, counting down.
AAATATCTTACGCATGTTAGTGGATCGGGGTTGTAAGGTCACGGTAGTGCCTGCGCAAACGCCAGCTGATAAAGTATTAGCCCTGAACCCTGATGGTGTATTCTTATCGAATGGCCCGGGTGATCCAGAACCTTGTGATTACGCTATTACTGCGATTAAGCAAGTTTTAGCCACTAAACGGCCTGTATTTGGGATTTGTTTAGGGCATCAATTGCTAGGTTTAGCTAGTGGTGCGCGCACGGTGAAAATGAAGTTTGGTCATCATGGGGCGAATCATCCAGTACAGGATATGAAAACCGGTCAAGTGATGATTAGTAGCCAAAATCATGGCTTCGCGGTGGATGAAGCCAGTCTACCGGCTAATCTAAAAGCGACACATCGTTCTTTATTTGATCAGACCTTACAAGGTATTGAACGTACCGATTGCCCAGCATTTAGTTTCCAAGGGCATCCAGAGGCGAGCCCGGGGCCGCATGATGTTGCACCGGTATTTGACCGCTTTATCGATTTGATGCGAGCTACGCGTTAAAACCTTTTTTGTTCCTCCAGATGCTGGAGGTCGGGGGTAAGTGATAGACTTAACTCCCTTAATCCCTCGTGTAAGGGAAAACGAATTACTGTGGACAATTGAAAATGCCGAAACGTACGGACATTAAAAGTATTTTGATTATTGGGGCTGGCCCAATTGTAATTGGCCAAGCGTGTGAGTTTGACTATTCTGGTGCACAAGCTTGTAAGGCTTTGCGCGAAGAAGGCTATCGAGTCATTTTGGTCAACTCAAACCCTGCTACAATCATGACTGATCCCGGTACGGCAGATGCTATTTATATCGAGCCGATTCGTTGGGAGACGGTTGAAAAGATCATTGAAAAAGAGCATCCGGATGCTTTATTGCCAACCATGGGTGGGCAAACGGCATTGAACTGTGCGTTGGATTTATCACGTCACGGAGTTCTCAAAAAATATCAAGTTGAAATGATCGGTGCGAATGAAGTCGCGATTGAAATGGCGGAGGATCGGCAAAAATTCCGCATTGCGATGGATGACATTGGTCTGGAATCTGCCCGCTCGCGTATTGCGCATACCATAGAGGAAGCGCGCGCTGCTCAAGCGGATATTGGCTTTCCTACGATTATTCGCCCTTCTTTTACTTTGGGGGGGACAGGTGGCGGTATTGCTTACAACAAGCAAGAATTTGAAACGATAGTCGCACGTGGCTTAGATATGTCACCCACAACTGAAGTCTTACTCGAAGAGTCTTTATTGGGCTGGAAAGAGTATGAAATGGAAGTCGTGCGGGATCATAAAGACAACTGCATTATTGTTTGCTCGATTGAAAACTTTGACCCCATGGGTGTGCATACTGGTGACTCAATTACGGTAGCACCTGCACAGACATTGACTGATAAAGAATATCAATTACTGCGCAATGCTTCTTTAGCAGTACTACGCAAAATCGGGGTTGATACGGGTGGTTCGAATGTACAATTTGCGGTCAATCCTAAGGATGGCCGGATTATTGTGATTGAGATGAATCCACGGGTATCGCGCTCTTCTGCCTTGGCTTCTAAGGCAACTGGTTTCCCGATTGCTAAAGTGGCGGCAAAATTAGCGATTGGTTATACCTTAGATGAGTTACGTAATGATATTACTGGGGGGGCGACTCCAGCGTCTTTCGAGCCCAGTATCGATTATGTTGTAACCAAGATTCCGCGCTTTACCTTTGAAAAGTTCCCACAAGCAGATGCCCGCTTAACCACACAAATGAAGTCAGTGGGTGAGGTGATGGCGATTGGTCGGACTTTCCAAGAGTCTTTGCAAAAAGCTTTACGGGGTTTAGAAACTGGGATTGACGGTTTGGATGAACGCTTGAATCGTGATCATCCTGAGGCACGTGATATTCTGCGTCGTGAACTCACAGAGCCACATGCTGAGCGGATTTTGTATGTAGCCGACGCTTTCCGCTATGGTATGAGCGTTGAGGAAGTGCATGCTCAAACCAGTATTGACCCTTGGTTCTTGGTGCAAATGCAAGAGCTCATTGCGATTGAGAAAAGCTTGGATGGTCGTTTGCTCAATCAAGTCAATGCGGATGAAATGCGTATGCTTAAGCGCAAAGGGTTCTCTGACCGTCGTTTAGCAAAACTGTTACATAGCACTGAGCGTAGTGTACGTAATGCGCGCCGGAATATGAATGTACGTCCGGTGTATAAGCGTGTTGACACCTGTGCGGCGGAGTTCGCTACTAATACTGCTTACATGTATTCCACTTATGAAGAAGAGTGCGAATCTAAACCAACGGATCGTAAGAAAATTATGGTTCTAGGGGGTGGCCCCAATCGGATTGGCCAAGGTATCGAATTTGACTATTGCTGCGTGCATGCGGCTTTAGCCTTGCGCGAAGATGGCTATGAAACCATTATGGTCAACTGCAATCCTGAAACCGTTTCTACTGATTACGATACCTCTGATCGTCTTTACTTCGAGCCGTTGACGCTGGAAGATGTGATGGAGATTGTTGATTTAGAGAAGCCCTTAGGTGTGATCGTGCAATATGGTGGGCAAACGCCTCTAAAACTAGCGCGTGATCTTGAAAATCTAGGCGCACCGATTATTGGTACTTCACCTGATTCGATTGACTTGGCAGAAGATCGGGAGCGCTTCCAACAATTGATTCATCGCTTAGGTTTGCGTCAACCCCCGAATCGTACTGCGCGGAGTATGGAAGAGGCCGTGCGCTTGGCGGTAGAAATCGGTTATCCGCTGGTGGTGCGTCCATCGTATGTCTTAGGTGGACGGGCGATGGAAATCGTCTATAACGAGAATGAGTTACGCCGCTATATGAATACCGCAGTATCAGTCTCGAATGATTCACCGGTACTCTTAGATCGTTTCTTAGATGATGCGATTGAAGTGGATGTGGATGCGATTTGTGACGGACAAAACATACTTATTGGTGGCATTATGCAGCATATTGAGCAAGCAGGGATTCACTCAGGTGACTCAGCGTGTTCGTTGCCACCTTATTCTTTAGATCCAGCGATTCAAGATGAGCTACGTGCACAAACAGCCCGCATGGCCAAAGCCTTAAATGTCATCGGTTTGATGAATACTCAATATGCGATTAAGAATAATGAGGTTTATGTGTTGGAAGTGAATCCGCGTGCTTCCCGTACCGTGCCTTATGTGTCTAAAGCGATTGGCCGCCCATTGGCAAAAATTGCGGCGCGTTGCATGGCTGGTCAAAGTTTAGTTGAGCAACAGGCCACCGATGAAGTCATTCCAGACTATTATTCTGTGAAGGAAGCTGTTTTCCCCTTCATCAAATTCCCTGGTGTTGACCCGATCCTAAGTCCTGAAATGAAATCGACGGGCGAGGTAATGGGCGTAGGGAAAACTTTTGCGGAAGCTTTTGGTAAGTCACAACATGCAGCGGGTGCAAGCTTTCCAACTTCAGGTGTTGTTTTTATTAGTGTACGTGAAGCCGATCGTCGGCATTTACCTAGCTTAGGTGAAATGTTAGTCAAGCAAGGGTTTCGGATTGTGGCGACACGTGGTTCTGCACGTGAGCTACAGAATGCGGGCATTGCTTGTGAAGTTGTAAATAAAATGCATGAGGGTCGCCCGAATATTGTGGATATGATCAAAAATGATGAAATTCATTTGATTATTAATACTACGGAAGGTGAGCAGTCAACCCGTGATTCTTTTGAGATCCGGCGCGAAGCTTTACAGCATAAATTAAGTTATACGACTACGATTGAGGGTGCCCGCGCCCTGTGTATGGCGATGGGTTACACTGCTGACGAGCAGGTTTATCGCCTGCAGGATTTGCATCAGGGAATCATGTAAAAAACAAGGAGAATAACAATGAGTCGACCACCGTTAACTGTGACGGGTGCTGAACGTTTGAAAGCCGAGTTAAATCGCTTAAAAACTGTTGAACGCCCACGGATAGTACAAGCCATCGCTGAAGCACGCGAGCATGGTGATTTGAAAGAAAATGCAGAATACCATGCTGCACGCGAGCAACAGGGTTTCTGTGAAGGCCGTATTCAAGAGTTGGAGTCGGTCTTGTCACTTGCCCAAGTGATTGATGTCGCTACGGTTGGTGCAGCTAATTCAGGCAAAGTCGTATTTGGTGCTACCGTAGATCTAGAGGAAGTCAAAACCGGCGACACCATTACTTATCAAATCGTGGGCGATGTCGAGGCTGATTTAAAACAGGGTATGATTGCCGTCTCTTCACCAGTAGCACGCGCTCTGATTGGCAAGGAAGAGGGTGACGTTGCTGTGGTACAAGCTCCCGGTGGCGTGCGTGAATACGAAATCTTAGAGGTTCGCTACGTATAGTGAGCATCCCGATTACGCTAGTTGACTTGCTTCCGAGTTCAGCAGTGGAAGCTGGTGAAGTTTTTTGCGGCTCCTTCAATTCTGCTCTGAGTGCCGATGGTTTGAAAGCACTCAAGAAGACTGTACGCCGTCGCCAAGACTGGCAAGTCGTTCTCAGTTCTGAGCATGCGGCTTGTCTGCCGTTTGCCCAATGGTTGTCGGCCAAGCATCATATTCCCTTGCATAGTTATGCCGAACTGGCCGAAATGAATTTCGGTGCATGGGAAGGCCAAACCCCAGCTAGTATTATGGAGCAAAATTCTGCGATTTTAGCGCGTTGGTGGCGCAATCCAGCCTGCCTAACACCGCCTGAGGGTGAGCCTTTTAATCAATTCCAAGCCCGTATTTTGCCAGTGTGGGAGCGACTTATTCACGAAAACAAAGGCAAACAAGTTGTATTAGTGGCACAACCCGGCGTGATTCGCTTGCTTATCATGCAGGTCTTAGGCATGCCTAGCCACCACTTTTTCTCCTTAGCAATTGAGTCAGGCGAGTTAGCACGAATTCGGATAATGCACGATGAGGCAGGAGATTGGGCTAGTCTAGTAGCTTATGGTTGTAGTTCTTAGTTAAAGCTACTAGCGTGCAATATTTCTAGCTATTCACTTGAGTTTTTAGAGGGTCGTTTGGAATAAGCAGCGCGTAGCTTATGCTTAGCGCCAGTCTGATTATCCCACCAACGTTGTGCTATGCTTTGCACCTTAATGAAGTCAGGGCTAGTTAACACCCACTCATATAGACTCGATTCACTCAGTAGTTTACTAAGCTCTAAGAAAGTTGAAGATGGAGCTTGAACTAAAGTGACATTAGTTCGATCAGGTAACAGCCTGCTAGGCTGCCCGGGTGCAGCAAAAGCTTGCATTGGCAACATTAACAGCAGAACCTCAAAAGCAACCCGCAGTAAAGCCTTTGGGTACATACAATACTCTCCAGCAAAATTGTTTTTTATTTCTCAGCTTTGAGTATAAAAAAATATGTACAGCATTGAAGGATTTGACCATCGAATGCTCAAAATCTCCGATAAGCGGTTGAGCTATAATGTAATTGTCCTCACATTCTATAAAATAATGAGATAGTTATGAGTTCTTTTCTAATACCTGCTGCCAGTACTTGCTATGAGCAGACTATTAAAAATAGCCGTTTCATTAGTTATATCGCCCACGCTCCTAACCCACAAGCGGCTCACGCTTTTATTGAGCAAATTAGACAGGCATATCCAGATGCGCGACATGTGTGTTGGGCTTTTGTTGCGGGTCAGCCTAAGCACACCACGGCAGTGAGTTGTAGTGATGATGGTGAACCTGCTGGAACGGCAGGTAAGCCTATGCTCAATATCTTATTGCATAACGAAATAAGCGAGCTTGTCGCTGTGGTCGTGCGCTATTTCGGAGGGGTTAAATTAGGCACGGGTGGCTTGGTGCGCGCCTATTCAAGTTCAGTGATCGCAGCCTTAAAACAAACACCGACTTGTTTAAAAGTAGCGATGTCTAGCTTTATTTTAATAGTTCCCTATGCATTAGAGGATGTTATTCGGCGGTTATTAACAGATTTAGGTTGTGAGCTAACTAGCTTTGAATATGCGGCTGAATTGCAAATTAATGGATTTTGCCCAACTAATACTCAAACCCAATTACAGCAAGCTTTAGCTAATCTAAGTCGCGGACAGTTAGTGGTGGAATTTCAACGTGAATAGGCTAAAAATTAGACATTTTTCTCACGAATCAATTACAATTTTTATAGCTTTATATTATGATGCGGCTTGCTCGCGAGGGAAACCACTTGTCTTGACTGAGGAAGATAAGGCGGGCAAATTCATCTCCCGGAGATAATCTTATAGCCCATTCTTCTCCGGGAGCTTTTTCCCAATTAATTAGCATCTCTTATCACTAGCGCGTAAATTCTTGGCGCTAATTCCACGCCAACTTGCTCACCAATACTATAAAATTCTTCACTAGAAGCTAAAGCTAATAAACTTTCTTGCGGATTGAGTTGCAGGCTATATAAGTACTCATTTCCACGAAAGATTTTACTGGTGATCAGTGCGCGCTGAGTAGCGATGGGATTGAGTTTGACATGTTCCGGGCGAATCAAGACCGCCACTGTTGCACCTGCCAAATCTTCATGTGCTGCATAGGTCAATTCACCTAAACTAGTTAGTACATTTCCAGCTTGCAGTCTGCCAGACAACAGACGGCCCTGACCGATAAAAGAGGCGACAAAGGCATTGTGAGGCTGATAATAAAGCTCATAAGCGCTACCCCATTGTTGCAGACGTCCGGCTTGCATTACACCAATCTCATCCGCCATGGCGAACGCTTCATGTTGATCATGGGTAACCAATAAAGCCGTGATGCCTTCTTGTTTGAGAATCTCACGAACTTCCCGTGCTAGACTTTCGCGTAATTCGGTATCTTGACTGCCGAAAGGTTCATCGAGCAATAAGAGGGCTGGTTTCGGAGCTAAAGCCCGTGCTAAAGCAATTCTTTGTTGTTGTCCGCCAGAGAGTTCATGTGGATAGCGGCGCTCGTAACCTGCTAGGTTGACTAATGCTAACAGCTCCTTGACGCGCTGTTCTTGAGCTTTGCGTGACTGCTTACGCATACCAAAACGAATATTGTCTGCAATACTCAAATGCGGGAAGAGCGCATAATCTTGAAAAACCATGCCAATTTTACGTTGTTCAGTGGCTAAGGTGTGTTGAGCGCTACTAATCACCTCACCATTTAAGCTAATGCTACCTTGGCTCAAAGGCTCAAAGCCAGCGATGGCGCGTAACAGGGTAGTTTTACCACAACCACTAGGCCCTAGTAGACAAGCAATCTGCCCTTGTTTGACTTGCAGATTAACCGTATGCACCGCAGTGGTCTGACCATAGCGAATGGCAACTTGCTCAAGACGGAGTTGACTCATACTGTTGATCCTCCAGCACGCGAACGAGAAATAGAGCGACTCAATAAAACCACAGGAATAATTCCGGTCGCAACAATCATCAAAGCTGGCAAACCCGCTTCCGCCAGACGTTCATCAGAAGCTAGTTCGTAAGTACGCACAGCCAAGGTATTAAAATTAAAGGGACGCAAGATTAAGGTTGTGGGTAGTTCTTTTAAAACATCTACAAACACTAATAGCACGGCTGTCAACAGGGAGCCTTGCATCAAAGGCATATGTAACTTCCACAACACAGCACTAGAGCTTAAACCTAAAGAACGCCCTGCATTATCAAGTGTGGGTTTGATTTTACCTAAGCCAGCTTCGACTGTTTGTAAAGATACTGCTAGAAAACGCACATTATAAGCGAATAACAGAATAAATAAGCTGCCACTGAGGATAAGCCCTAGTTTAGTATTAAATACTGTTTGGCTTAGATGGTTAAGTTGAGTATCTAACCATGCAAAAGGAATCAATACACCAATCGCAATGACAGTACCAGGGATGGCATAGCCCATGCTGGCTAAGCGTGCAGCTACACTAACTAAAGGCCCAGGATGTAAGCGCTTGCCATAGCCTAAAATAAGTGCCAGTAGCAGAGCAAAAATGGCAGCAGCAATAGCTAAGCCTAAACTATGTTGAATCAAGATAATAAAGCTACTGTCCAGTTGAGTTCGCCAATTCGCTAGGCTCCAACTAGCGAGCTGAGTAACCGGCACTATAAAGCCTAATAGTAAGGTCAAATTACAAAATACTACCGCTCCAGTCGCTTGCCAGCCAGTGAGTTGAATCCGTTTGATTTGTGCATATTTGCTGGAGCTATGATAATAACGTGCGCGGCGGCGTGAAGCCTGTTCCAGCAAAAGCAAAATAAAGACAAAGCTCATTAACAGAGCCGCTAATTGTGAGGCTGCGGCATGATCCCCTAAACCGTACCATGTGCGGAAAATGCCGGTCGTGAAAGTGGTGACCCCAAAATACTGTACCGTGCCAAAGTCCGCTAAGGTTTCCATTAAGGCTAGGGCTAAGCCCGTGATAATCGCTGGGCGTGCTAAGGGGAGAGCAACTCGGAAAAAACTTTGCCATTGATTACAGCCTAAGGTTCGACTGACTTCTAGTACACAGATGGATTGTTCTAAAAAAGCAGCACGAGCCAACAAATACACATAAGGGAATAAAACTAAGGCAAGCATCAACATTGCGCCGGCTAGTGAGCGAATATTTGGGAACCAATAATCACCATAGCCCCAACCGGTCAAGCTGCGTAGGCTGGTTTGTACAGGACCTGTAAAGTCCAGCATGCCGGTGTAGGTATAAGCGATGATATAAGCAGGCATAGCCAACGGGAGGAGCAAAGACCATTCAAACCAAGCCCGCCCCGGAAACTCACACATGCTACATAGCCAAGCCAGCGGCACGCCTAATAACAAAACGCCTAAGCCGACACCTAGGCTTAAATAGAGGGTGTTAAGCAGATAGTCAGTAAGTACGGTAGCAACGAGGTGTTGCCAAACCTCTGCTGAGGGAATAAAGATATAAGCGAAGACTGCTAAAATAGGCAGAGCAGTGAGGAGCGCCATGCACAACAGCATAGCGTGCCAGACAAAGTTTTTTATTTCCAACCTACGGTATCCATGATCTTAACGGCCTGTGCATTATGCTTACCTAATTCGGATAAGTTAATGCTATCGGCTTTAAAATCTCCCCAAGCTTTCAATAAGCTGCTGGCGGATACGGTCGTTTTGACGGGGTATTCTTGATTGTGTTCGGCATACCAAGCTTGCGCTTCATCGCCAACTAAATATTCCAAGAGCTTGACAGCGTTATCTTTGTTCTTAGCCGCTTTAGTGACGGTTGCACCACTCACGTTAATATGCGTGCCGCGTGCCTGTTCACCTTGATCCGGCCAGAAAATGGCAACTTTTTCAGCCGCAGCTTTTTCCTCAGCCACGTCACCCGCTAACATTTGCCCATAATAATACGTATTCGCAATGGCTAGATCACAAATACCTGCTGCGGCTGCCTTGAGTTGATCACGATCACCACCTTCGGGTGGACGTGCCAGATTCTTGACAAAGCCTTCTGCCCATTGAGTCGCTGCTTCAGGCCCTTGGCTGGCAATCATTGAGGCTAGCATCGATTGGTTGTAAATATTGTCTGAGCTACGTACACAGATTTTACCTTTCCATTTGGGATCAGCTAAGTCCGCATAAGTGGATAAATCAATTGGTTTGATTTTTTCTTTGACGTAGAAAATGGGGCGCGCACGATAGGTTAAACCAAACCACTGATTTTCAGGGTCACGTAAATTTTCGGGAATTGCAGCCTTTAAAGTTTCGGATTCTATCGCTTGGCTCAAACCTAAATCCTTGGTGCGATACAGCCGTCCTGCATCAGCGGTGAGTAGAATATCGGCTGGACTATTTTTACCTTCTAGTTTTAAGCGCTCAATCAAAGCATCATCTTTGCCAGTCACTAAATTCACTTTAATACCAGAGCTTGCAGTGAATTTATCTAATAAGGGTTTAATCAATTGCTCTTGGCGGGAAGAATAAACATTCACTTCGCTTTCTGCAAAAGCAAACAGGGGAGCAGCGAATAGAGCCGTGCCTAAAACAAGTTTTTTCAACATAGTAGAATCCATCTGTAAATAATAACTATTATCAATATTAAAAGGTGTTGCCAGCAAATGCAAATAGTTCTCATTAAAAAATTGAGTTAAGCTAAGAGCATGAGGTGATTATCCCAAGCAAGTTCGGGGAGGTGCTTAAGTTCAGTTAAACGTGCTTGATTAGTCGTCGTTTGCAGTTGATAAAGACTACCTTGACTGGTGGAGACTAGAAAACTGTCCACTTCACTACCAAGGCTGATACTACTGGCTTCAGCTAAAGGCAGTGCTTGCACAAAGCTGTGTGTGGCAGTGCTCCAAATCGAAACACAATGTCCTCGTGGGCTAGCACTGACTAAGAGTTGTTGTTTGGGATCATAAACAATATCAGCTAGATAGCCACGTAATTGAGCCACCTCTTGTGGAGCAATCTTCAGTAGGTTTAGCTCGCCTCCCACTTGTTGCCAAGCCACTAGCGAGCTAGGCTGTTGCTTATAAAGATTGCCCTCATATTGCAAAGCGACCGCGACCTCTCCTTTTGCACTGACTTGTAGGTGACGAATACTCAACAAATGATCAGGCAAACGGTATTCAGCCAACTTCTTACCAGTGCTTAGTTCCAGATACACCAAAGAGGGTTGCATGCTGTCAAGATTAAGTTTACGGCGCTCAAAATCGGGGTGTGTTTCGATACCACCATTTGCCACGACTAAGGTCTTCCCATCGGGCATGAGCTGCAAATCATGCGGGTCTAAACCATAGCTTTCATATTCGGCAACTTGCTTAAGAGTCGCTAGCTCACGAATGCCAATAATACCGCGCTTATTTGCATAATCCGTTTCACTGGTAAATAGCAGTGTACGGTCAGTTGAGAGGCAAGCATGCCCATTGAAATGTCGGTTAGCTCTGGACTTAAAGCTTTCTAGTAGGCCTGTTTTAAAATTCACTCGCACACTGGTAGAGGCGGAGCGACGTCCAAAGAGCAGGGCGGTGTGCTGGTCTAAAGCTAAGGCAGTATGCCCACGCATCGGTGTTTTCAGTTGCTGTAGTTCTTGAGTCGATAAATCAAGTTGACTGATAAAATGCTCGCCTAACGCATTATCCATAGCTGAATAGAGCTTCGCTGACTTAGGGACAGCGCGCTCCAAAAGCTCATTAGCTGCTAAAGTACCGCCAAATACTGTCAGTGCGGCTAAGCAAAAAAATTGACGGCGCTGTAATTTAGTCTCCATCATTATCATTGAAGCCTAATTGTGCTTTGGCAAGCACGGCCAATTGGCGTTTAACACCCATTTCTAAACCGTATGTGCGTTGCAGCAATTCATTAAGTTCTGTAGAAGTGTATTGTTGCTCTACTAGCGTAAAGGGATCACCTTCAGGCAATTTGATTTGAACTAATTCATTGAGTTGTTTTTCAAAAGCGGCCACGGCTGTTTTGGTGGCTTCACTAGGGAAGTTTTTATCAATCCAAGCTAAAAAACCACCCTCTACAAAGACATGCTGTAAGCCTTCAATATTGGCTTTAATAATTTTGAAGGAGTAGCCACTACGCCAAGCTTCTAAGTCATAAGGATGACTCAGCTTGTTTGCATCCAAAAGGCCTAAAGGTTGGGTGAGTTTTTTTAAGTTAATCCGCTCCAAACTTTGATAAGCTTTACCAATCAGGAGGTCAACAGCTTCTTGATTGTTGGTAAAAAAATTCACTGCATCGGGCTTAGTCCAGGCAGTCGTTAGCTTTTTAATATTTTGCTCCAGTAAGCTACTGACAGCTTGCAAATAACTACAACGGATTTTCCCCGCTGCTTCGTCAAAGCTTGCTACCAATTGTTCAGGGGTTTGCGTGCGCTCAAATAAAACATACTCCAAACTACTTAGACCTTGTGCACCTACACCCGCTGCTGCCACCGCTTCAGTAGTCAAGGGCTGCTCGCTGGCTAATAAACCTTTGATAACCTGTTTTTTAGGCGATGTGAAATTGATCTGGAAATCTAATTGTTCAGCGACGGCGGGGCCGAACAGTAAGCTATCGGTACGCTGCCAAGCCAATAGCGTAGTTCCCCAAGCTTCGCGTAATTTAGTCAAATTATCAGACGAAACTTCTTTACAAAATTCAGCACTGGCCTGAGTCAGTTGTAGGCTGGCTTGTTCTAAATCACGGTAAAGTGGTTGAATACCTTTAGTGACTAGTTGTTGAATAAAGACTTCATCCTTAGTTGTACTGATGAGAGTGGCAGTGCTATCCGCAAAGCTTGGGTTCACTAAACACAAGGCAAGTAGCCAACAGTTTGCGCTGAAACCCTGTCCTTGCCATCGAAATCTGATCATGAGGTCTTCCTAAAAAGCATTAAAGTGAGTTTAGAAAGCGCAGGAGCGCACTACGTTCGTCTTTACTGAGATTCAATATATAATCCCGTGATTTTTCTGCTTCGCCCCCATGCCAGAGAATGGCTTCCATTAAATTGCGTGCTCGCCCATCATGTAAAAAGCGTGTGTGACCATTCACCGTTTCAATCAGGCCAATCCCCCATAAAGGTGCAGTACGCCATTCACTGCCAGTTGCTAAAAAATCTGGGCGTTGATCGGCTAAGCCTTCGCCCATATCGTGCAAAAGTAGGTCAGTAAAAGCTTGAATTGATTGGTGTTCTAACTCAGGGAAGGCTGGCTTAACCCCGGTTTTGAGTACAGGTATATGGCAGGCACTACACTTTGCGGCTTTGAATAAACGCTCACCCTTTAATACTTCAGGATCATTCACCTCGCGCCGGGCAGGAACAGCCAGTAAAGAGGCATAGAAGCTCACCATATCCATCAGTTCTTGATTAATTTCTGGCTGCCCACCATCAGGGGCTTTTAAACACTCAGTTTGAGTACTAGAGCAAGTCGCATTCGCGAACATTGGGGAGCTAATACCGATATCACCATGAAAAGCACCTGCACTTTGCTGTTCGACCGTTGGTTGATTGGCCTTCCAGCCAAAGCGACCTAATACAGTTTTTTGTGCTTTTACATCCCAGACTTGATTGAGCCGTCCGGAAATACCATCACCATTTTTATCTTCTGGATCGGCCAGAGCGACTAAATCGGCTTCGGGAATCGCTTCCAATAAACCCATACCAATCATCACAGGTGCAACGCGCGCCGACATTTGTACTTGTGGGTGCAACGCGCCGTAATTCAAATTATCTAATTTTAGAATGGGCTTAACTAGGGCATAAGTTCCACCATCTTTAAATTGTCCCTTGATTTCTGTGTAGTCAAAACGCGGTGTCGCTTCACCTTTTACCCCGGGAATGGCATTTAGCTGAATTTGATCCCCATAACTAGGTTCTGGTACGACTCCAGTCGTGGTGAGTTGTGCTTTTTGTTCGGCTGTTTCTGCAGGAATACTTATACGCACTATGGTAGAGAGAAAGCTGTCCTCACGGCTTAGAGGGGGATGGCCTTTACCATCTTTAACATGGCAACCTTGGCAGCTATTGCTATTGAATAAGGGGCCTAAACCATCCCGCGCAGAAGTCGAGGAGGGTGCGATGACCCAAGGTTGTTTGAAAAACGCATTGCCGATAAAAAAGTTATCTCGCCGCAAAATACTTAAATTATTTGCAGGCAAAGAGAAGGCATTGCTACTCTTGTCTAGTACGGTAGTTGCTCCCCCCGATAATTGTTTATCGGTCGGGGCTTGCTCAGTACTGTGGGCTACTGGGCTGAGGATTAGTCCACCCAGTAACAAAGTTTTGGCTAGCTTCATTCAGAATCTTAAGTGTTAAATTGTTGTTTATTGCAAAGAACTACTGATTTCTGGGTTCAGGTGACTCCCCCCTAAAGCCTTAGCGGCTGCTTCAATACTGGCTGTTTGCGTTCTTAAAGCAGCAATCGTGGCTTTAACACGAGCATTGCCCTGTTTATTTTCAGCAGCAATTTGCTGATCAAAGGCTTCAGTTTGTGCCGCTTGCACAATCGCTTCTGCAGCAGTTTGAGTCGCTGTTAGGTGAGCCGCTAATTCGCTACTGAGTTGTGGATCTTTGGCAGCTAATAGTTCAGCTAAACTTGCGCCTTTGATGATTTTACCATCAATCGTTTGATAAGAGCCTGCAAAGACATTTTTGATGCCTTGAACATTACTAAGAATATCGTTGTGCGTGTTATCACTAAAGCAGGAGTGCTCATCTTCTTGTGAGTGTGCGAGTAAAGCGACATTCATGCGCTCTCCCGCCAATTCACCTAAGCTTAGGCTGCCCATGCCAAATAACATACGCCGTAGAGATTCCGATTCTTCTAAACTCATGAAAGTGTTGCGGTAATTGGCTTGTTCAGGTGCCCAATCTTGCTCCATCTTGCTTAAATCGGCGACTAGTAAATCGGTCACTGCTTTTAAGTATTGTGCACGCCGTTCACAGTGCTTATTCGTACACTCAGCACCCGCCATGAAGTCGGTATGACTGCGCGTCCCCGCTAGTTTTGGGTCAGCATTCAAGTCTTGCCCCCAAAGCAAAAATTCAATGGCATGATAGCCGGTGGCAACATTGGACTCAGAGCCGCCTTTTTCTTGATAAGATTTTAATAAGTCTGCGGTGATGGTTTCATTGCCTGCAATGATATTGGCCGTGGCAAAGGAATTGCCTTCTTCGTGTTCGTAACTGTCGGCTTGCACATAATCAATTAAACCTTCGTCCAAAGGCCAAGCATTGATGCCACCTTCCCATTCATCCACATTCGGATTACCAAAGCGGAAAACCTCCGTTTGGCTATAAGGTGCACGTGCCGTGATCCATGCTTGTTTAGCGGCTTGATGGGTGGCCTCACTGGGTTTAGCAATCAATTCATCGACTTTTGTTTGTAGGGTTTTAGCCGTGGACAAGGCATCGCTAAATTTGACATGCGCTAGATTCGCATAGTTTTCTATCACTGCTTTCGGTGTGACAGCATCAGCAAGAAGAGTGGGTGCGCTAAACAGTAAGCTCAGGCAGCCAAAAATTAGGGCAGGTAATCGTTTCACAATTCATACTCCAAAGCTTAAGCACAGTGCTTAACTTAGCCAATTAATTAGAAAAAGCAGCCGTGAGCAGTGGTCACGATTTGCAGTTAGTATTCGGTTTGCTGGCGGTGAATTCAGTTTCGAGCTGAGTTTCTGCGGCAGTTAAAATCAACTTGCCTCGCCGTGTAATCGTAAGCACATAAGGGCGCGCGCCATGTTGCAGGATGACTTTTTTGCAGCCTTGCATCCATTCTTCGACATTGATTCGACGTAAATCTAGGCAGTGCATAGTTCAAACTCATGAGTTAAGCGAAAGCAGGCGTAAAAAAAGCAGGCAGTCGTTCTTGCTGTTGGTCTACACATTGGCGGATGACTTCTTGAGCAAAAGGCTTGCAGCGCCCACAGCAAGTTCCAACCGCTAATTCACGCTGGATTGCTTCAAAGCTCTCATGACCTTGTTGTACCGCTTGTTTGATCGCTTTATCGCTGACCACATTACACACGCAAACGTACATCGATTCACACCTAAATAAGAATCATTCTTGATGTTAGCATCATAATAAGAATGAAAATCAAATGCAAGTGGTTCTCATTCGCTTGAAAAACTCCCTAAACTGTTCTAAGATTAAATAATAATGATTCTCATTTATAAGTTTATCGCCAGCAGCTTCACGGGAGTAAGGATGACTTTCTCAATTAATGCTTGGTTAGATCGCGTTGATCCTTTTATTGAGTTACGCAATAACAAGACGGGGGAAATCATGGCGCAATTTTCAGGTGAACAACTACAGCGATGTTTAGAACAAGGTGATGTTTGCCTAACTGAACTATGTAGAGCAGACCCTTCAACTCAACAAGAGTTAGTGCGCTGTTTGTTATTGGCGCATTGTTCAAATTGCTTAAAAGGGCAGTTCGAGCAAGCGACTAGTCATTGTAGTTATTTGAAAGAGTACAACAAAGTTTTGCTAAATAAAAATAATGTTGTGCCTTTGTTTAGGCGTAAACCGTGGAAACTCTCATCCTCAAAGTCTGATAACCGCTCATAGTTATAGATAATCTTAAACAGCAGAGTGGGTGTACAAGGTCTGGCAGTCTTGTCACAGCTTAAGGGGTAGCCTCCTGCCCCTTTATTTTTCCTCATTAAGTACTATTTCATCTGCATAAAATTTGCATGCTACTAGTCATCTTCCCTATCATGAAAACTCCTTATTAAACTCACTAAAGGAGCTATTATGCAAGGAAGTCCAGTGATTACGCGTGCTTTAAATACGGTATTACGGGGGCAACTTGTCGCCATAAACCAGTATTTTCTACATGCACGCATGAGCGCTAATTGGGGCTTGGAGAAGTTTAATGAGCGTGAGTACAAACGCTCAATTAAAGCCATGAAGCAAGCTGACGAACTTATTCAGCGCATTTTGTTCTTGGAGGGCTTACCGAATCTGCAAGATTTAGGCAAGCTGTATATTGGCGAGGATATTCCAGAAATATTAGCCAATGATATGCAACTGGGTTTGGAGCGGGTCGCTGAGCTAAAAACCGCTATTCTAGCCTGTGAGCAAGCTCAAGATTATGTCTCTCGCGAGATGCTGCAAGAACTTTTGGAGGAAGAGGAGGAGCAAATCGATTGGCTTGAGTCTCAACAATGGCTATTAGCCAATACCGGTGAACAAAACTATTTGCAGTCATTAGCTGCCACTTAGGAGGTCAGTATGCAGGGAAGTCAGCAAGTTATTGAGGTTCTAAAACGATTGCTCGCTGGTGAGCTAGCCGCTCGCGATCAATATTTTGCGCATTCGCGGCTGTGTGCCGATTGGGGTTTGGAGAAATTAGCCGAGCATTATGAGCATGAGTGCCAAGAGGAAAGCGGGCACGCGGATGCCATTATTCAGCGGTTACTCTTTTTAGATACGCTTCCAGACTTGAATCAGCAAGATCTGATCAATCTAGGCACGGATGTGCCCAGTATGCTCAAAAATGACTTACAGCTTGAGTATCAAGTCCAAGCTGCTCTCAAAGCAGCCATTCACATCTGCGAAACTCAACAAGACTATGTGACCCGTGAGATGTTGCGCGTACAATTGAGCGACACTGAAGAGGATCATGCTTATTGGCTAGAAAAGCAATTAGGCTTGATCGATAAAATCGGTCTACAAAACTATCTGCAAAGTCAACTGTAGTCAGTTTTGAATTCTGCTAGGCAAACGTTGCGGCGCATTACCCACGCGGAATTCTTCTCCTCACTCAACTCAGTCCTTAACTGTTTCTTTCTGGTGAAAACTGTAAAATAACTGCAGTTTAAATGTATCGAGATGAAGGAACAGTACATGGATTATTTGCCAGCCCTGCTGATTGAGCCAAGCCAAACTGCGACGGCGAGTGTTATTTGGTTGCATGGTTTAGGTGCTGATGGGCATGATTTCGAGCCGATTGTTCCTGAGTTAAAACTACCTACAACTGCAGCGATCCGCTTTATTTTCCCGCATGCACCGGCTATTCCTGTCACGATTAATGGTGGTTATGTGATGCCAGCTTGGTATGACATTCTAGCGATGGATATTGATCGTAAGGTGGATGTGAAGCAATTAGAAGCTTCCGCTCAAGCGGTCGCTCAACTGATTGATCGTGAGTTAGAAAAAGGCATTCCTAGCGAACGGATTGTGTTAGCAGGTTTTTCTCAAGGGGGCGCGGTCGCTTATCAAACGGCACTGAGTTACCCCAAACCTTTAGGTGGCTTATTGGCGCTGTCGACCTATTTTGCGACCGCCGATACCATTCAATTCAATGCGGCTAATCAGAACTTACCGATAGCGATTTTTCATGGTTCACAAGACTCCGTAGTGCCCGAAAGTTTAGGCAAAAAAGCACAGCAACGTTTGCAAGCACTGGGGTATACACCTGAGTATTTTAGCTATGCGATGGAGCATAGTGTGAGTGCTGCAGAGGTTCAGGATTTAGCACGATTTATTCAACAATGGTTATTCAAGGCCGAATAGTCATGAGTCTGCATGTATGCCCTTGTGGCTCAGGTCTAGCTTACACGCAATGTTGTCGACCTTTCCATGCTGGTAAAGCAGCGCCGACCGCTGAAGCCTTAATGCGCTCGCGCTATAGTGCTTATGTACTTGCCGATGCCGCTTACCTGCATCGCAGTTGGCATAGCAGTACCCGCTCAAGTAAAAAAAGCTTGGTACAGTCTAAGGGATTGCACTGGGAAAAATTAGAAATCATTCATACTGAAGCGGGGCAAAGCGAAGACCAAACAGGTTTCGTTGAATTTATTGCGTATTTTTCTGAAGACGGACAGGCTCAGCATTTGCATGAGCGAAGCCGTTTTGTGCGGGAAAAAGGCCGCTGGGTGTATTTAGACGCTTTGCCAACTACACCCTTGGGGAAGAGTGAAGCGAACACTTAGTTTATAAAACCTCCAGTAATTTAGCCTTGAGGTTATCCACATCCTTTCTACCTTGTTTAGTGCCCATAATCGCATTGAGCCAATCATCATAAATGGCACGTAAGGATTCATGATCCTCACAGCGTTCAATACGATTAATGAGTGCACTAGAGCCAAAAGTACCGACGAAGGCGTTCAAAGTGTTGGCCATGAAATTTTTTGCCATCTTCAATTGGGCTACATCGACACGTGCAGGTAAGGGACGGAAGTGGCCATTCCGGGCAGGTGGAATAAAAGCTGGAACAGCATTCCTGTCAAGCCGATTGACTAACAGAGGATTAATATTTTTGGAATTTACAGCAGATTCTGTGGCAGTCTCAGTCTCGCCAGAAACGAGTTGAATATAACCTTGTTTCTCTAAACTAGTAATGATTTGCTCGACATCGTCGATTTTAGGCAGGGTTTTGACTTCGCGAAGAGTGCGTTTTCCATCTAAAAAGATCAATACACGGCGCATAATCAAAGATAAACCGCCTGCTTTTGAATCAACCTCCTCGCGACCTTTAGGGGTTTTGATAAATACAGCATTCATCGTTATGTTCATCGACTAATTCCTCGACTTGAACGTAGTGGGGGAGCCATAAAGTGGGGTTTGCTCTATGCACTACTTTGTTCTAGCGGTTTAGATACAGTTGTTGTTGTTTTACACAGATACTAACAGTTACTTTTGAGATTATCAGTAGTTTCTTAGAAAAATCATCATAAAGCAGCTAAATGGTATTGCTATAATAATCCGCAAGATAGCGATAATTTTGCTGAGGAACTAAGCGTTTTTGTGAATAGGTGTACGAACCCCTTGAGTGCTAACTCAAGTAAAATTTTGTTAGGTTTTTAGTAGTATTTAGGTTACTCAGCAACATTTGCTGCATCTGCACAAAATAGGCAGTAGAAAGTTTTATGAAAAAGGCTTAAGTGTTTAGTGCAGTTTAAGCTGACTCAAAAAGAGTTATATTTAAAACTAAGCTAGACTGTAGGAGCTTTTGAAAGACGAAATGCTTAAAAATAAGGCTTCCGCAGAAAATCTTCTAGTGCTAGTGAGTTGATAAAAAAACAGAAAAAAATTCTGAAATATATAGAAAATATAGAAAAATATTTTGCAAGGTCTCGCTTAGAATGATGCTACTACTAAGGCGTTAAGCCATATCAGGAGCTATTACTATCATGCACGCTATCGTGATTGGCAGTGGAGTGATTGGCACTACCACGGCTTATTATTTGAATCGTTTAGGCTATCAAGTCACGGTTTTAGATCGGCAGCCGCGCTCTGGTTTAGAAACCAGTTTTGCGAATGCGGGGCAAATTTCTCCGGGCTATTCAGCCCCTTGGGCGGGACCTGGTATCCCAATGAAGGCGATTAAATGGATGTTGAGCGAACATTCACCTTTAGTGATTCGCCCTAGCCGCATGGATGCCGCTATGTTCCGTTTTATTCTGATGATGTTGCGCAATTGCACTACAGCGCGCTATCACGTTAATAAAGCACGTATGCTCAGAATTGCAGAATATAGCCGTCAATCTATTGATGAGTTACGTACCGAAACAGGTATCAGTTATGACGAGCGTACCCGTGGTACCTTGCAAGTATTTCGTACCGATGCTCAAGTCCAAGGTGCAAAGAAGGACACAGATATTCTGGATGAATGCAAAGTACCTTATGAAATACTCGATGTGGACGGTTGTATGGCTGCAGAACCGGGCTTAAAGCATGTACGGGAAAAAATCCGTGGTGGCTTACGCTTACCTTTGGATGAAACCGGTGATTGTTTAATGTTCACCCAAAATTTAGCAGCAAACTGTATCTCTAAAGGTGTGGTATTCCGTTATGGAGTCAATATTGAAGAGATTTTAGTCAGTAATGGCAAAATTAGTGGTGTAAAAACAGATCAAGGGGTGCTGACCGCAGATCAATATGTGATGGCTTTAGGCAGCTACTCTCCACAATTACTTAAGCCCATCGGGATTGATATTCCAGTTTATCCTGTTAAGGGTTATTCAATTACAGTGCCTATCGTGAGTCCAGAGGATGCGCCTGTGTCTACGGTGATGGATGAAACTTATAAAGTAGCGATTACGCGGCTTGGTGATCGTGTACGGGTTGCAGGAACTGCGGAATTAACCGGACATGATTTAAGCTTGCAAGAGGAGCGACGGCAAACGGTGCGGTTTGTGGTCTCTGATATGTTCCCGAAAGCTGCCGATATGAGGGAAGATAATTTCTGGACAGGTTTACGCCCGATGACACCCGACGGTACTCCCGTCTTAGGCGCTTCACCTTATTCTAATTTATTCATTAACACTGGGCATGGGACTCTAGGTTGGACGATGGCCTGTGGTTCCGGACGTTTATTAGCTGATATGATGGCCGGGCAAAAACCGGGCATTGATTTAGAAGGCTTAAGCATGCAGCGTTATAGCTTTGCTAATCGGGTTAAAGCTAGCATCTAGCTTCCATTAAAACTGATTGACTTATAAGGATGTTATTGTGATTGAAAAAACTATTATTGCCACTACTTCTGCACCTGCTGCGATTGGTCCTTATTCACAAGCAGTGCGTGCAGGGAATACCATCTATTGTTCTGGGCAAATTCCTTTGAATCCGAATACGATGAAAGTAGAGGCGACTGATTTTGCAGGTCAGGCTGAGCAAGTTTTCAAAAACTTACAAGCTGTTGCGGTAGCAGCGGGTGGTTCTTGCAGAGATTTTGTGAAGTTAAATATTTATTTAACCGATCTGAGTAATTTCGCTGCGGTGAATGAAGTTATGAAGCGGTATTTCTCTGAACCCTTTCCGGCCCGTGCTGCAGTAGGCGTTGCTTCTTTACCTTTAGGTGTGATGGTAGAAGTGGAAGGTGTTTTGGTGCTGGCTTCCTAATGGCGCGTCCAGCGATTGCTGTGATTGATTTAGAAGCAATCCGGCATAACTACCGTTTAGCTAAGAAATTGACCAAAAATGCCCAAGCATTTGCCATTATTAAGGCGAATGCTTATGGGCATGGTGCAGTTAGAGTAGCCCAAGCTTTAGAGGCAGAAGTTGATGGTTTTGGCGTCGCTTGCATTGAAGAGGCTCTGGAGTTACGAGTAGCGGGAATTAAAGCACCTATTTTACTCTTAGAGGGGATCTTCACTGCGGATGAATTGCTGCTTGCTGATCGCGAGTCTTTATCTTTGGTGGTGCACAATCAGCAGCAACTCACCAGTTTGTTAGTTGCCAAACCTAAAAACAGATTTAAGATTTTTTTGAAAATTGATACAGGTATGCATCGCCTAGGCTTTGCACCATCTGAGGTCAAAGCGCTTTGGGTTGCACTGCAAGCATGCAAGCATCTTGAGTCTATTACGTTGATGACGCATTTCGCAAGAGCAGATGAAGTTAATAGTGATGACACTTTGCAGCAATTGCAACAATTTAAAGCCGCTGTGGCAGGTCTAAAAGCACCACATTGTTTAGCAAATTCACCGGCTATTTTAGCGTGGCCGGTTGCCCATTCAGAGTACGTGCGTCCGGGGTTGATGCTGTATGGCGCTTCACCATTTACAGAGCAGAATGAGGCGGCGGCTCAATTGAAACCCGCGATGCGCTTAGAGTCGGCTTTAATTGCAATACGTGAGCTAGCAGCTGGTGAACCGATTGGCTATGGTGCGCGTTTCCGCTGTGAGCAAGCAACTACTGTAGGCGTGGTTGCGATGGGTTATGCAGATGGTTATCCGCGTCATGCGATAGATGGCACGCCAATTGCAGTAAATGGGATACGTACTCGTTTAATTGGGCGCGTCTCGATGGATATGTTGACCATTGATATCACAGGTATGAGTTGCCAAATCGGTGATCGTGTAGAGTGTTGGGGTGATCAAGTCTTAGCAACAGAAGTCGCTGCAGCTAGTAATACAATTCCTTATACCCTGTTTACCGGGGTAACACGGCGAGTTCCTTTGACCTATATTGGTTAGAGTCAGTCTAGTCGATATAGAGTTGTGAGGACTCATAGACCGTTTCCATCGCAACTAGAGTACGTGAATCACGAACACCGGGGAGAGTATGCAGAATATCGCCTAGCAGTGTGCGATAGGAGGCCATGTTTTTGATGCGTATTTTTAATAAGTAATCAAAATCACCGGCTACTAGATGACATTCAAGGATTTGTGGCCACTGTCGAACAGCGTCACGGAATTGTTCGAAGATATCACTGGAGAGATAATTCAAACTAATTTCGACAAACACTAATAAGCTAGCATCCATTTGCGCAGGACAAAGTAGGGCTGTATAGCTTTTAATGTAACCGGTGCGCTCTAAGCGGCGTACTCGTTCAAGACAAGGAGAAGTACTTAAGCCAACTTTTTCAGCTAAATCGACAAAGGAAATTCGGCCATCATTTTGTAATTCGCGCAGAATTTTCTTATCAATACGATCTAGCTTGGATTTGTTTTCTGGTGTGGTAGACATCCATAAAGTCCTGATAAAAACAAGATCATACAATGAGCTTTATTGAAGGGGAAAGGTAATTGATTTCTGGTATGAACAAGTCAATTGTCTAATATTTTTTACCAATTCATGATGTTTTGTTCGTTTATGTTTTTGTTTGTATTGGAGTTTATTTATTTTGACTCTTAAAAGAAAAGTTGTATTTTTCTGTTTATTAGGATAGGTTTAAGTCATCGACTTTAAGCTGACTTAAAGCTCGGTTTTAACTAAACGTTGTGCATAACAACATTTGAGAGAAGAGGAGAATCCATGAAATCTGCAAAAACATTGGCAGTTGCGGGCTTGTTGTCTGCCAGCTTTGCGATGCCAGCAGCGCACGCGGGCGCTACTTTAGATGCGGTTAAGAAAAATGATGCGGTAAAATGTGGTATTAACACCCCATTCCCCGGCTTTGCTAACCAAGATGAAAAAGGTAACTGGTCAGGTTTAGATATTGATGTCTGCCGTGCAGTGGCAGCCGCTGTTTTTGGTGATCCTAACAAAGTTAAATTTACTTCCTTAACCGCAAAAGAGCGCTTCACTGCTTTACAGTCAGGTGAAGTGGATATGCTGTCCCGTAACTCTACGGGTACTTTAAGCCGTGATACGGGTATGGGCTTAACGTTTGTCGCGACTAACTATTATGACGGTCAAGGTTTCTTAGTAAAAAAATCTTTGAATGTGAAAAGCGCTAAGGAACTAAGTAACTAGCTAGAAGTTTCCACGTATAAGATCCTGCTGGTGTAAACTGGT
>NZ_CALMZC010000040.1 GCF_937873765.1 uncultured Thiothrix sp. | reverse complement strand
GCTTAAGTTACTACCGCTTTAGTGGCTCTTCAACTCCTCTGGTGCATGACCGAATCATGCCTGCTAAGAAACGATCCACAATACTCAAGTGACCCGCATAGCGTTCCGGGTCTTGTTGGAAGCACCAACGATCCACTTCTGAACCAAAGTGATACAAGCGACCGTTATAGTCCAACGGATAATCTTTCACATTCCACTTTTTGCCCGGTACACCAAGGATAGGTAACTGGCACATATTGCACACGTAAGGCAGGGTTTCGGGATAGGCTTTGGCCATATTGCCATCGACCACATTGTCGATAAACACATCCCAACATTCGCCCCAAGTGTCATTCCAACCGGGGTATTTTTCCTCTAACCAGTCACGCTCAGCTGGAGTAATACCCGCTGCTGGATTCCACCAAACGGTAGGCCGCCAGAAGTAAGAACCTAAGTGCATGCCGTGATGAGTATCGTTTAAGTCATTGAGGAAAATATCCCAATACCACGGCAATTCCAGACCCATGTCGGTTAATGCACGCTCGAACTGCGCCACAATCCATTCTTCCATAAACTCTTTGAAGGATTGTTTGCGGTGTTCCAGCGGAGTGTAGTAATCCATAATCGGGCCGGTTAAGACCGAGAACAGCTTCCATGCGCCCCATAAAGCGATGTCTACCCGTTTTTGCGCTTCTTCTTTTTTGCCATTAGCAATCAGGATTTTAAGCGCTGGGCCACCGATTTGTGCATGGCGGGATTCATCAGTTTGAATCGACGAAATCAGGTTAGCAAACGTATGATCACCCGCTTCCGCCGCATCGGCGGCTAAGCCTAAAAACTGCATATTGGTAAAGCCAGTTTCAAAGCTAAAGGTGAGCATAATGGACACGCTAATCGCATCGCGCGTCATCATAATGTCATCAAAGAAATGGCGTGCGGCAATCATCGCCCATTCATTAGTGTCATAGGCTTTAAACGCCCAATCCATTTGCCGATCTTTGGAGACGTGTTCATGGGGGAAATAAAGCTGCATTTGTCCGTGGCGGATTTCATCCATACAACCCAGCGTGGACATATTGCGCATACCGGGTGCTTTAGAAAAACGCATCATACGTGCTTCAGCACTAGCGGCCGCGTATTCACCGCGTGCAATCGCGCCGTAATGTGCTTTCATGACCGATTTCCAACCCGGATCGGCATTTTCAAAAATACGGCTGCGTTCTAGCGCCGCTTTGACCGAATAAGCGCCCGCGTCTTTTTCGCGCTGCACTTTGACGTATTCGGGATAAGTTTGTTTGTAAGGCTCGTCGTATGTTTCCCACGCGCTCAGAGGTAAGCCAAACTCTCCAGACAATTGCGGCGGGAATAATTCATCTTCGGTTACGTATTTGGGGGTCCAGTTCGTAGACCGAGCCAAGTTGTACCAGTCCATCCGATTCAATACAGCCATTGATGTTCTCCTCCTAATAGCTTAGGAAAATGCTATCAGGAAAGAAAAACAGCCGATATTAGACAATGGTTTAGCTGCGGTGCAGCAAAGCTTGGCATCCCAGTCTTAAAATCTGCCCTATCGACCTCAATGTGGGAAAATAGCGTGGGAAATGTCGACAGGGCAAAACTGCTAGGCTTAAAACGGTTTTACAAAATTAACGCGGAAGGTAGTTCCTGTAGGAAAAAGGCTTCATTTGCTCTCCTCCACAGAAGCAGATTGAAACATGGCTTGGCTATAGGCTTATTTTCCTCCCGAAATTCAGCCCGTTAGCATTCAGGAAATATTGCTCCATCAGATAAAGTAGACATTTTCAATGACTTATTTGCAATATTTTCAAACATGACTAATTGATGAGATAGATAGTCTGACATGAGCATTTGATCAAGTTATTCCTTGTGTGGAGGGGAGGAGTAGTGAGTCAATAAAACCAAGGTCTCGAAATGCTCTGTATGCGCGAACATATCAAACAGTTGCACGCGCTTAATCTGATAGTTTTTAAGTTGCGGCAAGTCCTGCGCCAAGGTGAGTGCATTACAGCTTGAATACAGAATAGCCGCTGGATTTAAAGTGGCTAATTGCGTCACCAGTTCCATACCGAGTCCGCGCCGTGGTGGATTTACAATCACTAACTCAGGTTTATGCTCAGCATTTGGCTGAAATTGATTAGAGTCCAGTGCTAGGAAATTAACATGTTTTAAGTGCAGTGCTTGGGCTGAGTTACGTGCACACGCAATAGCCTCTGCTTCAATTTCAATGCCAGTCAGTTGGGTATCTGTGCTCGCACAATGCAAACCAAAGCCACCTACACCACAGAATAAATCCCAGATCACGGTTGGTTGGAGTGCTTGAGTCCACTCACGTGCCGTTTGATAGAGTTTGGCGGCAACAATGGGATTGGTTTGGAAAAAGCTTTTCGGGCGGATAGAGAGGGGTACATCATTGAATTGCTCAGGCAGATGCTTAGCTGCACTGAGAAAAATTTCCTGTTTACCCTCTAAAATGGCCATATGGACGGGTTGGATATTAGCAGAAATCACCGTGATATTCGGAAAATCAGCTAGCAATAAAGGCAAGTTAGCTTGAATCCGTGGAATCGCTTGTTCACTGCGTAGGACAAAACGCAACAGGTATTGGTCATGCAGCCTGCTATGCGTGAGCAGGATATATTTTAACTCACCTTTTTGTTTATCAAGGCGATAGGGTGGCAAACCAGCCTGCTGAATCCAGCCTTCGAGGCGCTGTAATAGTGCTTGCATTGGCACGGGATAAAGTGGGCAATCAGTGAGGCTGAGTGGTTTACCTTCAGCTCCCATAATCCCGAGTATCGGTGCATGGGCAGCACCCAATACCACCATTTTGGCTTTATTGCGAAAGCCTTGTAATGGACTAGGCACAGGTTCGCACCATTCATGAACTACAAAATCCGCCAATAGACTTTTTAATGCTAGTTGTTTAGCCGCTAATTGCTGTACATAAGTGCGATCTAACCAGCGACAAGAAGTACAGTGTTGTGCTGCAAAATGTGGGCAGGGTATGGCAAGGCTTGATGGCATAGTAGTGATACTGGGATCAGCAAAGAGCTGCATCTTAGAGCGAAAGTCTTGCCAACCTGTAGTTATTTTTTCTAGTACTGGCAAGACCTGTAAAACTCCTTATCTTAAGCCGCTTGCTGATAACTCCACATCGGCAAATCTAAACGATTCAAACCACTAATGATCGCCTTTAAGGAGGCGGTAATAATATTCTCATCCACTCCCACACCATAAGCGGTGGTTGCTTGCCCGACTTGCGCTAATTCAATAAAAGCACAGGCTTTGGCATGACTACCTTCATTAGTGTTACTCAGTGAGCGTTCTTCATAACTATGTACATTGACCACAATCCCTACACTGGCTAAAGCATGAATAAACGCATCAATTGGGCCATTGCCTTCACCGCTAAGCCACTGACTTTGCCCTTGAATCGACATAAGCATGCGAATCCCTTGAGCGCTGCCGTGTTCAAATAAATGATGCTGCTGATAGCCAAACGGTCTGTTGTTCTTTAAATAGTGCTCATTAAAAATCTGCCATAAGTTTTCTGCACTCATTTCCTGCCCCGATGCATCCATGTATTGCTGCACGACAGTGGCAAATTCAATCTGCAAACGGCGCGGCATGACAATCCCATAAATAGTTTCCAGTAAGTAGGCAATGCCGCCTTTCCCTGATTGGCTATTCACTCGAATTACTGAGTCATAAGTACGCCCGACATCGGCTGGATCTAAGGGTAAATAAGGCACATTCCAAAGTGTATCGGCTGCTTGAGCGGCCAAACCTTTCTTAATCGCATCTTGATGTGAACCAGAGAAAGCGGTAAATACCAAGTCGCCGACATAAGGATGGCGCGGATGAATGGGCAATTGGGTAGCTTCTTCCACCAAACGTGCGGTGCGATTGAGATTAGAAAAATCTAATTGTGGGTCAATGCCTTGAGTATAAAGATTCAAGGCTACAGTCACTAAATCGACATTGCCGGTGCGTTCGCCATGTCCGAATAAACAGCCCTCTACTCGATCAGCACCCGCCATTAAGCCTAGTTCTGTCGCTGCAACCGCAGTACCGCGATCATTATGCGGATGTAAACTTAAAATAATGCTATCGCGCTTAGCTAAGTGACGATGCATCCATTCAATTTGATCCGCGTAAATATTCGGGGTAGCAGCCTCAACTGTGGCAGGCAAATTCAAAATAATCTTATTGCTCGGTGTTGCCTCCCAAGCCGCAGTGACCGCATTGCAAATGTCTAAAGCAAAATCTAATTCCGTCATGCTGAAGGCTTCAGGGCTATATTGTAAAACCCATTCAGTTTCAGGTTGTTGCGCAGTTAAGTCCTTCACTAAGCGCACTGCACTCACTGCCATTTCAATCACTTCAGCCTTGCTCATAGCAAACACGATGTCACGGAATTGTGGGCTAGTGGCATTATAAACATGCACAATTGCCCGCCGTGCACCTTGCAAGGATGAAAGGGTTTGACGAATTAAATGCTCACGGGCTTGGGTCAAAACTTCAATCGTCACATCCTTAGGAATATGCTCTTCGCTAATGAGTTGGCGTACAAAATTAAAATCGGTTTGTGAGGCAGATGGAAAGCCTACTTCAATTTCCTTAAAGCCAAGCGCGCATAGTTCCTTGAATAAGTTCAATTTCTGCACGCTGTTCATAGGTTCAAATAAAGACTGATTGCCATCGCGCAAATCAGTGCTCATCCAAATCGGTGGGTGTTGTATCACGCGACTCGGCCATTGCCGTTCAGTCAAGATAATCTGTGGAAAGGGGCGGTATTTTTGTTGCGGCTGCTTTAACATCGTTTGTTCTCAATGAAGGCTCAAAGATCACTACTATAAGCAAAAGTACTTAGCAGGCGATTGCGTTTTAAGGCGCGAAATGGCTTTCTCTAAACAGAAAATTGCGCTAAAAATAGATGTATTAAAATAAACTGCTTAGATAAAACATTAAGATGGAATTAGATCGCTACGATTATCAAATTCTGCGGCTTTTGCAAACCAATGGGCGTATGAGCAATCAAGAGCTAGCTGACCAAATTGGTTTGTCACCTTCGCCTTGCTTACGGCGTGTACGCGCTTTAGAGGATGCAGGAATTATTAGTGCTTACCATGCTACTGTCGATGCTAAACAACTCGGCTATGCACTAATGGCGTTGATTTCGATTGCAATGGATAAACATACCGACGAGCGCTTCAAAACTTTTGAGCAGCAAATTCAAGAGATTCCGGAGGTCTTGGAGTGTTTATTGATTACCGGTCAAACCGCTGATTATCAACTCAAAGTGATCGTAAAGGATTTAGAGCATTATCAGGATTTACTGCTGAATCGAATTAATCGCATTACCGGTGTGACCAGTGTGCATACTAGTTTTGTGTTGCGAAAAGTAGTGAATAAGTTGGCGTTACCGCTAGGCTAAAGCAAAGTATCAAGGGCAAATCACCTTCAGTAATAAAGTAAGTGCCATTTTAATGCTAAAAGCTATACTCGAATTTATCCCAACTACTCTTGTTCACCTATGAGCCAACTGCAAATTGGTAATTACTCTTATGATCTAAACCAACAGCAGCTCAGTGATTCTAATCATCAGCTTTGTAGTTTGCGCTATCAGTCTTTGCAGGTTTTGCAGTATTTAGCAAGTCGTGCCAATCAACTGGTTTCTAAGGATGAGCTATTTGCACAGGTTTGGAAAGGTAGCTGTGTCACTGATGATTCTTTGGTGCAATGTATCGCGGAGATCCGCCAAAGCTTACAAGATAGACAACACCAATTATTAAAAACCGTGCCACGACGTGGCTATGTTTTGATAGCTTCTGAAAAAGTGCTGTCTAAACCTGTAGGTGTTTTTGATGAGCTATTGCCTTTACTCGGGCGTAGCCAAGAGTTACAACAATTAGAGCAAATGCTCTTAGATCCGGCTTGCCGCTTAATCACTCTATTAGGCTTCGGTGGTGTCGGTAAATCACGCTTAGCAAAAGCCATCATGCATGCGTGCAAGCCGCAATTCTCACAAGGCGTTTATTGGGTTGAACTAGTTACCGTGCAGTGTGCGCGCTTAATTCCGAGTGCTATTGCCTTAAGTATTGGGCTTAGTTTACAAGGACAGCGTTCGCATCTCGAACAGTTGCAAAGAGTGTTAGCGAATCAGCAAACTTTAATTATTTTAGACAATTTTGAACATCTGTTACCGAATGAAGAGCAGCTATGTCAGGGTTTATTGACGGCCTGTCCCCAGTTGAAAATTCTAGTGACCTCCCGTAAACCCTTACAAGTTTATGGCGAATGGCTGTATCACTTGCAGGGTTTAGGGGTGACCCCCTTAGTTCAGGCAGCCGCTAGCTGTCCTAGTTTTGCGTTATTTGTACAAACGGCGCGGCGGGTTAATTATGGTTTTGCCCCCACAGAAGAGGAACAAGCACTGATTCTGCAGATTTGTCGCTTAGTCAATGGTATGCCGTTAGGGATTGAGATTGCTGCCACTTGGCTTAAACACTTGTCTTGTGCTGAGGTGTTAGCAGAGTTGAAGCAACAATTAAAAACCTTGAATACTCAATCCGATCTGGAAGCAACAAAGGGCTTAGGTCAAGTAGTCACCCAAACTTGGCAGATGCTCAGCCCACGTGAGCAGCGACTCATGCAAATACTATCTCTATTTCGTGGGGGATTTGCGCGCGAAGCGGCCTCAGCAATCACGGGTGCACAGTTAGGGGATTATAGCAGTTTGATTGATAAATCCCTGCTGAGCCGTGAGCCGACAGGGCATTATATTCTGCATGAGGTCATGCGTGAGTATGCGAGTCATCTGCGTATTACTGAAGACTCAAGTTGGCGCATGGCGCAGCGCTTTGTTGAGTATTATTTGGAGTTGGCGAGTACTGCCGATGCAGGAATATTAGGGGGAAAGCAGCTCGTCCTTATTCGCCAATTGACTCAAGACAATGATCATTTCCGAGAATGTTTAAGTTTATGCATCACGGCTAAACAGATAGCAGCTACGAGTTTACCAGACTTAGGTTTAAAGCTGGCAGGACATTTAGGCATGTTTTGGTTTTTGGCGAACCATTGGCAAGAGGGTTTTGGCTGGCTAGAACGTTTTCTTAGTTTAAATCGTCATGCCCCTCCCTCTCTTGCTCAAGGCATGGCCTTATTGGCTGCGGGAGGTATTTCAGCCGTGCTCGATAGGCATAGCTTGGCTGATCAGTATGTGAGTACCGCTCAGGCCATAGCAGTTCGTTTTGGTGGAGATACACCTGTAGCCCGTAGCTTGTTTGTATTAAGTATCTTGAGACGTTTACAAGGCCGATACTCGGAGTCGGTTGAATCTGGTCAGCAGAGTATGCGTTTATTTATGGATGCCGGTGACGAGGGGGGGTATCAAATTAATCTAGTGAATGTTGGCCATGCTTTACTCAAACTCGGACAAGAGGATCAAGCTATAAGGTTTTTTGAAGAGTGCATCAGCTTGAATCAGAAAATTGGTTTAACCTTGAGTATGCCTTATGCCTTAATTAACTTAGGACGTGTGCATGCACAGTTGCAACAAGTACAAGCGGCGCGAACTTATTTGCAGCAAAGTATTCAGCTAACCGAGCAATTAGGGTTTTTGCTTTATCGGGCACAAGCCTTATGTATTTTGGGTTGGTTAGAATTAAGTGAGGGGAATGTAGAAGCTGCCGTGGGCTTTTTGCAAAAGAGTATGACCGACTATTTGCAATTGGGAGATCAAGAGGGGCAAATTGCGGTGATGTTGGGGATAGGGGCAGCTAAAGCGTTTCAAGGGCATTTAAACATGGCTTGGCAATGTATCGTAGTCGCTGAAAACCTAGGAAAGGATCTGAAATTGCAAGCATTTACAGAATACCCAGCCTTGTTGAATGAAGCAAAACAACGTATTCAGCAAGGCTTGAGTGAACATGAGTTGGTTATACAGAGGAATTTAGCATTGGTTCATGAATTGGAGGAGTTATTTAACTCTTCTTTAGAAAATCAATAGTTCTATTGCCAATTTTGATAGTTTCCACCGTTACAAGCCAATGTATAAACTTTGCCTTCTGGGTTGCTGTCTAAACAAAAACCTGTTGAGACATTAATATAAGTTGCTTTAGGTGCGGCATTTGCTGTTATTAATGTTGCAGATGGCACTAGTATCAAGGCTGTTAGAATGATTTTATGACGCATGGTCTTTCTCCTAAGTGTGATAGTATTTTAATCAATAATAACTGTTCCGGGTATTACACCAATAATTCTCGGTCTATTCAACGCACACGAAGTCCCACTAATTAATAGTTTGACAGAGTAGACTTGAAAGTAGGCTTCACGCAAAAAATCATGATACAAACTTCTTCCACCATCAGATGGATGTGTCGCGTAGCCAGAGTCAGTGACTGAGCAATTCGCTGGGTTAACTATACGGGTTCGGCTAGTTAAACTGACTAGCATTGCATCCGTACTAGGTACAAAGACAATTTGAGCAAGGCCACTTTCAGGAGTAAGTTGATGTGGTGCGCCTAAAGCTATTCCCGATAAACCTATTAGCAATAGTGAACTAAAAAAAATTCTTTTCATAAAAAACCTTATATGTATGTTGGCAGTAAAGCTTAATAAGCCCAAACTAATAAGTTTGAGCTTAAGGGTTGTTAAGCTGGTTTATTATTAATCAAGTAAGACGCCAATAATTCTAGGCTTAGAAAAGGCGCAAGAATTATCACTAATTAGTAGACGAATAGAGGTTCCTCGGAAATAAGCATCTCTTATAAAATTATGGTAAAGATTTCTACCAGAGTCTGTTGACAGAGTAGCATATCCACCATTAGTAACAGTACATCCCGCTGGATTAATAATTGGTGCATTCAATAGGGTGACAGCCAGAGTATCGGCAGCCCATCCTACAGCGACTGAAGAAATTGTATTTTTACCCGTGAATTGAGGGGCTGCCAGGGCTGCTTGGCTTAAACCCAAGCTAAGTACTATGCTAATAATTAGTTTTTTCATGTTGTTTAGCTCGCTTTCGCTTTATGTTGAATTAAATTAAGTGATTATAAAATTGCCTATCGCTTTTATAAGACCTAAGCTTAGTTGTAGGTAGTTCACACTGTCCTGAAATTTGTACGAAAAATAAACGAAATTTGTTGAACTACCCTTGTTTTGAGTAAAAAATATTGAGGCTATTAAGTATCTGTCTTCAAGCTAAGCTAAAATCCAATTTCTTCTAATCAATGGAAACCAAAGATGCAGGTTCAGGCAGAGCGGCGGGGTGGAGTAAGCAGTTTTTTTGGTGGAATAGGACGTGGTTTAACTTGGTTACGGCGTTGGTTGTTAAACCTATTGACGCTGACTATGTTGATTGCACTGATTTCACTAGCAGTGCGGAGCTGCTCCGATCAAGAAGTAGTACAAATCAAAGATAAAACGGCTTTAGTCCTTGATTTGAAAGGTGCTTTAGTCGAGGAAAAAAGTCGACCTGATAGCTCACTCTTGTCTTTAGCTAGTGGCGATGAGTTGAATAATGAAGTGCAGTTGCGTGACTTGCTCGCGGTGCTGACTGCTGCTGCCGAAGATACACACATCACGCGGGTTTTATTAAAATTAGATGAGTTTGATGGGGGCGGTTTAGCCTCTTTGCGTGAAGCAAGTGCAGCTTTAAAGCGTTTTCAAGCTTCTGGTAAAACGGTCGTGGCATGGGCATCTAATTATTCACAAGCCCAATATTTCCTAGCTGCCCATGCGAATGAAGTGTGGTTAGACCCTGCAGGCGGCTTATTGCTAGATGGTTTAGGCGGGGATAACAGTTACTTTGCAGAGGCTCTAGAAAAATTGGGCGTAAAAGTGCATGTAGTCCGCACAGGGCCTTATAAAAATATGGCCGAGCAATTCACTGATAAAGCACCTTCACCGGCTACGCTAGAAGCGAGTGCTTATCTATTGGATGATTTATGGGCGGTTGTAACCAAGGAAATTGAGCAGGCACGTGAATTACCGCCGGGTAAAATCATGCAGCTTATTAATGCTTTACCAGCTTCTTTAGAGGCTGCTGGTGGTGATTTAGCTAAAATGTCTTTGGATCAAGGTTTAGTGACCGGATTAAAAGATATTCAGCAGGTGCGTGAGGACTTTATCAAAAATGGCGTAGCCGATAGTGAGCACAATACTTTCCGCCAAATCGGTTACGAAACCTATTTAGCCAGCCTAGCTAAACCTGATACAAGCGGTGATGGCATAGGTATTATCGTTGCAGAAGGCGAAATTATTGATGGTGAAGCACCCCGCCAAACTATTGGTGGGGAAACCACTGCTGCTTTAGTGCGTAAGGCGCGTTCAGATGAGGCTGTAAAAGCGATTGTGCTAAGAGTGAACTCACCCGGCGGTGCAGTGTTTGGCTCTGAGCTAATTCGACGTGAATTAGCCGCTGCGCGTGAAGCAGGCAAACCCGTGGTGGTTTCGATGGGTGATGTAGCTGCATCGGGTGGGTATTGGATTTCGACGGCCTCCGATAAAATCTTTGCCGATGCTGCGACGATTACTGGCTCGATTGGGGTAATTACTCTCTTTCCAACGTTTGAAGGTTTGATGGATAAACTAGGCATCAATCAAGGCGGTTATGCAACCACTTGGCTGAAAAGTGCGAGTGATTTGCGTAAAGCGCCAGACCCACGTTTTGAAAAGCTCATGGAGGTCTATATTCAAAACACTTATCAAACCTTCCTCGGTCATGTTAGTAAGGCACGCAATCTGCCAGTGGAAAAAGTCAATGAAGTGGCACAAGGGCGCGTCTGGACGGGGCAGCAAGCCTTGGATCGGGGTTTAGTAGATGCTTTAGGCAATTTGCAAGATGCGGTGAAGGCTGCTAAGCAATTAGCTAAGCTGGAGGATAGTGCTGCGGTTCGTTATATCGAAAATGAAGAATCTGAATATGATTGGTTCTTACAGAAACTGCTGGGTACGCAGTTATGGGCGGGGTTACTGTCCAGCTTGGAGGGTTTAGTGCCGACTGCTTTAAAGCCTGAGTTGAAACAGTTGCCGTATGAAGCACTCCGTCTGCAGCGTTTAGTTAAACCTGAACAGCCCTTCAACGGTGTGGCACATTGTTTGTGTGAAGCTCGTTTATAAAATCCATCGAGGGACGAAGGCTTAATGTAGCTGAGTCCCTTTAGTTTCTTTGCTTAGCTTGAAAGCCCGCCGGTTTAACCCGTAACGACGACTCCAGCATCGACTACTATCGCTTGCCCGGTCAACATTTTTGAAGTTTCAGAAGCGAGGAAAAGCGTCGTACCTACCATATCTTCAGGTTGCAAGAGCTGCTTTAAACATTGGCGTTCGAGATGTGCGGCTAAATCTGTTTCAGTTACCCATAAACGTTTTTGCCGTTCGGTCATCACCCAGCCGGGCAGCAGAGCATTCACGCGAATGTTATCAGTGCCAAGTTCACGAGCTAGGCTCCGCGTTAACCCTGTAATTGCTGCTTTTGCAGCTACGTAAGCCGGATAGCCTGCATTACCCATTAAATAGGCAATAGAAGAAAAATTGATAATTGAGCCACCGCCCAAGGCTTTCATTCCGGCTGCAACAGCTTGCGCAGTAAAGAAGTGCGGGCGTAAGTTGACATTAATGGACTGATCCCAAGCTGCTATATCATACTCAGCTAACTGATGTCGATTATCGACGGCAGCATTATTCACAAGGACTTTAATAGAGCCTTGTTCAGTGGCAACCTCCTGCATAATGACCTGCAACTGCCCAATATCACTGAGGTCGCAAGCTTTAAAGAGCGGTCGTGAACCGTATTTTGCTTCGATTCGGTCACAAAATTCAGTCGCATCCGTGCGCTGCACAAACGCGACTTTAGCACCTTGTTGGAGAAAGCCCTCGGTTAAAGCCGCACCAATTCCTGAACCCCCCCCGGTGATAAATACACTGGCTCCTTGTAAATCGCTAAAGCGACAAGGTAATTGATGCATAATGCCGTCCATTGAACTTCTCCCTCTGCTTAGCTCAGGTCATGTATTAAACCAGTTGAAAGGAGTGTCTAGCGATATATTCACCGACGACCTTATCATGTACCTCGACGGACTTAGAAAAACAAATCGTCTTCCGCGCTAAACGCTTTAGATGAGTTCTCTCGTTCAAACTCTGTCGCTCAATGTTCTGAGTGTAGCGCTTGGTAATCAGATGTTGATCCTCTGGCAATAAACGCTCATAAGCGCCCCAATCATCGGTGCAATACAAGCGGAATGTGAATCGCTCTAGTAAGCCAAGGAGTCCCTTCAAACACTCATCCCCCTGTCGTCCGAAGGTCTATGCAAAGACGCGTTTGAAGTGCAGTGACCACGCAGACCATAACCAGCGGGGTTCCGATTTCCTTCCCACAAACGACCACTGTTTATCGAGTTCACACACAAGCTCTAAGCCATGTTCCAAAGCAAGGGCTTCTAGCGGGAAGGGGGTCACCGACGCGGGGCTGAGCTTTTTAAATGGCGCACTACGGTCGTTCCACTGAAAACAGGGATGACACCCTCGGCAGCGATAACGCCCCTCTCCACTTGACGCCTTACCGTGTCAATACACCGCACTGGAACACTTCGGACATAACACCTCCATCGTTGCCATCATTCCGTTCTCTAGGGGCGGAATCTCATTAGACTCTACTCTATTCAACTTTTTGGATATATGACCTGAGCAAGAAAAGAAGGAGAAAAACGAAACAACATAACTAAAGCAGCAATATTATTGACAGGGTTGAAGGTGTTTGCACCACCAACAACCCCTAACCACTCAACAACCAATATAGGAAATTATCAAATGGCTAAGCAACAAGTTACCACAAAAAAGACTATCGAAGAAACCTCGATAACCACGATTTGCACTATCGAAGAACGTACCTTACCCATCATCGAAATCATTGAAGGCAAGGTATTTTGCACTAGCCTGCAAGTAGCCTTGAGTTACAAAAAAGAACATTTCAATGTTCTGCGCGACATTGAGACACACATTGACTACATCAAAAATAGCAGCCGTCATGCTGGAAAAGAAGCGGATATGTACCTTCGTGGCTTCTATGAAGTTGAAGCTGGTTTCGGCAAAGTCAAAAAAACGATGTACTACTTAAACCGGAGCGGCTTCGTCAAATTGATTGCGAATTATCAAGGCTTAGAAGCCAGCGATACCACCATGGACTACTTCGAGGCTTTCGACAAAATGGAAGCCATGCTCTTATCGATGCGTGGTATGAGTGATGCACCCGTTCAATACCTCAGCAATGCTCAAGTGCAGGAGTTAAAGCAACGAGTTAAGAGCCTCGTCAAACCCATTTGGATTGAACAAAGCTACATCAACACGATTTGGAATCGCTTACGCTTTGTAGCCAACGCCGAAAGTCAAGCCACTTTCCGCTTGACCAATACCCTGCACTGATCGCAGAACTTGACCGGATGGAGCGCATCATGGATGGTGAGCATGGTGGCTATAGACTATTAGAAAAGAACCATGACTTTTTCTATCGGGACGTGCTTTGCCTCGGCACACCCCCTTTCTAGCACGACGCACAAAGACTGGCGCAAAAAGTTTGGTAGCCTCATCCCTCAAGGCATGGGTTGGCGCAAGGCAGCGCTTATTCTGGATGAATTAAAACCTGAGCTTGAGCCTGCTTAATTAAAGTGATTGCTCTCCCAACTTAGTTAGTTGGGAGAGTGCTGAATAGGTTAGCAAAGGAGTCAGCCATGTTTGAACAAACCATCATACCTTGTTCCAGTCATTTGATTAGTGAAGCGCTTCAAGTGTTTATTCGTCGTTATTTGGATGAGGCCATGCGCCTGCAATCCTTGAGTTTTAATACGCTGAAGAATTATCAAAGCTCGGCTAAGAAGTATTTGTCTTGGTGCGCAGCCAATCATCTAATCGCTGTTCCTGCTACAACAGAAACAGCAGAGAAGTATGTAAAATTTTTGATGAGAGGATCTTGGAGTAAATCGACCGTAGAAGCTACTTGCGTGGCTCTATTGTCTTCTTGCACCAAGCAGCGTGTATTGATTACTCACTACCAAAAATCGTGATGATGAATATTCGCGGGGGGACTCGCACGGGTGCACTTAAACATGCCAAGCAAAGCAATCCGATTGTTTGGGATGATATTAAAAGATTCATCAGTGAAGTGGATTACTTCGATTACAGTGACATGGTAGAACTCATAGGCATTATGGTGGCTTATGATTCGGCCTGTCGCATTGAGGAGGCTTTATCACTGAGACTGGATGATATGGAAATTCAGGAGGATGGCTCAGCAGTGATTAAGCTAGCCAAATCTAAGCAAGATCAGAATCGGGTGGGCACGATTAAATATCTATCTAAAACTACAACAGGTCATGTGATTCGCTTTCATCAAACCTTTGGGTTGCGTGGTTCTTGGCTGATCTGCAAGCAGTCTGAAAAATACAATAAGGAAGGTGCTAACGATTTTGGTTTTACCTACCAAGGCTGGTGTTATCACTTTGAACGCTTTGCGTTAAAGCATAATATTCCTGAAGACACCACCACTCACGCTATGAGGATTGGTTTCGCTAATGATGCGAGAGCCAGCGAAAAAATATCAGATGTAGATGCAGCCAGCTATATTGGCTGGCAAGGTCAAGGTGCTTTAGAACGCTATCGTTACTACACTCGAAAAATGGGTGTGAAGAATGGCGCGGCTGCTAAGATGGCCAACATTCTTGGTCACTGAGCAAACAGCGAACCAAAATCAATATTCACCATCACTCCATCATTATCTTTCTTGCGGGTATCTTGTCGTGCGCTGATCCCGCTGATAGCTTCAGCCGCCTTAAGTGTTAATTTTAAGGCCTCTTGCTCTTCTTCAATAACAACCTTATCAATGCTCATCACATCAGTATAAAGCTTCATTCTTAAGTTCTGCAGGATAGATACTTGGGCTTTTTCGATACGTCGATTGCTCTCATCATCGGCATTGACCCATGACCAGAATTGGCCCACTGTGATCTTTAACGACTTACAAATATACTCAATAGGAATCGCGTCACCGATAGCCGCCTCAATGCTTTCAATGGCGACCACATCTAAAACACGATGCGCCAACACTGCTGGAACGATGGACTTATCAGTGGCTTGGCTTAAAGCCAATTGCTTGGTATTGGGTTTGATATGCTTGCGTAGCTTAGTAGCCAACTGTTTAGGCGTTGGTACATCGCCTGTGTTTTCGTAGTTCGGCATGCTTAACCTTAAAAAGTGCGCCCAAAACCGAGGGCGCAAGAGAGTTTTGCAAATAGCAAAAGCATAGGTAAGCCAGCAGTGTAGTGGATGCTCAGATTTAATTGCTTGCAAGGGTTTTTATGGATAACCCTTTGATCGCTCCCTTGGTCGCATACTCAATGAGCAGAGATTGGTATTCGGTTAAAAACGGGTCGCTTGAATAAAGATCATCATTGGCTTCACCTAGCCATTCTGCTAGTTCATCAATACCGCCACTGAATAAAGCAATAGCCGTTATTTTTCTGATTCTCCTCCTGTTCACTGGATGCTTGCACCCACTGGATTCTCGGATGTATTGGGATTCAAGTAGTGGAATGAGAACTTCCCATTGCCTGACTTCAGGTTCTGTTATCTGTAAAGCCCATGCAATCCGTGAAGCAGGTACTTTTTCCGTGAGTCGCTTCATATCAATACGCCTAAACTGAGGTGGTTTGCCTTCCATAAAATCCCCTGACACAGTTGAAAAAAGGCATTTTGCTATGGTGATCTGAGTTTATAACGAAGGATTTTGCCATGACGAATGCAACTGGCTCTTGTGGTCAAACAGTTAAAGTAAAAGGCAGTGGTTGTATTCTGCCCATTAAATTATTTACGGTGGGCGAGGCGTTAACCGCTGGTCAATGGCGCTGCTATAACGGTGGTATGTACGTCGTTTGTAAAGACTTTGACGGCAAACTCAACTACCCCGATTCCAAGTTCTTTAAAGGACCCTACGGCTTAGAAGATGTGCTCAACGGTGCGATTCAGCCTTGTGCGGGGGATATGCTCTGTTTATGCCCACCTATCTGGGGCGCATGTAATCTGGATGGTTCAAAGTGTGTACCCGCGTATGGGCTACGGGCTTGTGCTTGGGATTTTGATCCAGTTCTTCAAGAGTATCGCTTATATACCTCACTGAAAGCGGATAATCATACCAAGCCTTATGAAGGTTCGATTGCCAATCCTAAAACATGGGACGGTGGTTATGATGCCTGTGGTTATCTCAATCGTCCGGTGGCAAAGGATTTAGAGGGGAATATTTATTATCCCGGTGATCCTAGTACGATTTTCTGTGGCGTGTCTTGTGCCGAGGTGAATAATCCCGATTTCCGTGTTGAAGGTGGCAAGCTGCGGGTTAATTTCCCGACTCCGCCTACACCCGTGCGGATTGTGGCTATTGATGATAGTGGCACAACTACTACGATCACGCTCAGTGACGGCACGGTTATCAGTGGCCCGGAAATTGATAAGGACGATTATGTAGTTAGCTATGTCAAAACCACTAATGCTGCCGGTGAGAGTATTCTAACGATAACGATGAAGAGTGGGGCAACCCATTCAGTTACGCTGCCTGCTGGTACAGCCGTTTCAATTACTGATTTGACCAATACACCTAACTATGAAGCTGGCACTATTCAAGTGAATAGCTCGGATGGTGCGGATACCACGCTGAATATTACCCACGGGTTGGGACAACCAATAACCAAGGGGTGAGTGGTGATAAGCCGCCGAATGTATCCCTGTCAACAGGGAAAGCCAATTTATTTGGCGGCTTTGCCTTTGATGGGAACGGTCACTTGGTTGTTCCAAAAACAGGCGTTTACCGATTCCTTTATCGCGTAGCCTCTATCGCCCAGCAGCAAATTCTTTACCCTAATGGTCAACGGTTACTCTGTAAATTAATGATTAGTGGCACTCAATTCTCACAGCTTATTGAGGATGATCATACTGGAGTTCATACAGGTGAAGAAATGAATGACTTCCGTGAACATATTGATGTCCTAAATAAAGGTGACACTATTACTATAGTCACTGCTGAAGAAACAGCAGGCCACTGGCTGGATGCGTATGACATTACGATTGATTTTATTTCGGGAAACTAACAGCGGGCTGTGAGCAATACCAAGGTCAGGTGATCTACTTAACAGAAAGCCTGACCCTTCCGCCAAACTGCAATCTCACAGATACCCGCTTCATCATTAAAGGCATCAATAATATCGTTCTTGATTTGAATGGCAGCATACTTACGTCTACAGGTCATGAATCAGCTATTTTTGTTACAGCAGATGCATCTACCACAACAAGTTACATCACCGTAAAGAACGGGACGATTCAGGGCTATGGTACGGCGGTATTTGTGCACTGTGCTATTAATTCTGCAGAGCTTGCTGCGCTAAAAAATGACCCTGAAGGTGTTTATCCTTCTATCCAAGCGACCGCTCCGTATCACATTACGTTTGAAAACATCGACATTCAGCAGCCTAAAGGCACTGGGTTCTATGTCTGGGTTGGGGCTAGCTATGTGACTATCAATAACTGTTCTGTAGATGGTGCTAGAGGGCTAGGTGTCTATTTGGATACGGGCAGCCATCACAACATAGTCAGTAATAGTACGTTCACAAATGGTGGCTTCTTAAATCCTGATGGCACTGCGAAAACAGGGCGTGGGCGGCGGGAGGCTATTGCAGTTGATGGGAGTGACGAAAATACGATTGTCGGCAATACTATTACAGGTAATGCCTATGGCGGTATCCATCTTTACTCAAATTGCGGTGAGTACGTTAGCACTGACCCGACTTATATTCCGCGTATCTTCGATGCTGAATACAATGTTATTGATGGTAACACCATTAGTAATAATGGCACTTCGGGTGGGGCAGTGGCGATCGGGAAACGAGTGGATTGGAATTTGGAGAGTTGGGATTGTGCAAAGCCGCTGTACCAACAGTATTTAAGTTTCAAATACTACTGGGATAACTCAGGCTTTAATACAGTGAAAAATAACACTGGGAATGGCGATATTTTTGTGAGGACGGATAACAACACACTGACCAATAACCAACAAGCGGTTACGGTGAATAGCGTGGTTAGAACGTTGGCAGGTGATCCGTTGGTTAATAACCAAGTTACACCTTAATCGTCAGAACATAGCGCGCTAAGTTATTGAATGAAGCAACTTAAAAATAACTAGTTCCGAACTATTTTAGGTGCTATCTATTTGTTTTTATTTAATGTTAGAGAGCACTTAAAATCCCTCGGATGGTAACATCCGTGCCGGTTCGACTCCGGCTCTGGGGCATAAGTATCTACACAAATTGTCGGACGGTTTTTTTCAGGCCGTCCAATTGT
>NZ_CALMZC010000039.1 GCF_937873765.1 uncultured Thiothrix sp. | reverse complement strand
GTCATTGGCGAATTCATTAATCAGATGTTTTTCAACTCTTCTGGTGCATGACCGCATAATTCTTTAGGGAAAATGGATCAGTTTTAGATCACTAAGTGAAAGCTATGTTGCTAGCGATATAAAAAAGGCGAGTCACCCCGCCTTTCTTCGCTTCACACTATTCAGCTTTAATGCCGTTTCTTCGGCGCAATCAAATCCGTAATCGAGCCTTCAAACATTTCCGCCGCCATGGCTACTGTTTCTGAAAGCGTTGGATGCGGATGCACCGTCAGGCCAATATCGGAAGCATTCGCACCCATCTCAATGGCAAATGCAACTTCAGCAATCAAATCGCCCGCATTGACACCGACGATGCCTGCACCGATCACGCGGTCAGTTTCCTCGTCGAAGATCAGCTTGGTCATACCTTCTTCACGCCCTAAAGATAAAGCGCGACCACTGGCTGCCCAAGGGAACACACCTTTGCCAATCTTCATACCCTTAGCTTTAGCCTCTTCCTCAGTTACACCCACCCAAGCAATTTCGGGGTCAGTGTAAGCGACTGATGGAATCACCCGTGCATCAAAGTGGCTCGGTAAACCAGAGGCTGCTTCGGCAGCGGTTTTGCCTTCGTGTACCGCTTTATGCGCAAGCATCGGTTGACCAATAATGTCACCAATCGCGAAGATATGTGCTTGGGTGGTGCGCATTTGTGAATCAACTACTTGCACAAAACCGCGCTCATCCACTGCGACACCCGCTTTTTCCGCGCCAATACGCTTGCCATTCGGGGTACGTCCGACTGCAACTAATACGCGATCATAGACTTGCGGTTCAGCAGGGGCATGTTTGCCTTCAAAAGTGACTTTCATCCCTGCTGGGGTAGCTTCGACTTTGGTCACCCGCGTTTCTAACCAAATCGCTTCATAGCGCTTTTGGATACGGGCTTGATAAGGCTTCACAATATCCTTATCCGCCCCTGCGACGATACTAGGGAGCATTTCCACTACGGTAATTTTACTACCGAGCGAGTGATACACCGTCGCCATTTCTAAGCCGATAATCCCGCCACCAATGACCAACATACGCTTAGGAATATCTTTCAATTCCAACGCACCAGTAGAGTCAATCACACGGGGATCGTCTGGAATGAAGGGCAATTTTACCGCTTCAGAACCGGCTGCAATCACTGCCTTTTCAAAGCGCACGATGGTTTTCTTACCATCATTACCAACCACTTCCACATGATTAGGATCGAGGAATGTCCCAACGCCATTTACTACTTGCACCTTGCGCTGCTTGGCTAAACCATTTAGTCCACCGGTTAAGCGCCCGACGATTTTCTCTTTCCATGTGCGCAGTTTGTCGAGGTCGATTTTAGGTTGGCTAAACTCAATCCCGAAATCACTGGACTCATGCGATTCATCAATCACTTTGGCAGCATGCAATAAGGCTTTAGAAGGAATACAACCTACGTTTAAGCATACCCCTCCCAAAGTCGCCCAACGTTCAACCAATACGGTTTGCATGCCTAAATCGGCGGCACGGAAGGCAGCGGTATAACCACCAGGGCCAGCACCTAAGACTAGCATTTGGCAAGTGACATCGGCTGTGCCACTGTGTTGGCTAGCGGCTGGTGCTGTCAATGAAGCTGTAGCAGGCAAACTTGCAACTGGTGCTGGAGCAGCTTTAGCTGCAGCCTCTTCAACTTCCATTAAACAAATGACCGTGCCTTCAGACGCTTTTTGTCCAGACGCGATTTTCAGCTCCTTCACCACGCCTGCATGTGTCGAGGGAATATCCATCGACGCTTTATCTGATTCGAGAGTGATTAAAGCGTCATCAACAGCAACTTTATCGCCGACTTTGACGAGAATCTCAATCACATCCACCTGTTTGAAATCGCCAATATCGGGCACTTTTACTTCAATTACATGACTCATTTAGATTCTCCCGATTACAGAATTAGATTGCGTACATCAGACAATACAAACGCAAGGTGGCTCACAAAGCGCGCCGCATAAGCACCATCAATCACCCGATGGTCATAAGACACCGCCAAGGGCTGAATGAGACGATCCACGATTTCACCATTTTTGCGTACTAAGCGCTCCTGCGCACGGGTCAAACCTAAAATACCGACTTCAGGTGCATTCACAATTGGCGTGAAATTCGTGCCCCCAATCCCACCGAGGCTAGAAATGGAGAAGCAACCACCTTGCATATCCGCTGCCTTAAGCTTGCCTTCCCGCGCTTTTTTGGAGACTTCGCCGAGTTCACGGGCAAGCTCAAATAAGCCTTTGCGATCCACGTCTTTGATCACCGGCACAACTAAACCATCGGGCGTGTCGACTGCAATACCAATATTGTAGAACTTGCGTTGAATCAGGTTCTCGCCATCATCTGCTAAAGCTGAGTTGAATTTCGGGAATTCTTTCAAGCCTGCTGCCACTGCTTTCATCATGAATACCAGTGGAGTGAAGTTAAAGCCCATCGATTTGGCTTTATCTTTCATACTATTGCGATAAGCTTCTAACTCAGTAATATCCGCTTCATCGAAATGGGTAACTTGAGGCACGGTCAACCAAGCGCGATGTAAATGCTTGGCAGAGAGTTTGCCAATGCGCGACATTGGAACCGTTTCGACTGCCCCGAATTTGCTCCAATCCGGTTGGGTAATGAACTGCACTCCCCCCATACCAGAACTCGCCGGAGCAGAAACTGATGGAGTACTGGCTGGTGCTGGACTTGCAGCAGGCGTACTTGCAGACGGAGCGACAAGCACAGCACCCGCTTTAAAGCCACGCACATCTTGCTCAGTAATCCGCCCATTCGGCCCTGTACCCGCAACTTGGGCAAGATCAATACCTAATTCACGCGCAATCCGCCGCACCGACGGGCTAGCATAAGCCCGTTTAAAAGCATCATCATTGCCAGTACTAACGATGGGCGCAGCCACCGCTTGAACTGGAGCACTTACAGCAGATGCTGAAC
This sequence comes from uncultured Thiothrix sp., assembly GCF_937873765.1. Classification (GTDB taxonomy): domain Bacteria; phylum Pseudomonadota; class Gammaproteobacteria; order Thiotrichales; family Thiotrichaceae; genus Thiolinea. The sequence continues at coordinate 199,216 of NZ_CALMZC010000039.1, read as the reverse complement.
TAGTCACTTCCGCTGGTGCAACACCTTCCACTTCGAGCAACAAAATCAGGCTACCTTCAGAAACCTTATCACCCACTGCGATTTTGATTTCCTTGACCTTGCCACCTTTCGGCGAAGGGATTTCCATTGAAGCTTTATCCGATTCGAGGGTAATCAAGGAATCTTCCGGCTTAATCACATCCCCAACATGCACTAGAACTTCAATGACACTGACATTTTTAAAGTCGCCAATATCTGGCACTTTAATTTCCTTCACACCTGCCACGGGTTCAGTCGCTTGTGCTACACCACCTGCGACTTTCGGTTGTGCGGGAGCAGAAGCGACATTAACGCTCGCCTCACCTGCATCTTTCAATAAGAGTATCAGGCTACCTTCTGAAACTTTATCGCCCACATTAATCTTAATCGCTTCAACAACACCGCCTTGAGAAGCTGGAATATCCATTGAGGCTTTGTCAGATTCTAAAGTAATGAGCGGGTCATCGATCTTTATGGTATCACCCACCTTCACGAGCAGCTCAATGACGGTCACTTCCTTGAAATCACCAATATCCGGTACTTTGATTTCTTTACTCATTTACACTCTCCTTAGGCGTACAGTGGGTTAGGCTTTTCAGGATCAATACCGTATTTCGCCATCGCTTCTAATACAGTTTTCGCAGTAATTTTGCCTTTGGCTTTCGAGGATTTTTGTTCATCCGCTAAAGCTTTTAGGGCAGTGACAGTCACGTAATAACGATCCACTTCAAAATGATGACGTAAGGCTTGGCGGCTATCAGAGCGCCCGAAACCATCAGTACCTAGGACATATAAAGGCTTATTCACATAAGGACGCACTTGATCAACATAGGTACGGATATAGTCCGTCGAAGCAATCACAGGGCCTTCAGTGCCTTCTAAGCATTGAGCAATCCATGATTGGCGCTCTTCTTGATCAGGATGTAAGAGATTCCAACGAGTACAAGCCGCTCCATCACGTGCGACCTCATTTAAGCTTGGGGTCGCCCAAATATCAGCATCCACATCCCAATCATTTTTCAGTAGATCAGCGGCTGCAATCACTTCACGTAAGATGGAGCCGCACCCCATCAGTTGCACCTGATGCTTAGCCTTCCCATCGGCCTTGCGGAAAGCATACATGCCTTTAATAATGCCCTCTTCAGCATTTGCAGGCATTGCTGGCATGCTGTAGTTTTCGTTTAGTGTGGTGATGTAATAGAATACATTCTCACCATTTTGGTACATGCGACGCAGACCATCATGGAAAATGACTGCTACTTCATACGCGAAGGTTGGATCATAGGATTTACAGTTGGGGATAAAGCCTGCGAATAATTGGCTATGTCCATCTTGATGCTGTAAGCCCTCGCCATTCAATGTGGTGCGCCCTGAGGTACCACCCACTAAGAAACCACGTGCTAACATATCACCCGCTGCCCAAGCCAAGTCACCAATCCGTTGGAAACCAAACATCGAGTAGTAGATATACAGCGGAATCATCATCTTATGATTATTCGCATAAGAAGTCGCTGCCGCAATCCATGAAGACATCGCACCCGCTTCGTTAATGCCCTCTTGCAATAACTGTCCTTTGGCGGATTCGCGGTAGGGCATAATATCGGTCGCATCCATTGGCTCATAGAGCTGACCATCTGGCGCGTAGATCCCTACTTGACGGAACATGCCTTCCATCCCAAAGGTACGGGATTCATCCGGTACGATTGGCACTAAACGTGGCCCCAATTCTTTATGCCGTGCTACTGCAACCATCACACGCACCATCGCCATCGTCGTAGACATGGTACGTTCGCCCGTATCTTTCAAGAGAGCATCAAACAGTTCCCGCAACTCAGGTACAGCTAAAGTTTCAAAGTTTTGTGGGCGATTCGGTAAATATCCACCTAAAGCTTGACGACGCTCATGCAGATATTTCATCTCCAAAGAGTCGGCAGCCGGCTTATAAAAGGAAGCATTCTCAACCTGCTCGTCGGTCACAGGAATACGGAAGCGATCACGTAATTTGCGTAATTGGTCAGAACTCAGCTTTTTCTGTTGATGGCTGATATTCATCCCCTCGCCTGCCTCACCCATGCCATAACCTTTAACCGTATGCATCAGGATAATGGTCGGACGACCTACCGTATTCACTGCATTGTGATAAGCCGCATAAACCTTTTCTTGGTCATGGCCGCCCCGCAGCAAATCATAATAGATTTGATCATCGGTCATATCCGCGACCATTGCTAATAGCTCAGGGTATTTACCAAAGAAGTGTTCACGTGTGTAAGCACCCCCTTTGTTTTTAAAGTTTTGATATTCGCCGTCAACGGCTTCCATCATGCGCTTACGCAATAAGCCATTGGTATCTTTAGCCAGTAAACGATCCCAGCCTGAACCCCATAAGACTTTAATGACATTCCAACCTGCGCCCCGGAAGTTGCCTTCCAATTCTTGGACGATTTTGCCATTACCGCGCACTGGGCCGTCTAAGCGTTGCAGATTACAGTTCACTACAAAGACCAGATTATCTAAGCGCTCACGGGAAGCTAAAGAAATTGCACCTTGAGATTCTGGCTCATCCATCTCGCCATCACCTAAGAACGCCCATACCTTACGGCCTTCCGCATGATTATCAGCAATCTTGGCAAAACCGCGATGCTCTAAATATTTTAAAAACCGTGCCTGATAAATGGCCATAATCGGGCCTAAGCCCATTGATACCGTTGAGAACTGCCAAAAGTCTGGCATTAAGTAAGGGTGTGGATAGGAAGATAAGCCTTTACCTTTGGATTCAATACGGAAATTTTCTAGTTGCTCTTCGTTAAATCGCCCCTCCACAAACGCACGGGCATAAGTTCCCGGTGCAGTATGCCCTTGAATAAACAGCATATCACTGCCATTTGGATGACCGTGACCTTTCCAGAAGTGGTTATAGCCCACTTCATACATAATCGCCGAGGATTGGAAGGAGGCAATATGCCCACCGGGTTCAGCAGGCTTGCGATTCGCACGTACCACCATCGCCGTCGCATTCCAGCGCAAAGCGCGCAGAATATGCCGCTCCAACTCCAAATTACCTGGATAAGCAGACTGCTGATCGACAGGGATAGTATTGATATAGGGAGTGTGCATATCTGGCGGCTCAACACCAGCCTCGGATGCCGTTTCTATGGTTTTATGCAGTAAATAGCGGGCGCGATCCGCACCGGAACGCTCAACCACCACATCAATGGCCTCTTGCCATTCTTGGGTTTCTTGTGGGTCGTGGTCTAACGGGTCATGGCTCATTAAGAATCTCCTAGCACTGAAAGGTTAGGAGCGGTCTAGTCACTTTTTGTGTAGTTATTTTTGACGGGATATATCACCGCTCCCCTCTTATATCCCTATAGGGGAGGCATACTACACAGATAAACTTTGAAAAGCCACAAGCTGAGCATCTAACCTATTTATTTTTACAGGTTAAAATAATAATAATTTAAAAATCAATTATTTAAAAACATCAAATAATTTTTAAATACTTAAAGCTACTGACCGTTTACTTTAAAAAAGCGCCTTAGCTGTTGGTCATGCCATTTACTAAGCGAGAATAAGGCTAAAATAGTACCGATTAGTGCTAAAGCCATATCTGACTGTGTGTCCCAGATATAACCTTGCGTCCCTAAGAAGGCTTCTGCCGAATCACCTGTAGCACTGGCTACTGCCCATTCAATCAACTCATAAAAAGCACTAAAAGCTAGACAAAAACAGATAATAAAAAAGTTCATCCAGAATCGTTCTGGAATAATTCCTTTACGAACAATCAGTTCTCGAGCAATTAAAGCTGGTACAAAGCCTTGCATAAAGTGTCCAAGCTTATCGTAGTTATTGCGCTCAAAGCCAAACCACGCTTTAAAATCATTGAATAAGGGGACTTCAGCATAGGTGTAATGCCCTCCCACCATTAAGACCAAGCAATGAATCAGAATTAGTGTATAAAGTAGCGGTGTCAGTGGAAAACTTTGGCGTGTCACGGCTAAAACCACAATACCAATTAAAGCGGGAAGAACCTCTAAGAACCAAGTGAAGTAGTCATGTGGGCTGATGGCTGACCAAATGAGTATAACCAAGAAAATAATTAGCCAAAGACTTCGTATCGCCATATTCTAGCCCCATTTTTCTTAAAAACTATCTATATTTTCAATAGGTTAAAAGCAAAAATAAATTTCAGCTGCAAGCTTTAGATCCATAAACACTTACCTGCTGACTTTTGAATGGCAGCTAAGCGTTCGTTATGTGCTGTTAGCTCTTCTGTAGTAGCGCACAAAATCGGCAAATTAAGCCCTGCCGCAATGCGTCGAATCGCTGCTCCAGTTCCTCTGGAGCCACGGCCATCATCTACCTCTCCACCTAGTTGCAAACTAACTTGCCCACCGGTCATAGCCAGATAAACATCCGCAAGGATTTCAGCATCCAATAAAGCGCCGTGCAAAGTACGATGCCCATTATCGATTTCATAGCGCCGACACAAAGCGTCCAAGCTATTTCGTTGCCCCGGATACATTTGCCGCGCCATCACTAGTGTATCCGCCACGGTACAATAATCCGTAAGCGCTTGATAAGGCTCAGTCAGTTGAGCTAACTCATAGTTTAAGAAGCCAATATCGAAGGGTGCATTGTGAATAATCAACTCAGCACCTGTGAGATAAGCAATAAACTCAGCGGCAATATCTTTGAAGCGTGGCTTGTCTGCCAAAAACTCGTTGGTGATACCATGAACTTCAATTGCTTCAGCATCAATTTCCCGATCTGGTTGTAAGTAGAAGTGAAAATTATTGCCGGTCAAACGCCGGCTTACCATTTCTACGCAACCAATTTCAATAATACGATGCCCCTCTTTCGGGTCTAAACCGGTAGTTTCAGTATCGAGAATAATTTGGCGTGTCATACTGATTTCCTCTCATCAATCGCTCTATTCGCTAGACCATCTACGCGCTCATTGTCGGGATGGCCTGTGTGCCCACGTACCCAGCTCCATGTAATCTTATGTGGCTGAGCGGCTATATCTAAGCGTTGCCATAGATCTTGATTCTTGACAGGTTGACCACTCGCACTCTTCCAGCCTTTACGCTTCCAACCTGCTAACCATTCGGTCATACCTTGCAAAACATATTTAGAATCGGTCGTTAAGGTCACCTCACAGGGCTGTTTTAAGGCTTCTAGGCCTCGAATTGCCGCCATCAACTCCATTTGATTATTAGTAGCGGTCGCTTGATAACCATATAATTCTCGCTCTTGCTCAGCATAACGCAACAGCACTCCCCAACCACCTGGCCCCGGATTACCCCGGCAAGCGCCATCCGTATATAACTCAACTTTTTTCACGCTTCGATTCTCTTTTTCTCAGAGCCTGCACAGTGATGGCTGCTAGTTGTATTAACCGCCATGCTTGGGCTTAAACGTTTTTGGGTAGGACGTATCAACGGTTTAATTGGAATGAGACGTGATACTTGTTTACGCACGTGGATGATTTGCACGCTGCCGAAGGGGAGCTGATATTTTCGCCCTAAATGATCTATCCATGCTAAGTGCTTGAAAACATTATCACGCCCTATGGCAGGGCGAAAGCCTAGCGTATAGCTCCCTAACATCTCAAAGCCTAAAACCCCAAACCAATCACGAATCCGGCGTTTGGTATACATCGCAGGGCGATCAGACACTCGACTTAAGTAATTCCAAGCTTGCCCTAAACCACGCAAGCTCCATGGGTTGAAACTAATTAACACACAATGTCCTTCTGGAACTAAGACACGTTCAATCTCCCGCAAGACATGATGGGGGGACTGGGCATAATCTAAAACATGGCAGCCCACTACTAAATCAATCTCATTAAAACCAATTGGCAAGGCTTCAGCTTTGGTGATCGTATCTGCAATAGTAGAATGAGGATTAGTGGACAATTTAATATGAGTGCTAATACGCGAAGCATCTAATAAATTACAATGCTCCACCATCAAGCCTAGCTCCAACGCATAATAGCCGAACACATCTTCAGTCATCGTGGTGACAAGTTGGCGCAACTCCGTCAGCACATACTTACCTTCCACAGTACTATACCAACTCTGCAATTGGTCTATTTGCTGTTCAACCGAAGCAACAGGATGGGTTAAAACAACAGTTGTTGCTTTTTTCTTGTTCATTCAATCAATACATATTATAGTCAACTGCAATTTGCTTAATAACAAGTCAGCAAGCAGGGCAATCAAAGTAGGTAAAATCTTAATCTGACATTCCGGGCAGAGAAACACAACTACAAACAAATAAACTGGGGTGAATTAGATCTTCCAACCTTGAGCTTGCAATACCAGTTTTGTAATAGGGTCTATTGGGGCTAAATCATGGGTACATCTACTTACCTCGTACTAGTCGCGGCGGTATGCGCTTTATTGTTTTTAAATGGCTGCAGCAGCACACAGCCAGACACTAGTCTTGAAACCACGGGTAAACCCACTGTTTCGATCCCCGAAGCCCTACCCCTTACTGAGAGCAGAAAACAATCAGCTTATCGCTCTGCTAAACATCGATCGACTTATGCAAAACGCACTTGGGTAGCGCAAGCACGTCCACAAGCCTACAGGCGTGTCGCTGTTACCCCACGACTTCAGCGTGCAATCTATATTCCTAGTGTCAGCAACGATTATAGTCTTGATCAAGACTTCGATACTTGGTCACGCGTATTTAGACATTTCCAATTAGCTGATTATTCAGGCAATCCACGGGTACAGCAATTTATCCGCTCCTATGCACAAAACCCACGAAATTTAAGCATTCTCTCTGCTCGTGCTAGCGTGTTTTTACATATGATTATTGAGGAAGTAACACGCCGCAGTATGCCCGCTGAAGTGGCTTTACTGCCTTTTGTGGAAAGTGGTTTTGATGCTGATGTCTTTTCCAGTGCCGGTGCTGCAGGCTTGTGGCAATTTATTCCCTCTACAGGACGCAATTACGGTTTAAAACAAACCAGCGATTACGATGCGCGTATGGATCCCTTTGCTGCTACCGGTGCCGCTTTAAATTATCTCCAGAAATTGCATCGTCAATTCAATGGTGACTGGTTATTAGCTTTCGCTGCTTATAATTGTGGAGAAACTTGTGTCAGTCGCGCAGTCGTTCAAGCACAACAAGCTGGTCTACAACCGACTTTCTGGAATTTATCACTGCCACAAGAAACCATGAACTATGTACCACGCTTACTAGCCTTTAAAGAACTTATTGGGCGCTCAGAATATTATGGTATTCGCCTGACTGCTACACCGAACTCAGCCCGTCTTGCACAAATGCGGATTAATAAGCCCGTCGATTTACGTTTAGCCGCTATGCAAGCCGGTTTACCTGCCAATCGCTTGATTGAGTTGAATCCCTGTTTCCGAACGGGGATAACAACGCCTGAACACTCCAATCGGATTATTCTCCCCCGCGAATATGCTAATCATATCGCTCAGATTATTCGTGTCATGCCTGCTGCTTATACACAAGTTAGCTATCTTCCACGTAACAGATCGTCGTATGGTAGTTGAGCTGGAATCTAACTCTCGCTAATTTAATAGAGAGCACCGTATTTACGGTGCTCTGTTAGGAGCGCAAGCCTATGGCAGAATTAATTATTAGTCTGAATAATCAAATTATTAAAAAAATCAAGCTTGCTGAAGCTAAGTACCTGCTTGGACGTTCTAATCGTTGTGACATTGTTTTAAACGAGCGTACAGTTAGTGCTGAACATGCACAGCTTATCCAGATTAGCAGCGAGTGTTTTCTAGAGGATTTACAAAGTACCAATGGCGTTTATGTCAACCATGTGCGCATCCAACAACATTATTTAGTCGATCACGATCTAATCCAAATTGGCAAGTATGAACTCGTCTTTCAAGACCCCGTTAATCGCTATAAAGCCGTCTATGACCTATGTACTACTGCTAAAGCTTTAGATGATTTAGCAAGTTTTGCACGCCTAGAACTGATGAGTGGTGAAAAAATTGGATATTTTATCCCATTGAAAAACAATCAATTTATTTTAAGCATATCTAATAATAATGCTGATACTGTACGTATAGAAACCACCCCTGATAGACAGTACTTGCTACATAGTTTCGATAAACAGCAAATTTCCAGTGCTCGGCGCTTACAGTCTAACGACAAATTTCAACTAGCTGAGCTGGTATTTAAGTTTCATGAGCCAACAAAACTAGCTAAGCTGTGATTTTTGGTAAAACCTTAAATCTATGCCCAGCCTTTCCATCAAGGATTTACGTCGACACATTAGACGCCAACGTTCAACTCTAGCAAAAGCCGCACAACAACAGCTTTCTCAGCAGGCCGTTCAACACTTAAGTGTTCATCGTATTTTTCGCGCTGCACGTAATATTGCACTGTATTTACCCGTGCGTGGGGAAGCTGATCCACGTGCCTTATTAAAGTTTGCACGCTCTACACAGCGGTTTTTTTTACCTGTATTGAGCTTAAGCCGCGACTCAAAGCTGATCTTTGTAGAGTGGTGTCCAAAAACACGTTTCTGTAAAAACCGTTTTAATATTCCTGAACCCCTGCTAGCTAAACGCCGAATTCTCAGCCCAAGGCAATTGGATTTAGTCATTATGCCTTTAGTAGCTTTTGATCATTATGGTTCACGCTTAGGTATGGGGGGTGGCTTCTATGATCGGAGTTTCGCCGCTAAACGTTATTTACAACAAGCTCAACCGTTTTTACTAGGATTCGCTTATCCTTTGCAACACGTTGAGCGATTAGAGCGGCAAACTTGGGATGTACCTCTCGATGCTAGTTGTACCGCACAGGGTTTAAGTTTCTACTAAGCTTGATTATATTAGAATATTATAATATAATGTCTTTAATGTAAGCTTGTGAGGAAACATCATGAAAAAACTTTTAATCGCTCTTAGCCTCTTCGGTCTAGCCAGCTCTGCCAATGCTGATTTTTTTGGGGGTGGCAATAACGGTGAGTGGAAAATGGGACCTTATGGCCCTTATTGGGAAGAGAATGATTGGCCAGAATGGACACCCATGTATTGGATGCAGGAAATGAGCGATAGCTTTAATGATGATAATAATGATGGCTTTAGCTTTAACCAAGGTTCTCGTTCTTGGAATATGCCGTTCTTTGGTAATAATGGGTATGGTAATGGTATGCCTATGATGCCTTATGGTTCTTATGGCTATCCTAATCCCATGATGATGCCCTATGGTTCGGCACCGATGCCTTATTATGGCGGCTATGCTATGCCTAATGCACAAGTTCCGGCTGCTCCACCTATGCCAGTAGCACCGACTGCGCCAATTAATACAGTGCCCGGTCCAAGTTCACAAACTGAAGCCCCAAGCGTGAGCAGCACTAATTAAATTTATTGAGTGTTTTCTGGCTTACAAACACCAGATCCGTTCAAGGTACAAAAACCTGCTGGTAATTGAACACCAGCAGGTGGTTGTGCAATAAATTTATTATTGGTTAAAGTATCAAGCACTTGAGTACTAGCCAACTCTGGTTTATTAGGTTCTATGCTTGTATTCGCGATAGGTGTTTGCTCACTAAAACGCTCTAAACGTAATTCAGCAAAGTGAATCTGCGCTTGCCATTGATCCTGCTGATAAGCCTGCTCCAAACTTAATTGCGCTTTCTCTTGCGCATTCAACCCCAATTTTTCAGTAGATTCGGTCATAATTAATAAGTGCTGCCAAGTCATTTCCGCTTGATTCAAGAGAGTTTGAGCTTGCTCACGTGAATTTGCCATTTTGGCTAAGCTCTCATAAGTAGCTTGCATCTCAATTAACTTGTTCCAATCACTCAAATATTGAGATTTCACTTGAGCATCAGTAGCTGAAGTGAGCAGAGGTAAAACTTGAACCGGTACTGCAACAGAACTAGGCTTAAAAGCAAATAACACACCTAAGGAAATCGCTAACAGCAGAACAATAAACCCTGCATAAGCAATTTGTGAACCATAATGACTGAACCAAGAACCTTTAAGCGGTTCTTGCTGCTTTAAGATCAATTTAGCCATGACCATTTAACCAGTTGAGGGGTTAAGAATTGCAAATAGGTTTCTGACACAAAACCTTAGCTTTAAGAAAATAGCAAGCAGCGCTAAAAACACCAGCACGTACTAGACAGATGGTAATGAAATCTAGCTGCTACGTCACTGTTTAAGAGTAGGAAACTAGGCAATAGTTCCTAAAAAACAAGTACCTGAGCAAATTAAAGTGCTCAAATGGGTTGAGCAGAAGGCTCGGGGTTAGGTGCAGATATTGGCTGTTCTGGAGGCTTTGCCAAATCTTGCTGTAACTGATTCATACTGTCTTCAAGGCTTTTACCCAGCTTATCAATACTTTCACTTAAGCTACTATCTAAGCCTTTTAAGCTTTCTTGCATGAAATTATTCAGTTGATCCACCACGGCTCCCATCGCACCACTCACCATCGAACCCAAGGTTTTCTGCACATCAACACGCCATTTATTTTCATGCAAACTTAAGATCGTGCGCAGTGGAATTTGCAGATCGCCCTTTTCGCCGCTGTAGAGCACAGTCGCAACTTCGGCTAAACCGTTTTCTATTTTCAGTTCACCTGTTTCAAAGCGTTTAGCAGACAGTTTTTTGGTATGCAGCAAGCCTAAATATTGAGTACTATCCCAAGTTGCAAGATTTTTAGCAGTTTCCATCTCATCTTTTAGGACGGCCTCCCAAAACTGATTCGCCACCTGCCGTGCATCTTGTTCGGCAGAGCTATTACAAGCGGTTAAGCCAAAACAACAAACCAAGCTCAGCAATAAGCCATAAATGCCATAAACTTGTGTTTGCATGCTTAAACTCCTAGTAACACGCCCTCTTCTTGACTATTTAAGGATAGACGCACGGTTGTGATTTGATTTTCCAGTTGCCTTGTATCATCGGGGCGAGTAATAACTTTACAATAGTTGGGCGTATAACCGGTATAAATCAATCGGCCATCCTGTTCGCGACTACGCTCCCATAACACGGAAACAGCTTTACCTACTTGTCGCTGTAACCAAGCTTGCTGTGAACGTTCAACAATTTGATGCAACTCCTGACTGCGTTGCTTTTTAATTGCCTCAGTAATCGGATTGGCTAAACCTGCTGCTTTCGTACCGGCACGCGCAGAGTAAGTGAAAATATGCACATACCCAAAGCCGATCCGCTCTACAAACTCTACTGTCGCACGCCACTCCTCCTCAGTTTCACCCGGGAAGCCGACAATAATATCCGTGGTGACATTAAACTCGGGGATAGCAGTACGGGCTTGGGCGACGAGTTGAGCAAACTCAGTGGTTTTACAACGCCTTGCCATCCGGCGCAACACCGAATCGGCCCCACTTTGAATCGGCAAGTGCATATGTGGCATTAGGCGTGGATTACTAAACAGTGCAAAGAAATCCTCAGGCAAATCCCAAGGCTCAACGGACGCAAAACGAATCCGTGGAATATCCGTTTCTGTCAGAATCCGTTGCACTAAGCTATAAAGCGAACTATCAACTAAATCACTACCATACCCCCCCACATGCACACCTGTGAGCACAACTTCTTGCACACCTTGGCTAGTGAGCTGGTTAATCTCTTCAATAATGGAAACTTCAGTACGACTACGTTCTTCACCCCGTGCCACAGTCACAATGCAGAACGTACAGCGATAGCGGCAACCGTCCTGAATCTTGATAAAAGCCCGATGGCGGCCACGCACAAATAAACTATTTTCCCCCGGCTCAGTAGCAATTTCTGGCATTACTGGCAGAGCAAAAGTTTCCATTACTTTATGGGGAAGCTGATCTTTTTCCGTATTAGGAACTACCAAATCAACGCCTAAAGTATTCGCTACTTCAGTAGCTTGTAAAGTGGCGTAGCAACCACTAACGATCAATTTTGCCGCCGGATTTTCCCGATATAAACGATTGAGTAAGCGTCGAGATTTAGCCGAAGCTTCTTGAGTCACTGCACAAGTATTCAGAACCACCACATCAGCATCCGGTGCAGCAGCGACAACCGCATGTCCTGCCGCACGGAAACTTTGTGACCATTGCTCTAACTCAGCTTCATTGAGTCGGCAACCTAAAGCTTTTAAGTGTATTTTCATGGCAATTGCAGTTTAGGGGTTAATGGTGCGATTGCCATCCGTTATTAAATGTTTTCTGGATGCAATACAATTTCTGAGCGTGCTCGTAAATCTTCTAAAGCGGCCTCTAATTCACGCGCACCACTTACACTGCCGTACATTTGTGGGCTGTTTTCTTCAAGGGTATTCGGGCCATCTTCAACCGCTTTCAGTGAAATGACCGTGTAGTCGCCGTTCGCTAACACCACTTTATCCCAATCTAATTGACCAGTAACAGGACGAGGCAACGTGAAAATCTTCTCAATGACCTCAGGGGCAATTGTACTACCTGTGCGTTGCACAAAGCCCGGCTTTTCAATCGTTTCTGCTTTACCCAAACCAGAAGCATCCAAAGCCGTCCAGCCAGTCGTTTTCAGTTGCTTTAATAACTCGTCGCCTTTTTGGGTGACTAACTTGCGGGCTTCTTGTGCTTTAAGCAAAGTAGTAATTTCTGCTTTCACTTCATCCAAAGGCTTTTGTGCAGCAGGTTCTTGACCCGCCAAGCGCAATACAATCGCTTGCGTATCCGAGACTTGCACCACTTGTGAGTTTTTGCCTTCCTTTAATACTTCATCGGAAAAAGCCTCAGCTAATAACTTAGGGTCAGTTAACACACCCTCACCTTTAGAACGTCTTAGCCAAGCTGATTCTTGCACAGGTACATTCACGGCTTTAGAAGCAGGCGCTAAATCACCACTTTGCTCATAAGCAATGGTTTGTAATTTTTCTGCTGCATCTAAGAAGAGCTTTTCAGCTTCTGCACGACGATAATCCTGCTCGACTTGAGTCTTCACTTCTTCATAGGGCTTTTGCACTGCAGCTTTCACACTATTGACACGAATAATTTCATAACCAGCGCCTGTTTTGACAGGTTCTGTTATTTTATTCACTTCAGCGGCAAATACAGCCTTTTCAAACTCAGGATCCCAACTCCCTGCAGCAACCTCACCCACAACACCTGCTGCCTCCGCAGTAGCTTTATCATCCGAGTCAGTTTTAGCAGCATCCTCAAAGGTCTTTTTACCCGCTTGCATGTCGGCATAGATAGCATCAATTTTCTTCTTAGCTTCAGCATCCTGTGCAGGATCTGCAACTGCTACTAAGATATGGCTGGTATTACGGGTTTCAGGGGTTAAATAACGATCCTTATGTTCATCATAATAAGTTTGCAGGCCACCTTCATCAACGGTAACGGTGTTAGCTAATGCTTCTTGATTTAAGTCGATATAAGCCACTTTGACTTTTTCTTCAGTCATAAATTGGCTTTTATGCTCAGCGTAATACTTGCTGATTTGCTCGTCGGTAATTTGTACTTGTGGCTCAAAATCAGCGAGTTTGATAGTAAATAGCTCAACATCACGCTTTTGGTTACGTAGAGTTTGATACTGTTCCATTTGCGCCTTAGTTGCGAAAGCAGTACTTTGCAGACCATCGCGGAATTGTCCATTAGTAATGTCAGTACGCATTTGCTCTTCAAACGCCCCTTGATTACGCCGCTGCGAAGCTAAAAAGCTTTCATAAGTGGCTTTATCAAACTGACCGTCCTTTTGGAACACACTAATTTCTGCAATCGCTGTGGCAACATCTTCCGTGCTAGCCCGGTAACCCTCATCTTTTGCTTTCTGACGTAGCAACACTTGATTTACGACATTATTTAAAGCCATTTTTTTTAAATTATCGTCACCTAACTGTGCCGCCATTTGCCCAAATTGCTGACGAATCTGTGCTAATTCCTGCTGAACCTCTTGTGCAGGTATGTCCTCACCATTCACCACCGCCGCTGCCTTAGTGGAACCACCTTCCATATAGGAATTGATGCCCCAAAGTGCAAACGGAATACTGATGAACCCTACAATGGCATAGGCAATCCAGCCTTTGGCTTTATCATGAATCGTTTGTAACATATTTTTCTACGTATTATTTAAGTTGAAATAATCAGAACTGCCCGCCCTTAGGGCATGACGCATCATACAAAATGCCTAGCGTGAGAGGAAGAAAAAAGCAACGATTGAAAGGTTGGCGGAGTGGACGGGGCTCGAACCCGCGACCCCCGGCGTGACAGGCCGGTATTCTGACCAACTGAACTACCACTCCGCGACAGAACTTTAGATATAAAAAAGGATGCTGAATAAGCATCCTTTAGAAATAATTGGCGGAGTGGACGGGGCTCGAACCCGCGACCCCCGGCGTGACAGGCCGGTATTCTGACCAACTGAACTACCACTCCGCGAAAGCTATCAACAACGATGGTGGGTGATGAGGGACTTGAACCCCCGACATTCGCCTTGTAAGGGCGACGCTCTACCAACTGAGCTAATCACCCGTTGTTGGAAGGCCGCTATTGTACTGCATCCTTCAAAGCTTTACCAGCTTTAAATGAAGGAATTTTTGCAGCAGCAATTTCAATAGTATCCCCAGTGCGTGGATTGCGCCCAGAACGTGCCTGACGCTCACGAACAAGGAAAGTCCCAAAACCAATTAAAGAAACTTGGTCACCTTTGGCTAAAGCTTCAGTGACTGCTTCTACCATAGCCTTGAACGCACGGTCGGTGTCTGCTTTAGTCAGGCCTGACTTCGCAGAAACTGCATCGATCAATTCTGTTTTGTTCATTAAAAGAGTCCTTTGAATTCGTTATTTCAGGGAAACCGGAACACTCCTCCACTACCGTCCTGTAGCAAAAAAACGACTAGTGTGAATATGTTTGACTGTTATACCAGCGACCTTGAAAAGGTGTCAACTAAATGACAGCGTAACATGGCGTTTTCCCTAGGTTTCTTAATGGGTTCGGGTATTTTCCAGCTCTTCCTCATTCGTTGATACCACTGGATTTGTCGCATTTTCGCCTTCATCTTCATCTGCGACATCTGCTACAGGTTCAGGCATTCGCTCCAAAGCCAAAGTTAAAACCTCGTCAATCCACTTCACCGGACGAATATCTAAACCCTTTTTCACCGTTTCAGGAACTTCGACTAAGTCCTTTTCGTTGTCCTTAGGGATTAGCACTAAACGAATTCCTCCACGGTGCGCTGCTAATAGTTTTTCCTTCAAGCCACCAATAGGCAGTACTTCACCACGTAAAGTGATCTCACCCGTCATGGCTACATCCGCCCGCACTGGAATCCCACTCATCGCCGAAACAATGGCCGTGACCATGCCAATACCTGCACTAGGACCATCTTTAGGAGTCGCACCTTCAGGCACATGAATATGCACATTATGCTTACGCAGGAAATTACGCGAAATGCCGAGCAACTGTGCACGGCTTTTCACTACCGTTTCCGCAGCATAAATGGACTCTTTCATAACCTCGCCTAAGCGGCCAGTACTTTTGATTGCCCCAGAACCCGGTAAAAGAGCACTTTCGATAGTTAGAAGATCGCCCCCCACTGAAGTCCAAGCCAAACCTGTTACTTGGCCGATTTGATTCTCTTTACCGCCCCGCCCATAATCAAATTGTTGTACACCCAAATATTTTTCAAGATTTTTGGGTGTCACCGTTGATTTGGTCTTCTTGGTTAGTAAATGTTGCTTCACTGCTTTGCGACATAATTTAGAAATCTCTCGATCTAAGTTACGTACCCCTGCTTCACGGGTATAGTGGCGAATAATATCTAGCACTGTGGCATCGCTAATCGCAAGCTCCCCCTCTTTCAAACCATTTGCTTTCAACTGTTTAGGAAGCAAATAATTCCGCGCAATATTCAGCTTTTCGTCTTCGGTATAGCCCGGAATACGAATAACCTCCATCCGATCCAATAAAGGCCCAGGAATACGCATACTGTTTGAAGTAGCTACAAACATTACATCCGATAAGTCGAAGTCAACCTCAAGATAATGATCAGCAAAAGTATGGTTTTGTTCTGGATCAAGCACTTCTAGCAAGGCTGAAGCCGGATCACCGCGGAAATCCGTCGACATTTTGTCGATCTCATCCAACAAAAACAGCGGATTACGTGTACCTACTCGTGATAAATTCTGAATAATTTTTCCCGGCAGTGAGCCAATATAAGTACGCCGATGCCCACGGATTTCCGCCTCGTCACGTACTCCACCTAAAGCCATACGCGTAAATTTACGCCCGGTCGCACGGGCAATTGACTGCCCTAACGAAGTTTTACCCACCCCAGGAGGTCCCACCAAACAAAGAATCGGCCCTTTGATTTTCTTAACGCGCTGCTGTACGGCCAAGAACTCTAAAATACGCTCTTTAACTTCGTCTAAGCCATAGTGATCTTCATTGAGAATCTTTTCAGCTACCGATAAATCAGAAAGTACCTTGGATTTTTTCTTCCAAGGTAAACCCACCATCCAATCAATATAATTACGTACCACTGTGGCTTCAGCGGACATCGGTGACATCATTTTTAGTTTATTGAGTTCGGCGGCGGCTTTGTTACGCGCCTCTTTAGTCATCCCTGCTTTATTGATACGTCGAGACAACTCTTCAATTTCACTAGGGCTTTCATCCATATCACCGAGTTCTTTCTGAATGGCTTTAATTTGCTCATTCAAATAGTACTCGCGCTGACTACGCTCCATTTGCTGTTTCACTCGGCCCCGAATTTTTTTCTCAACTTGTAGAAGATCTAGCTCATTTTCGATGTGCTCAACTAGGCTATGGATACGTTCTTCTACATTTAGAGTTTCAAGTAACGCTTGCTTTTGCGTAATTTTCAAGCCTAAGTGCGCGGCGACTGTATCCGCCAAACGTACAGGATCTTCGATACTCGCAAGTGAGGATAAAATCTCCGGCGGGACTTTTTTATTGAGCTTCACATATTGCTCAAAAAGATTAATCAATGAACGCCCCAGCACTTCGACTTTACGCTCTTCAGCCTCCAAAACCGAAGGACGTATTTCGATTTCTGCTGAAAAATAAGGGCTTTCATCATCAATCGCTACCATTTCTGCACGTTCTAA
Organism: uncultured Thiothrix sp.; assembly: GCF_937873765.1. GTDB lineage: Bacteria > Pseudomonadota > Gammaproteobacteria > Thiotrichales > Thiotrichaceae > Thiolinea. The sequence goes on along the minus strand of NZ_CALMZC010000039.1, from coordinate 182,148 downwards.
CCCTTCGACTAAAACTTTTAAAGTCCCATCCGGTAGTTTCAGTAATTGTAAAATGGTCGCCAACGTTCCTAAAGTGTGTACATCCGTTAGCTCAGGATCGTCGACTTCAGCACTTTTTTGTGCAACTAAAAGAATTTGCTTGTCCGTGGACATCGCAGCATCTAGCGCTTGAATCGAGCGCTGCCGACCAACAAACAAAGGAATCACCATATACGGGTAAACAACCACATCCCGTAAGGGTAAAACGGGGACAACCAATCTGTCCATATCAGTATTTTTATCAGACATTTGTAACCTCATAGGCCCTGATGTGGCGCTAAGCGCGTCTTATGATGCGGACTGAACAACCATCAGCAAAGGTAAGAGTCTAGGCTCTCAGTACCAGAGCCTAGTCAAGAAATTAATCACTCACCGGCTGCAGCCATTTTAGGCTCAGCATTTTCATAAACACGATAAGGCTCTGACTCACCACGCACCACAGCCTCATCTACAATGACCTTGCTAACGGATTGCTCAGATGGAAGTTCGTACATAGTGTCTAAAAGAATTTTTTCAAGAATAGTCCTTAAACCACGCGCACCCGTTTTACGCTCCATCGCTTTACGTGCAATTAAATGTAACCCTTCTTCTCTAAAGATTAGCTCAGTACCTTCCATTTCAAACAAGCGACCATACTGTTTAGTTAAAGCATTCCGTGGCTCAGTTAAAATTTGTACTAAAGCAGCTTCATCCAATTCTTCTAAAGTAGCCACCACCGGTAAACGCCCAACAAACTCTGGAATCAAACCATAACGTACTAAGTCATCAGCTTCGATATCTTTAATCACATCGCCAAAAGGCTTACTAGTTTCAGGCTTTTTTACCGCTGCAGAGAAACCGATGCTGCCCTTTTCGGTACGATCACGAATGACTTTATCCATACCCGCAAACGCACCACCGCAAATAAAGAGAATATTTTTGGTATCAACTTGCAGGAATTCTTGTTGAGGATGTTTACGTCCACCTTGAGGCGGAACCGAGGCAATTGTCCCTTCAATTAATTTCAATAAAGCTTGCTGCACGCCTTCACCCGATACATCTCGGGTAATCGATGGGTTGTCAGATTTACGGGAAATTTTATCGATTTCATCAATGTAGACAATGCCGGTTTGAGCTTTTTCTACATCATAATCACATTTTTGCAGGAGCTTTTGGATGATATTTTCCACATCCTCTCCCACATAACCCGCCTCGGTTAAAGTAGTCGCATCTGCAATCGTGAAAGGCACATTCAATAAGCGGGCTAAGGTTTCAGCCAACAGAGTTTTACCACTACCTGTAGGGCCAATCAGCAAAATATTACTTTTAGCTAACTCAACGTCATCTTTACTAGTCTTTTTGAATAGGCGCTTATAATGGTTATAGACGGCTACCGATAAAACTTTCTTGGCTAACTCTTGACCAATCACATATTCGTCTAGGTTCTGACTAAGCTCACGCGGTGTCGGTAAATTAGTTTTGTCATCTGTCTCACTCTGAGTAGAGTGCATTTCTTCTTGAATAATGTCATTACACAGGTCGACACACTCATCACAGATAAATACCGAAGGTCCTGCAATCAATTTACGGACTTCGTGCTGGCTTTTTCCGCAAAACGAACAATACAGTAACTTTCCAGTGTCTTGGTTACCCTTTTTGTCTTTACTCATTCAGAACCTCTGCCTGCACCAGAACTATCTGGCGAATGTGCTTAAATAGCTTAAAACTGCTATGTAATGCTAAAAACAAGAACTTCAAGCCTTATTATCTACGAGTATGGGCTTGAATAACAAGAAGCCTATGCTTTGTATGTCTATTAAAACAAAAACAGCCTGATGAACAGGCTGTTTTTAAGTAATTTTTTAGAAAAATTTGTGTTTAAGCACTACGTTTATCCAAAACCAAATCAATCAAGCCATAATCTTTCGCTTGATGAGCTGTCATAAAATTATCTCGATCAGTGTCTTGGCTAATTTTCTCTAAAGGCTGTCCGGTATGCTTGGATAAGACTAAATTCAGCTCTTCACGAATTTTTAAAATTTCACGGGCATGAATTTCAATATCAGAAGCCTGACCTTGGAACCCACCTAAGGGCTGATGAATCATCACCCGTGAATGCGGCAAGCAAGCCCGTTTACCCGGAGCACCTGCAGCCAATAAGACCGCCCCCATACTCGCCGCTTGCCCAATACACAAGGTACTCACCTGTGGACGGATAAATTGCATAGTATCGTAAATCGCCATCCCTGCTGTCACCACCCCACCGGGTGAATTGATGTACAGGTGAATGTCTTTTTCTGGATTCTCAGATTCTAAAAACAATAGCTGCCCCACAATGGAGTTCGCCATATAGTCTTCAATACCACCGACACAGAAAATAATTCGCTCTTTCAGTAGTCGAGAGTAAAGATCATAAGCTTGCTCCCCGCGAGAAGTTTTTTCGATCACATAAGGGATACCTAAGGCTTGAGTTCCTAGTGCACCATTGAACTTAGACATTATTATTTCACCTGTACATTAGCTTATTAAGCGGCTGCCGGTTCCTGTTTACGATTCATGACAGATTCAAAATCGCGCGCTTCGTCAGTGACCTGCGCTTGATCTAAAACCCACTCCACAATCATATCTTCCATCACAGCTGCTTCCACAGTCTGCATAGCTTGACGATTAGTGCGGTAGTAATTAATCAAAGCGGCTGGGTCTTCATAAGAGGCAGCCAAAGTCTCCAGCATAGCATCGACCCGTGCAGGATCACGTTGCAGACCTTTTTGACGAATAATTTCGCCAACGATCAAACCCAACTTCACCCGACGCGCTGCTTGCGGCTGGAATAAATCATCAGGGATATTATTAGCTGGAGTGCCTGTGCTTTGCGAAAACTCCTCACGAACGTGTTGGATTTCGTCTTTCACTAAAGCACTAGGTAATTCAATTTCATGTAAGCTAGACAAACCTTCCATGACTTGTTGCTTGACTTGCGCCTTTAGAGCATTACCCAATTCGCGAGTCATATTTTTCTTCACTTCTTCGCGGAAAGATTCCATGCTGCCATCTTCTACGCCGAACTGTTTAATAAACTCCGCATTGACTTCTGGCAAAGACTCTTCCTGAACTTTATGCACAGTCAGCTTGAATTGAGCCGTTTTACCTTTCAGATTCTCAGCCTGATAATCTTCGGGGAACGACACATCAGCCGTTTTAGTTTCACCCACTTGCATGCCAATTAAAGCAGCTTCAAAGTCTGGCAGCATACGACCAGCGCCTAACTCAACAGAGTAATTTTGTGCAGTACCACCAGTAAAAGCTTCGCCGTCTAAAGTACCTTCAAAATCGATTAGAACCAAATCGCCACTTTGTGCAGCACGATCAGCATCTTTCCACTCACGTTGCTGCTTGCGAATGGTATCTAGCATCTTGTCGATGTCAGCGTCTTGAACTTCAGCAACCGGACGTTTGACTTCTAAGCCAGCTACATCAGCAACCGTAAATTCTGGATAAACATCAAAGTTCGCCACATAAACCAAAGGTTGACCAACAGCTAAAGCTTGTAATTCAATTTGTGGCAGGCCAGCGACCCGTAGATTTTGCTGAACAGAGGCATCACGGAAAGTATGCTCTAAGACTTCACCGATTACTTCTTGGCGTACAGAATCACCATAGCGAGACTTTACAACATTGAAAGGAACTTTGCCGGGACGGAAACCGTCAAGACGCACGCGCTTGACCATTGACCTCAGACGTGACTCAACGCTCTGCTCAATACGCTCGGCAGGCACTTCTACTGTCATTTTACGCCCGATACTTCCTGTTGACTCTACTGAAACTTGCATGCCATACCTCATCTCCCCATCCACAAACAAAAGGTTGGAGGGGTTATCATCAAAATATTTGGATTGTTTTAATCGTGGTGCGAAAGGAGAGACTCGAACTCTCACGCCTTGCGGCGCTGGAACCTAAATCCAGTGCGTCTACCAATTCCGCCACTTTCGCATATTTCGCTAGATAAAAGGTGGTAGTTACCCATAAATCTAGAAAGGAGGCGATTATACACAGCAAATTGCCAGATGTATAACCAAATGTAGAGTAAGGTTGGGGTGGCTGATGGGACTCGAACCCACGACGACAGGAATCACAATCCTGGACTCTACCAACTGAGCTACAGCCACCACCTGGAAACTTTATTGATCGAGGCTCATCGGGACAACAATGGCGCGCCCGGCAGGACTCGAACCTGCGACCCACGGCTTAGAAGGCCGTTGCTCTATCCAGCTGAGCTACGGGCGCAGAAGGCAGACTATATAAGATTTAACTTGATCATAGACCACTTTGAAAAAGTGGTCGGGGTAGAGAGATTCGAACTCCCGACATTCTGTACCCAAAACAGACGCGCTACCAGGCTGCGCTATACCCCGACTTGAGTTGCAACTTTCGCTGCTTGATGTTTCAAGACCGCAAAATATACAGATCGAAATTGCAGTCGTCAAGCAGAAAAATACAAGTTAAGCATGTTCGTTTAACCAATAACCAATCGCCGGTGGAATCATCTTCTGTGCTTTTCCACTGACATAAATTCCGATGTGCCCACCATTGAAGCTTAGCTCTGCATAATCCTTAGACCCCACATACTGAGCGAGAGCCTTAGACGCGTCAGGTGGCACTAGATGATCCTGATCCGCATAAATATTCAAGACTGGCATAGTGACATTAGCAAGCTTCACTGTACGCCCTGCAATCTCAACTTCACCTTTAATCAATTTATTCTGCTGAAAAAACTCTTTCATGAACTGACGGAAAGTTTCACCCGCTTGATCTGGACTATCAAAAATCCATTTCTCCATCCGCAGGAAATTTTTCAGGACATCCTTGTCATCCATCATATCTACTAAACCTAGATACTTCTGACCCATCAGTTGATATGGTTTTAGATTCAAAAAAGTCCAGTTGAGCATTTCACCTGGAATATTTCCTAGGGTATCCACCATTAAATCCACATCAACTTTTTGAATCCAACTACTCAACATATTGTCAGGTGTTTGGAAATCGACGGGTGTTACCATAGTAACTAAATTTTTCACACGCTCAGGATGCAAAGCGCTATAGCACAAGCTAAAAGCACCACCTTGGCATATTCCTAAAAGGTTAACTTGTTCAACTTGATGGCGTGCGCATAGCTGATCGATGCAACGATCCAAATAACCATTCAGGTAATCATCCATCGTTAGATAGCGATCAGAAGCATCTGGATAGCCCCAGTCAATCAGATAAACATCTTGTGCCGCATCCAATAAGCCCTTAATGGTAGAGCGGTTTTCTTGTAAATCGGTCATGTACGGACGATTAACTAGCGCATAGACAATCAACAAAGGTGTAGGATTGCGCTCAACTGCTGGGTCACCTGTATAGTGCAGCAATTTAAGCTTATCTTCTTGATAGACCAATTCATGCGGAGTTACCCCTCCCATGCTCTCTTGCATCGCGAGCATATTGCCCATGCCTTGAGTTAACTTTTCATTAAAAGCTTTAACTTCAGCCGCAAGTACTTCAGGACGCATATTAAAAGGAATCATTTTGCTGCCTCCTGAGTAATTGTCGTTTGTATGGTTTGCTCAAGGCGTTTTAGGCGTTGATCTAATTCACGTAGCTGTTGGCGTAAGGTATTATTTTCACGCTTTAACTCATGTTGCTTCCTAACAGTCGCTTCATAGTCAGCGCGCACGGGTAAGCCAAACGCTTTAAACTCATGATCTAAATGCTCATTCATACCCTGCTTGAGTAGCAAGAAAGCATTAACTAACTCGCCATACAGGGTTTGATATTGCTCACTCGCCGCAAACTGCGCATAGGTATCTTCACTAACGTCAACCCATAAATCGTATAGCTCGCGTAGAGAACTAATATTTTTTCCCTGATCTGCTAACTTTTGAATGCGTGCGCGTAAAGCTTGCACCGACTCCTGCCCTTGAGTAGCAAAAGCTTCACTGTATTTATCCAGCGCCTGCTGATAGCGTAATGCCAAGGTTGCAAGCTTCTTTAAACGCTCTTGGCTTTTGTGCGATAAACCAAAGCTTGGGGTGGCTAAGGCCCTTTGTAGATGCTCTTGCCATAGACCCGCATTAGGCATAGTTAGACCACCTGCTCCTACTTCACGGAACAGGTTCATGCCCTGCATGTTACCAACGAGTTGCTGCCATCCCTCAAAGACGGATTGACCTAAACCTAGCTGGCTAGCGTTCTGCCCACTTTGCTGAAGCCATTGATTAAACCCATTTTCGAGTGAGCGCATCCAGCTTTCAATGCTAGGGGTATCAGGGTCAGCCTTAGAGTTACTATAGACCTGTTCAGCTAAACCTAAATAAACTTTGCCCATATCCATGACACGATTGAGCACATCTTTGATTTGTGGTGGTGAATCATGATTAACTGTATTCCACCACTTAGTTAAATCATTCGTCCATGCAGGAGCTTGCGAATTATTCACCGTAGCAGTTGTAGCGTTGGGATTAAAACTAGTAGCAAGAGTCGACCAATAGCGTTGCTGCGCTTCCAGCCATGTTTTTATGGCTTCTTCTGACCATTGCCTCGAACTCATCTCGGTCTCCTCCAACCTAAAGATAAAATGGCTGTACTATTCAAACATATCATGCTAATTTGTGCAGCGCAACAAGAGTAGTCTAGCGGGTTGCTTTGTCAGTCTACTCGTTCTAGAACCCCCTTGTGAATACTCCATCAAGTATGGCCTACATTGTTGATTTTCACATCATCGTCTAACGGAGATTTGGTATATGAGTAAAGTTGCACTAGTTACTGGCGGCACCGGTGGTATTGGCACCGCTATCTGTAAACGTTTAGCAGCTAACGGTTTCAAGATTATTACAACTTACTTCGAGCCAGAAGAAAAAGCGAAAGCTTGGGCCGAAGCTCAAGATTACGATGTGGATCTCTATCCTTGCAATGTGAGCGACTATAATTCTTGTGTAGAACTGAAAGAGCAGATTTTACGAGATCATGGTCAAGTTGATGTAATCGTCAACAACGCAGGCATTACTCGTGATTCAAAATTCACCCGTATGACTCCAGATCAATGGCAAGCCGTTATTGCTACTAACTTAAACAGCTTATTTAATGTCTGCCATCAATTCGTTGAAGGTATGACTGAGCGTGGTTTTGGCCGTATCATCAACATTTCTTCTGTAAACGGTCAAAAAGGTCAAGCTGGCCAAACCAACTACAGCGCAGCTAAAGCTGGCGTACACGGTTTTACCATGGCTTTAGCCCAAGAAGTAGTACGTAAAGGCGTAACGGTCAATACTATCTCTCCAGGCTATATCGGTACTGAAATGGTCATGGCGATCCGCGAAGACATCCGCAATGCGATTGTTGAGCAGATTCCTGTTAAGCGTTTAGGCAAACCAGAAGAAATCGCAGCCGTTGCGGCTTTCTTAGCTTCTGATGATGCAGCTTTTATCACTGGCTCAAATATCAGCGCAAATGGCGGTCAATTCATGCACTAATTCGTGCTGAATATTCTCTCAGTAGCATAGTCAAGCTATGCTACTGCATATAAAATAAGCAAATCCTCAGAAATTTACTCTTAAATCCTTGATCAAGAGTATGCACAGCAAAACAATAGCCTATACAATGAAGATGCACAGACCTAGTGCACACCACATTAACACACCAGAATTTTGGTAAAGAACGAGCATGTCCGACACCCGAATTATTAAAAAATATCCTAATCGCCGCCTGTATGATACGCATCAAAGCTGCTATATCACGCTGGCAGATGTGCGCGAATTAGTGATGAATGAAGTACCTTTTCAAGTCGTCGATCGCCAGACTAGCGAAGACATCACCCGGAGTATTTTGCTGCAAATCATTATGGAGCAGGAATCAGGTGGTAAACCGTTATTTAGTCGCGATCTTTTGTCTAAATTTATTCGCAATTATGGCGTTACCACTCAACAAGGTTTTAGCTCTTTCATGGAGCAAAGCATGCAACTATTCAATACTCAGCAACAAGCCATTAGCGAACAAATGCATCGTGCTTTAGCAGGGACTCCTTTGGATAATTGGCTAAAACTGAGTGAGCACAACCTACAAGCTTGGAACAAAATGCAACAAGACATTCTAAAAAGTATGTCACCTTTGGGTAAACGCGATCAGTAGGGCTTAAAGCAGCCCCTGGTCGTCTATAGCAAGCATCAACCACGATAGTTTTTTAACAAACAAAAAATTACCCGCTAGTAGCGGGTAATTTATATAAGTTCAGCAACCGAGCACTAGGAGGAGGAGAGGAGGAGAGTGCCCGATCGCTGGCTAAACTTGTAAGCTTAAGCTGATTTAACGTCTTCAGCAGCTTTCTTAGTAGCAGCCACAGTTTTGTCAGCAGCTTCTTTAGTAGCAGCAACCGCTTTGTCAGTTGCATCTTTGCCAGCCGCAATTGCTTTATCAGCAGCTTCTTTACCAGCAGTAGCAGCCTCTTGAGTCAAAGCAGTTGCTTTAGCCATAGCTTTTTCAACGGCTGCAGACGCTTTTTCCATATTTTCAGTCAAGGCTTGCTTGCTTAATTCAGTGGCTTTTTCAGTCGTTTGAGAAGCGTATTTAGCAGCTTCTTCAGCGATAGCGACTAACTCGTCACGAGTAGCAGTTAACAACTCAGCGGCTTCACGAACGTTTGCTAACCATTTTTCGCCACAAGATTTCAATACTTCTTGTTGCAGAGCGAAAACTTCTTTAGGATCTTTTGCTTTTGATAATGCGTCAGCATTTTTTGTGCCCGCTTCGAAGCAACTGCTCAGTAAAGCTGTTTGCTTTGCAGTTAAAGTTTCGAAAGTTTTCATATTCAGTTCACCAACGCGTTTTGCAGAACTCATAGCGTTGTCATTTAATTGTTTGAACAGATCCATCATAGCGTTTTGCATGGTCGTATATCCCTTAGTGTGTCAGTGTAGATAGCTGATTCTATTTTCAGAATCATTTTGCTTTTCAGCATTTGATGCAGTGCACAATAACTAAGTTAGAATGAGCTGTCAATAATTTTTTGTGCATTGCAACAAAAGATTTAAATTTAGGCCTTTACAGCAAGTTTAGTACAAATTTATGACCGTTGAATTTCCATAGTCCCCTCGAAAAAGCTAGTGCATAATCAAGACTCCAACCCGCTAGAAAAGGCTCTACTATGCAGACAAATGCTCCCTATGCCGCTCCCTATGAACTAGCCAATCTCAAAGAATTAGAGGCCCGTGTCCGCCAATTTGGTGAATTACTTGGCGAAATCCTGCGTGAACAAGAGGGTCAAGTTTTATATGAAGCAGTCGAGAAATTACGCCGTGGCTACATTCAGCTACGCCAGAAAGACGACCCAGCACTTCGCGAAGCATTAATGCAATTCATTCTGCAATTAGATGTCAAAGATATTGAGAAAATTATTCGTGCCTTCAATACCTTCTACGTCATTTCCAATATTGTGGAAGAAGATTTCCGTGAGCGTGAACGTCGTCGCAAATTTGCTCATGGCGATGATCCTTTATTATGGAAAGGTTCAGCACGTCGTACCGTTGTAGAACTACGGGACGAAGGCGTAACGGCGGAGCAAATGCAAAGCTTGATGAATCAGTTGCGTTACATTCCCGTCTTCACTGCTCATCCAACCGAAGCCCGACGCCGGACTTTGATGGGTATTCAGCGTCATATTTTCTTAATGATTAATCAGCTAGAGTCTTTAGAAGAAGCGGGCGAGGAGGAAAAAGCCGCACTCCTGCGCCAAATTAAAGGCCAGATTCAGATGCTCTGGCGTACTAATGAAGTCCGTACTCGCAAGCCAACCGTCGAAGATGAAGTGAACTATGGCTTGTATTATTTCCGTGAAAGTTTATTTGATGCGATTCCCCTGCTCTATCGTTTCTTTGAGCGTGCTATGCGCTATGCCTATGGCAATCAACCAGTGATCGTGCCAAGTTTCCTGCGCATAGGTTCGTGGATTGGTGGCGATCGTGATGGCAACCCTTTTGTGACGGCAACAGTGACACGTAATGCCATTCGTTTAGGCATGAGTGAAGCTTTATATGCATACATTGAGCGTGTCGATGTACTGCGTGACTCTCTCTCACACTCTACCGAATTTATTACCCCTTCTGCTGAATTTTCTAGTTATCTCGATAACATTAATGAGCAAATGGGGAATCGTTTACTGACAAAGCGAACTGATCAACTGCTCGAAGAACCCTATCGGCGCTTACTCACGATTATGCGCTATCGTTTAAAAAATACTTTAGAGGTAGTACGTGCCCGTCTTGCGAATCAATCAGCCGTCTTACCTTTAGAGTCCTATCATAACGCCGATGTATTCTTACACGAACTCAAGCTTATTTATGAATCCCTGCGTAGTCATAATGATGGTTTACTCGCTGGGCGTGAGTTACGTGATTTAATTCGTTTAGTTGAAACCTGTGGCTTTGGTCTCTACCAACTGGACATTCGCCAAGAATCGACGATTCATAGCGAAACCGTAGCAGAGATTTTGAATCTCTCAGGTTTATGCGGTAACTATTTGGAATTACCCGAAGCTGAACGTATTGGCCTCCTCGCTGAACTCATTCAGCGCAATCGTCTGCCGATGCCTTATCGGCCTGATCTCACCGCACGCACTGCAGAAGCCTTAGAGGTCTTCGATACCATGACGGAAATGCGGGCAGAAGCAGGCTCAGAAATCTTTGGTACTTATGTCATTTCCATGACGCATCACGCCAGTCATATTATGGAAGTGATGTTATTGGCAAAAATGGCCGGTTTAATCGGCTACACTGCTGAGCGCCAGCTCTTTTGCAATATTCGGGTTTCACCGCTCTTTGAAACCATCGAAGATTTAAAACATATCACGAGCGTTCTCACCAATTTATTCGAGGATCCGACCTATCAAGCTCTCTTGCAAGCCTCAGGGAATTTACAAGAAGTGATGCTAGGCTATTCTGACTCTTGTAAAGATGGAGGCATCTTAGCCTCGAATTGGAACCTGTATAACGCCCAAAAAGAAGTCTTAAGTTTAACTGATAAATATGACATTACCTGCCGCCTATTCCACGGGCGTGGCGGTACCGTAGGGCGTGGAGGTGGTCCTACCCATGAAGCGATTGTGGCTCAGCCACCCAATACCGTACGTGGGCAAATTAAATTTACTGAACAAGGTGAAGTACTTGCCGCTAAATACAGTAATCTAGAAACTGCCGTCTATGAATTAGGTGTGGGTGCAACGGGACTCTTGAAAGCAAGTGCCGGTTTAGTCCTACCACGGACTGCCTATAGTGAATCCTATCATGAGGCGATGCATGAAATTGCTGCCACAGGCGAATATAGTTATCGTGAACTGACTGATCGTACTCCCGGTTTGATGGATTACTTTTATGAAGCCACGCCCGTCCAAGAAATCGGCCAACTCAATTTAGGCTCACGCCCTTCGCATCGCAAACAAACCGTCAGGGATAAATCCTCGATTCGCGCCATTCCTTGGGTATTCGGTTGGGCACAAGCACGGCATACTCTGCCCGGCTGGTATGGGATCGGTACTGCACTTGCAAGTTTCCGTCAAAAATATCCTGATGGATTAGAACGCCTACGCGATATGCATGCTAATTGGCCAGCCTTTAAATCGCTTTTAGGCAATACCCAAATGGGCTTATTTAAAGCAGAAATGGACATTGCGCACGAGTACGCTTCCTTGGTAGAAAATCAGGAGATAGCCAAACAGATCTATGCAACGATTCGTACTGAGTTTGAATTAACGGTGAATGAAATTCTGTTGATTACTCAGCAAGCGCGGCTGATGGATGATACGCCTTTATTGCAGTATTCTGTGTTACGGCGTAATCCTTATCTTGACCCGTTAAATAATATTCAAGTGACGTTACTGCGCCGACATCGCGAGCATTTAACCCAAACTACCGAAGCCTCACCTTGGTTAGAAGCACTATTGCGGACGATTAATGCAATTGCAGCGGGGTTGAGAAATACTGGTTAGTAGGCTTAAAAACACAACCCCTCCGCATTGGAGGGGTTGGAAAAGAATCCTCAGCCCGCTTAATCCTAAGGACTAAAAGAGGAACCACAGCCACAAGTCGTGGTAGCATTAGGATTGCGAATCACAAACTGTGCTCCTTCTAAACCCTCGGTATAGTCGATTTCTGCACCAACCATGTATTGGAAGCTCATCGGGTCAATCAGCAACTTCACGCCTCCATTTTCTACCATGGTATCGCCATCACCTTCTGCTTCATCGAAGGTAAAACCATATTGGAAACCGGAGCAACCACCACCTGTCACAAACACTCGCAGCATTAAGGCTGGGTTGTTTTCTTCATCGATCAACTGTTTTACCTTCGCTGCGGCAGCATTGGTAAAAACCAGCGGAGATGCCATCTCTACGATCATGTAAAAACTCCTGCAAACTATTCTAAATCAAGATAAATCAAGATGAAGACGACGGTAGCACCTGCTGAAAGCAGGGTCAATAAAGCCTCTTTTCTAGCAAGATTAGTTAGCTATTGGTCGATTCTGGTGCTTTAGGAGGAGGTAGTTTACTAGCATCATTGGGTTTTTGCCGCACCAGTTTACCATTCACTTCTGCACCAACCGCCATTTCGAGCAAATTGTAATAAACATCACCACAGATGCGCGCTTTTTCGAATAACTCTACTTTACCATTAGCAAAGACATCACCATCAATCGCACCGTTCAACAGCATACTAGAAACCCGCACTTCACCTTGGATACGACCTTGCTCACTTAAAATTAAAGTGGAGTCATCATTATCCGCAGTCAGATTACCCTTAATCGTGCCTTCAATATTCAGATTACCTGAAAAGGTCAAGTCGCCATCAATGGTAGTACCACGACCAATTAAAGTATCGATCCGCGCACTACGATTACCACCCTTTTCAGCATTATTGGTGTTGGTGGTAGCAGCGGGTGCCACTGCATTATTGGTAGTCGCTGGTGGATTCACCTTCGGATTACTCTTACCAAACATTGACGTTTACTCCTTACTTACTGCAGATTTTTTAGATAAATTAAATGCTTGCCAAGCATAGCTCTTCGTTACTGGGTTCGCACCTGCCTCAGGACGCAAAGTTACCGTGACTTGTTCTGGAACAAACTCGGGCGGCAACTCAATTATCCCCTCGAAGCGCTGATAATACTTCAAAGAAAAGCGATTAACATCTTGATTCTGCCCAGTGGATTTCACCCGCAAGCTATCAAGTGGCAAGTTTACTCTCGTACCGGCCTTTAAACCTTTAATCTCTAGATGGTATTGTCCAGCGACTCCGAACTCACTGCCACGCACATTCGACAGCACTAACTGATACTGATAAAAGCGCTCATGTGGCAGTTTATTGCCTTCGAGATCGACCAAACGTGGCTTTAAACCCAAGTAACGAATAGACAAGCCCGCTTCAATATCTTTTGGGGAAAGAATATCTTCATAGAGCAGCAAGTTGTCTTTAGCATTAGCTAACTCTGTTTCAGCGAGTTCTAGTTTACGCCTTAATTCTGCATTGGCAGTCGCTTGGACTTGTTCAGAACGTATAGCAGACGCTGCTTGGCTTTCGAGCTTAATAATTTGGTGCTGTTGCTCTGCTAATAAGCGCGCTTGCTCGTTCATTTTGCCGCGTAGCGAGAATGCTTGCATACCATTTGTGGAATCAACAGGAGTTAGATACCCACTGACATATAGCCAAGCCATAACTACTAATAACAATAATAATAAGCTCACTAATAGCGGCCAACACACATTGCGTTGGCGCGCGGCCTGTACTTGAACCACACCTCGATGATCGATTCGATACTCAAGACTCATACAGGTTTAGTATAGCTTATCAAGGCAATAAGCCCGGACTCAGTAAACCGGTAGTTTCTGGATAACCAAACATTAAGTTCATATTTTGCACAGCTTGTCCCGCAGCACCCTTCACTAGATTATCTATCACTGAAAGCACCACTAAACGCTTACCATCTTGAGGTTGATGCAAGGCAATCCGGCAAGTATTAGCACCACGTACTGAACGCGTTTCTGGGTGTGATTTAAAAGGCATGACATCGACAAAAGCCTCACCCTTATAGCGCTCTTCGTATAGAGACTGCAGAGAAGTCGCCTCTTGTCCACTAGCAGTCAGATCTGCATAAAGAGTGGCGTGAATTCCGCGAATCATCGGCAGTAAATGTGGTACAAAAGTTAAAGCAACTGGCTCACCCGCAAGCTTAGTTAAGGTTTGCGCAATTTCCGGCTGATGACGATGTCCAGAAACACCATAAGCTTTGAAACTATCCGCTGACTCACACAATAAATGCGCCACGCTGGCCTTGCGTCCTGCACCACTCGCACCCGATTTAGTATCGGCAATAATATCTAGATCGACTAGACCCTGTTCAATTAAAGGGACTAAACCGAGCGTCACTGCAGTCGGATAACACCCCGGATTTGCAATTAAGCGGGCTTTGGCAATCTCTACCCGATTCAGTTCAGGTAAACCGTAGACCGCTTCTTCAACCAGCTCTGGGCAGGCATGTTTCATTTCATACCATTTTTCCCAAATCTCAATGTTCTTGATCCGAAAATCGGCAGCCAGATCAATGACTTTTGTACCGGCTGCTAATAAAGCGGGGGTGCTCTTCATCGCGACACCATTGGGAGTGGCGAAGAACACCAAATCATTGTCCGCTAATTGCTCGACTTCAGGCGCTGTGAAATCCAAGTCCAAAAAACCACGCAGATTGGGGAACATAGCATCGACACGTGTACCTGCGTTTTCACGCGAAGTTACCTGACTGATCCGCACTTGTGGGTGATTGACTAATAAGCGTAATAGCTCGACACCGGTGTAACCGGTAGCCCCAACAACAGCAACCTTTTTCACAGTAGTCCTTTATCTCTATTCATTAGAATCTTTTGTATAATACCCCATCCTTTTTGATTCACAAGTTTTGACTATGAAACTCGATATTAAAGCTTTATTGATTCTGGCGGTGATTGTTGGTGCTGGATTATTCTTTTTATTGATGCCGAGCCAAGGTACACAAGCAGCACCTAATGCAGAAATCACCACGATTGATGGGACTAAAATTGCCACTGAGCAATTGAAAGGCAAACCTTACCTCGCAGTCTTCTGGGCGACTAGCTGTTCGGGCTGTGTGAAAGAAATTCCGCAGTTAGTTGAGCTGCAAAACGAATTTGGCAAAGATGGCTTCAAAGTACTAGCGATTGCAATGGAATACGACGAGTTGCCTTTGATTAAAACCATGCGCGAGCAAAAAAGCATGAACTACGCTATCACTTGGGATCAAGGTGGCGTCTTGGCAAAGGCTTTTGGAGGCGTGCGGGTTACTCCCACCAATTTCTTGGTTTCCGGTGATGGCAAAATCGTGTTGCAGCAATTAGGCGATTTTAAAGTCGATGATATGCGTGAACGCATTAAAACTTTGCTCTAAAACTTAGGATAACTTATGTACGAATGGATTAGAGCCTTCCATATCATCTTTTTGGTGACATGGTTTGCGGGTTTGTTTTACCTGCCACGCTTATATGTGTATCACGCTATGCCAGAAAATAAGTCTAGCTTTGAACTTTTCAAAGTGATGGAACGGCGCTTATTCGGCATTATGACTATCGGTGCAGTACTGACAGCCGTGTTTGGGATTTGGATGATTATCCTTAGTGAAGGCGTGATTTTACAGATGGGCTGGTTTCATGCCAAAGCATTGCTCCTGCTGTTGTTGATCGTTTATCACTATTTCTGCTGGCGTTTAATGCAAACCTTCCGAACTGGAGAGAATCTGCATAGTCACAAATGGTATCGCTATTTCAATGAGATTCCGGGTCTCTTGCTGATTTTGATTGTGATTTTTGCAGTGGTAAAACCGTTTTAATTAAAACTTAAGTTTGGGCTTATTGTTAACTTATTGCAGAGACTTAACCACATGAAACAATTATTAAGTTCGGTGGCACTCACCACTTGTTTGACTGCTTGCGTCAGTATCCCTATGCCAGAAACGCATTCGTCTCCAAGTGATGGTGAGCCACACTATGTGTTTACTGGCACTGTCCAAGCTGCTAACCGGATTGATATCGGTCGAGGAGCAGCCACAGGTAGAATGTTTAATTATCGTCTAAGTGTGGTGGTGCAATCTGTAGCACGGGGTAATGATTACATTGAACCTACCCAAACTATCTCTGTTGAAACTTTACCCGATCAAGTCCTCCCCGGCCAATATCAAACTTGTCAATTTGTGGCTAAAGAACGCCATCCTGCTTATGCCTCGGGTGTACTCTTACTCAATGCACGAATTATGGATTGCCGTTAATTGATTACATCCATGAATCTGCGTTATTTTTTCGAGCTAATTGCTTTAGCATCGCTCTGGGGCGCTTCTTTTTTATTCATGCGCGTTGCAGTCCCAGAGTTTGGCCCGATTTGGTTGATTGCTTGGCGTGTCTTCTTAGCAGGATTATTACTATTACCGGTTTTAATCCATCAAGGCTTACTAGCAGACCTGCACAAACATGCTAAGCCGCTACTAATAGTTGGCCTTTTTAACTCCGCTTTACCTTTTTTAGGTTTCGCTTATGCGACCACTATTTTAACAGGTGGCTTCACCTCAATTTTAAATGCAACCGTGCCCTTATTTGGGGTGTTACTGGTATTAATAGGCTTTAATCAAGAAAAACTATCTCCGGCACAAATCGGCGGTTTTGTATTAGGCTTTACTGGAGTCGGCATTCTCTTAGGTTGGCACACATCCACTCCTAACTCCTATTTTTGGTTAGCCGTATTAGCTAGTTTAACCGCCGCTCTACTCTATGCAATCTCAGCTACTTATATTAAACGTAGATTAGTGGGTGTTTCCTCCGTGGTCATTGCTGTCGGTAGTCAATTAGCCGCGACTTTAGTGTTTATTCCCTTATTACCCTTTAGCATGCCAGCCGCCTTGCCCTCTTTAAAAGCAATGTTAGCTCTAGTCGCTTTAGCCGTTTTCTCCACAGCTTTAGCGTATTTAATGTATTTTCGCTTGATTCGGATGGTGGGCGCAGCGCGTGCGGTGACAGTCACTTACATGATTCCCCTATTTGCGATGATTTGGGGAACCTTAGTTTTACATGAGCCGATTACTTGGGACATGATGGTGGGTTGTGCGGTGATTTTAACGGGTACAGCCTTAGCGAATGGTGTGTTTACTAAGTGGACAAAAAACTTAGCACTCCTAATAGAGAGATGATCAGAGACTAAGTAGTGAGTAGCCTTGATATTTAATCAAGCCTCCCCATTTGTCTCCATTTTTATGACGCTGAGTAATTACAATACCTTTTTTTCTTAAAAATTAATTACATTGTATCTATATATAAATAAGCAATTAAAGGACTAGTCATTATGAATTTAAATGCTAAGGACAAAAACCCCATTACCTCATTGAATTCAAATAAAGATATCAGCAATAATAATCACAAACCTATATTTTTAGCTATTACAGGGAATTTCACATTTCAGGGCGAAGATAGAACCAGTTTCGTGAGTCCTAATGGTAGCCCAACAGAGAAAATATTCTTAGCAGTTGACGCTATAGCCAAATCAATTGATCAAAAAATAGACTCTCAATTTATTGCCCCAGGGACTACCTGCGAAACCTCTGTTAAAACTGCATCAGATTTCATCAACAAAAATTACCAAAAGGATGATTCTATTATTGTCTACGGATACAGTAATGGGGGGAGATGTGCAATGGATTTAGTCACAGAACTACAAAAGCAAAAAAAGCCCGTCGACTTATTAATCACTGTTGATGCAACAGACGCAAAGAGTAAGTTTTTTGGAAATCATAATACAACAGTAGACTCTACTACACCCGCTAATGTAAAACTACATCAGAATTTCTATCAAAATGATGAATGTGGTATTCGTAAATGCCCTAGCGGGGCAACCATGCAGGCTGAGTCACCCTTAACCACAACTGTAATTAACCATAAAACACAACTGGATAGTTTAACTAACGAAGAATACAAGACTCATCTCCACCGTCATATGGAAACTATTAATAAAGATGAAATTTTAAAAACTATCTCTTCTACCTTACAGACTACTAAAAAGAATGAATAACACCTTCCTGCTCTGGGGTGCTAGAGTCATTTATTTGCTAGCGGCTCTAACGCTTTTATTTTTTATTAATACCTCCCCTTATCTTGATAATGAGCTTTATTTGCTAGGCGGCTCTTGTTTTGAATCTGCCCTGGCTGTAGAGGGACAATTTGAATTAACGCTGCGCTTACTATTAGTAATCACGAGTCTTTTGATCATAGGAGTTAGCATCCTACTTTTCCGAGTCAGGTCATGGCTATATTTAGCCATTGGTTTTGCAATAACCTGTGCTTTTGTTGGCATTAACCAAACTTGGACACAGAAGCATTTATTTCAAGGCTATACGTGGTCAAGAATGACGGATTATTATGATGCCGCCATGCGTAAATGTTATATATTTGATGGCCCACAGTACGGAGTTTTATTAGCAATTTGTTTAGTTTGCTTGTGGGGATTGCTGATCCTATGGCGAGAAAAGCATATTTGAGCTTTAAACAAATGCTTTTTAGTAGAACTTTCTTATCGTTCAAATGAGAACACCGCTGTTTGGCGGTGTTCTCTAAACCAACTCATCAAGCTTACTTACCGACCTACTGTTTCATCAAACACCAGTAAGCCTTCTTTTTCATCCACTTTAATCGTCTCACCCGGCAAGAATTTACCTGCCAAAATTTCCTGAGCCAATGGATTTTCTACTTGGCTTTGAATTGCACGTTTCAAGGGACGCGCCCCATAGACAGGGTCAAAGCCTGCATCCGCAATATGATCCAGCGCCGCATCAGTGAATTCGATATTCAATTCGCGCACTGCTAAACGCTTACGCAAGCTATTTAATTGAATATTCGCGATCTGACGAATTTCAGCCTTATCTAAGGGATGAAAGACCACCACTTCGTCAATCCGATTGATGAACTCAGGACGAAAATGTGTCCCCACCACCTCCATCACCGCAGCTTTCATCTTGTCGTAGTTTTCTTCACCGGTCATATCTTGGATCAGATGCGAGCCTAGGTTCGAGGTCATCACGATCACCGTATTCCGGAAATCAACCGTGCGCCCTTGCCCATCGGTTAAACGGCCATCATCCAGCACTTGCAACAAAACATTGAACACATCTGGATGCGCTTTTTCAACCTCATCTAACAGAATCACCGAATAAGGACGCCGCCGCACGGCTTCGGTCAAATAGCCACCTTCTTCATAGCCAACATAGCCCGGAGGTGCACCAATCAGCCGCGCCACAGAGTGTTTTTCCATGAACTCAGACATATCAATCCGCACCATGGAATCATCGCTATCGAATAAGAAAGTCGCTAACGCCTTGGTTAACTCCGTCTTACCCACACCCGTTGGACCGAGGAAGAGGAAAGAACCACTGGGACGCTTCGGATCAGACAAACCCGCCCGTGCGCGCCGAATCGCATTGGAAACTGCCACCATCGCCTCTTCCTGACCAATTACACGTTTTCGTAATTCATCTTCCATGCGCAGCAATTTATCGCGCTCAGACTCCATCATTTTGCTGACGGGAATAGCTGTCCAACGTGCGACAATTTCTGCGATTTCGTCTTCCGTGACACGATTTTTGACGAGCTTCGGCTGATTTTGACTAGCGGAAGCCTCAGTTGCATCCGCTTGCTTTAATTGCGCCTCCAACTCAGGAATCCGCCCATATTGTAATTCTGCCATGCGCTGCAAATTCCCTGCCCGCTTCGCCGTTTCAAACTCAATCCGCGCTTGATCTAACTCTTCCTTGATATGCGTCGTGCCCTGCATCGCTGCCTTTTCAGCCTTCCAAACTTCATCTAGGTCAGACGATTCTTTTTCTAAGCGAGTAATTTCTTCCTGCAAATTATTCAGGCGCTTAATCGAGGCTTCGTCTTTCTCTTTTTTCAGCGCTTCCCGTTCAATTTTCAATTGAATTAAACGCCGATCCAGCATATCCAACGCTTCCGGCTTGGAATCAATTTCAATCCGAATCCGAGAGGCCGCCTCATCAATCAAGTCAATCGCCTTATCGGGCAAATTACGGTCGGTGATATAGCGATGCGACAAGGTAGCGGCTGCCACTAAAGCGGGGTCGGTAATTTCTACCCCATGATGCACTTCATACTTTTCTTGAAGACCGCGCAAAATCGCAATGGTGTCTTCCACGCTTGGCTCATCGACCATCACTTTCTGGAAACGCCGCTCTAAAGCCGCATCCTTTTCAATGTATTGGCGATACTCGTCTAAAGTGGTCGCACCCACACAATGCAATTCACCGCGAGCTAAGGCTGGTTTGAGCATATTGCCCGCATCCATTGCGCCATCGGCTTTACCTGCACCGACTAAGGTATGAATCTCGTCAATGAATAGAATGGTATTGCCATCGGTTTTGGCAATATCATTCAGCACTGCTTTCAAGCGCTCTTCAAAATCCCCACGGAATTTCGCACCGGCTAATAAAGCGCCCAAATCTAAAGATAATAAACGCTTACCTTTAATACCTTCCGGCACTTCGCCATTCACAATCCGCTGCGCTAAACCTTCGACTAAGGCCGTTTTCCCTACCCCCGGCTCACCAATCACCACCGGATTATTCTTGGTGCGGCGTTGCAGAATTTGAATCATGCGGCGAATTTCTTCATCACGCCCAATAATAGGGTCAATCTTACCTTGCTCGGCACGCTCGGTAATATCAATGGTGTATTTCTGCAAGGCTTGGCGTTGATCTTCGGCATTCGGATCATTCACCGTTTGTCCGCCCCGCATGGTTTCAATCGCTTTCTCGAGCGCACCTTTAGTGGCGCCCGTTTCGCGCAATAAATTCCCAAGCGTCCCTTTATCCTCCAAAGCGGCTAACACGAAAACTTCAGAAGTAATGTATTGATCTTTACGTTGCTGTGCGATTTTGTCAGTGACATTGAGCAAACGCGCCAAATCATTCGATACCGATACCGAACCTGCATCACCGCCACTCACTGTGGGCAAACGCTCAATTTCTTGACCTAATTTAGAACGTAACTGATTGACGTTTACATCGGCTTTAGTCAATAGGCCACGTACTGAACCTCCATCTTGATCCAGTAAAGCGGTCATTAAATGAATCGGTTCAATAAATTGCTGATCCCGCCCTAAAGCAAGCGACTGCGCATCTTGTAGAGCGAGTTGGAATTTGCTGGTCAGTTTATCCATTCTCATGTGGATTATTCCTCATAAAACTTTTTTAAAAGCTACTACTTTAACTACCTATGCATATAGGGGACAGAATCAGCAAATTCAAGGTGAGCGCTAACGAATTCCCTTATCGACGGTCGCTGTATTTGCATTAATCTATGGCATAATCCTCTCTAAGCTGATCGAGCCAAAACAGGAACTTGAGTGAAACCAGCATTGCCCCCACTGTCCAAACAAAGCGGTGTCTTTAAACTTTGGCATGTCCTCCTCATTGTGTTGGTGGTGGTCGGGTTTGCATTATTTATCAATGCAAAAGGCATGAGCTTTTTCACCTACACACTTCCTAATAGTTTTAATTTTAATAAAGGCCAAGACTACAGCCACTATCAACCGGACTACACAGAACCTGTAGCGTCCAATGTGAGCTATTACCGTGAACCCGAAGATACTGATGCCGATATCTGGGTGATTGAACCGAATTCACCTCAACAGCAACAACGACAAACGACTCAAGCGCCCGTTTTAGAAGAATACAACGATAATTTGTATAGCGATAATTCCGGTGTTCCTAAGCCGAGTTATACTTATGACCAGCAATACCCACCGCGTTTAAGCCGTGGCTATTACACGGTACAAGTTTTCACCGGCTACAACTCTAAGCATGCTTATGATTTACGCGCCGCTTTAAAAAAAGATGGCTATACGCTTGCCCATATTCGTGAATTGCGTACCCGCAAAGGGGTATTATTTAAGGTGCGAGTCGGACGTTATAAAGAGCGCTACACCGCTTTTGCAGTACGTGATCAATTACGCCGCCGTTATCCTCAGACTCTAGCCAAAAGCTTTGTGATGCTGGTTGAGACTGAATACCACTAATCCCTAGCAAACAGTTCATATTGAGCATTGTCTAAACCTTGATCAGCACAGAAAATTGAGCCACTGCGCATTACATTCGACACACGCATTTTACCCGCCGCATCAATCACCACGCCTTCGATTTCAGTCCCACAACGCTTGCCAACAGCAGTTTCTTGACTAGGTGTCCCTACGACAGCTAACACTCGGTTTGTTTTATCGCGCTGATAGACTTGCACGCTATCCGTTCCAGGAGATTTGATGAAATAACACGGAGCTTTAGACTTTAACCAAATCGGCTCAACTTTAAGTTTGGGGTGCTTAGCTTGGAGCTGACAACGTCCGGTATTAAACCATATAGACAAAACCTGCCCGGCAATATTCACTTGGTCAGTAATATAGATAGGCGATAGACGCTCGGGAATTTTTAAATCTTGCGTCATCTGAGTCGATTTAACCTGCTCCTCTTGGCAAGCGACTAATAGCAAAGCAATCCCTAAGCAGATTAACAGTATTAAGGAATACAGTGGCCTTGCCATCATTCAGTTACTCTCCTAAACCGGAGTAAGTGTTTAAATCTGAGCAGTTCATCACCGGTTATGAGCTATTCTCAAATGCCTACTCACTTCAATAATAGTGGATGCTGATGATCTGTGCTGAGCTTATGAAAAAAATCAATGTCGGCTTTGCAACAACAGACCGAACAAACTAATTGCGTCTTGATGAATTGTTAAAGTAATCCAATCTATTCAGGTACGCATCAGGCAAGAATGGGCAATATACCTCTAGTTTGCTCTTTTCACATGCTACTGTTGAATCAATAACAAAAACTGGCTAGGCAATAATAATGAATCAGAACCTTGCTGTGCGTATTCCTTTTTGGGCACGTTTTTTAGTTTTAGCTCCACTGCTGCTCACTTTTCTTCTTATCCTAGGGTTCAGCCCCCGATCCTATGCGGCAGGTAATACCGCAGCTCCGGTTGTCAACACGACTATTTCGGTGGCTAAAACTGGCTCAGAACCCTTTGATAGCACGACTTGGGACGGTAATCTAGCCACTGCGGGTATGGATGCGAGCGAAGATAATAAAGTCACGCGTTTACAAGACTCGATCACTTATCTGGTGGAGGTCTCAGTCAATGACAATGACGTGCAGAGCCTGACTAGCACCGTACAGTTGGATAAACGCCAAGCTTGGATTGAGATTCCCACAGGCTGTAAAACTGATCCGCAAGAAGTGAATCCAGTCTCGAGTATTTCTACAGATAAACGGACACTATTTTGTAATCTTGGCCCTGCTGTAGAAGGGACGACCCGTGCTTTTTATCCAGTGGCGCGAGCCATTGCAGCCTCGTATGATGGCAGCGAGATTACTCTGAATGATCAGCATGTGAATGCAACGGTTTCATCTCAAGCTCAAGGCTCGAATGTTGCGACGGCTGGCCCTACAGATGTCACCGTTACCGCTAACTTCCGGGTTGACACTACTAAAGAATTACAAGTCACTGCACTTGATCCGGCAACCGGTAAGCCGCTGTATATTGCACCCGCACATAAAGGGGCGGACGGCACTACCAATGGTTCAGTCGTCGAGTATGTCATTAAAGTTAAATACCAAAAAGGCTCGATGCTAGCCGATGCACCGAATGAAGCCGGCGGTGATTTTGAGCAGGATTATTTGCTACTCGATCATTATACCGATGACAATAATAATAATAATACTAAAGCAGTGACTTCTAGCTCAGGTGTACCCATTAACGTGTCCACCAATGCAGTCCTCTATACTTGGGACTCGAAAAAACCAGCTTGTGAATTAGTCGGCAATCATGGCCCTAATGCTAGTGTGACTTGTACACAGGTGAATCATATTCTTGATCAATTAGGGCCAACGCTCACACCGGATGGGGTGAATGATCCGAATATTGCCATTGATCTGAAAAATATCGATGTGCGTGACCCCGATAATGATTCTAATTTAATCGAATTACGCCTTAATGTTTGGTATAGCGAACCGGCTGATATTGCGACTCATCAAGGCTGCCCCCCCTATCCTTGTACCGTACAAACAATTAACTCGGTAGGCGTTTACGACTCCACCTCTGGAACACCTAAAGTTATTGGTTTCAATCCTGTATCAACAGAAGATGTCTCTAATAATAATTTACTTAATTACAATGGCGTTGGTGAGCCTTTCCCAGATTATGTAACTTATCCACTCATTTATAGTGGCCCAGGTAGCTGGACTGCAGCTAAAGGTTTTGACGGCCCTTGGCCTCCCAGCAAAACCGGAGCGAAGAAATATGCACTGGGAGCCACGATTCCGATACTGCTAAATATTTGGGATTACCGCTTTATTAATGGCGCTAGGTCACAATTATGCGAAAAACTCGATACCGACCAATTTGAATACGTTGGCCTAGCTGAACCCAATCGTACAGATTTAGGTTACGGTTGGAATCATACCGAATACAACCCTAACATTGTGAGTTGGGGGCCAACAGTCAATACTTATAGTGCAGATAAACTAGGTTTAATAACCTACTTATATTCAGATGATCCGCACTCCGGCTTGCTCGCACAGCGTGATGAAACTTGTGAGGATGATGTGAATGGGGATGGCAAGTTCGTCTTAGATGGTGTCAATCAGACGAGTCAATTAGCAGATGCTCCCAATGATTGGGTCACTGATCCGGCCTTAATAGGGGGAACAGCCAAGGTTAGTAAATTACGTATGCAAACTGTTCTGAATAAGAGCTTTTTGCTGAGCCTTGACCCTACCACTACCCGCATGGCCTTTATTACCAATCATTTATTAAAGATTAAGCCCTCTGCAACAGGCTATACTAACTCAACCACAGGAGTTACTTATTTACCCAATTATATGGCTATTCGCAATGATGGCTCTACAGGTACTTGGGGTGCTTGGAAGGATATGAGTGGTATTTCGATTGATCCTGATAATGCAGGCTTCTCTTATGCTGGCTACGATGCAGATCGGGTTGTAATTGTCCCCTCTTCCATTGCCTTGGAAAAATACACTGAGCCACGCGGTCTCAAAGTCGTAAGGGGGGGTGACCGGGTACAGTTCATTCTAAAGCCTCAAGTCTTCGGCAGTTGGAACCCGAGTATCACCACGGCAACTTTAACGGATAGCCTACCTGTCGGTACTGATTACGTACTTGGCTCTGAACGATTCTCCGTGGATGGAGGTACAACTTGGTTAAATCGTGCCGACTATTTAGCCTCTACTCCTAGCGTCAGTTTAAGTTCAGCAGAAAATACCGCCCTGCGCTCATTAAAATGGGATTTTGCGGATGTGAATACGGGTGACCAACTCCCCATGATCCGCTATAGCGTAGACGTAGATCCAAAACTAACCACTGGTACTTTTATCAATAATGCCACACTCACTTCAGACATTGGTGTTGATGGCAGTGATGCTGATACAGCTAGTGATCCTGTTAAGGTAAAATATCAACTGAATATCTTGGCTAACTTTGGCTTAGATGTCTTCAAAGACGTTGATTATCCAATCCATGGGCGGAATGAACCATTCGAGTTTGAGTTGGTATATACCAACTTAGGTGGAGAAGATTATAGTAGCGGCGATTTCATTGATATTTTGCCTTATAACAATGATGGTAGTGGGCAAAACTCCAGTGGTCTAGCGAGCACCCGCCACCCAAGCAGCAAATTCAACGGTATTTATGCGGTAAGCAAAGTCACGGCTAGCCATAGCGAAGTGTTCTATGCAACTAATGCTGCGTCTAACAGCATACAACAAGATCCTTGCCATGAGAGCAATCAACCCTCAGGCAAAATTCCCGCAGCAGGTGACTTGTGTTATCTGATGTATGTGAACAATGGTAATAAATATGCTGGTGGTAATGTTTCTGGGACAGGCGCTACTCCATGGACTGCTTGCACCAGCCTTGCTCCACTGAGCTGTGGTGCTTTAACCCCTGAATCGATTACTGGTCTGCGCTTCACTACACCCGCTTTAACAGGAGCTGCTGGCGGCAAATCAGTGTTAGTACAATTAAGCCCAACAGGCAATATCGGTGGTACGCCTGACCTTGATGCTAATGGCAAAGTGACTGCAGCTTCAACGGGTGATATCTACACCAATAACTTTGGTGGGCGGGTTCCTGAACTGTCGTTACAAGTCATCGCCAATGATGTGAGCGTGACGATTGTGCCAAATGCTATCGGTAATTTTGTTTGGTTAGATACCAACGGTGATGGTCTGCAAGATCCTAATGAAACTGGAATTCCGGGAGTACAAGTTAAACTTCAATGTGGCACTAAGTCAGTTACCACGACTACCTTAGCTGATAATGCCTCTACACCAGAAAATGAAGCCGGCTTATATCAATTCAGTAATTTGGCCGGCGGCAATGCAGCCAACGTTCTACTATCAGGTGCGAGTTGTACACTGAGCATTGATCCTAATGAAGCCAATTTAGTGAATTATCCACTCACTAGCACAAATGCAGAGGGGGACTCTAGCAATGATCGTGTCACAGATCTCAAAGACAATGATGCCAGCTTTAATAGCGGACTTGCTAGCATTGATTTTACCGCAGATAGCACTGGTAAGGACAACCAAGGCTTTGATTTTGGCTTTAAACCCAATTTTAGCCTCGGCAACTATGTCTGGTATGACCAAGATATGGATGGAATCCAAGATGCAAATGAAGCGGGGATTGATCAAATCTCAGTAGCACTCTATGACAACGCCACTTGTACCGGCTCTGAAATCGCTAACACCATGACGACTAAAACGGGTTGGTATGAGTTTAATAACCTAGTCAATACTAGTTACTGCTTAAAATTCACCGCTCCCAATAACTGGGTTTTAAGCCCTGCAGATACCACTGGTGATTTATTAGACTCAGATGCAGTAGTCACTGGAATTGCGAATCAGTTTGTCATTAAAGATATTAATCTGACTGCTACCGACTATAGTTACGATGTGGGTTTATTCCATGCGCAATGTACCGCACCGTTAGTTCCTATGGGCAGCCAAGCGATCATGCCTGCGTATGGTACTAGCCCTTGGCATCATCCTAATGCTTACAATGTGGAAGTTGGTGATCTTAATCTGATTGGCTTCTGCCTAGAGAAGCAAGACGCTGATCCAATCGTGGATGATCGGTTCAAAGTCAATGCTTCAGACCGTCAAAGCTTGAGTGCTACGCGAATTGATCATTTAAGACGCTTGTTCAGCGCTTTAGGTGATCTTGAAGTCTTAGCCAGTGTCAAAACCGAGTTTGGTACTGCCACGCAAAGCCTCGATACCCTCTTACAAAATCTAGTCTGGTATTACACCAACTGGAATGAAGACTATAGCAAAGTTGAAACAGCTATTGATGACACTGCTTGGACAGCCAGCCAGAAAATCGCCATGAAAGCCTTAGGTCAGTTAATTTTAGACAGAACTCAAGGTGCAAATGGTCAAACTCAATATAGCATCACTGAAGTTTATTGGTTACATAATCAAACCGATACGAGCCGCCAAGACTTAATCGTTCCAACGAATTATGTCTTTCCTGATGAACAATGTACTCTGCCTAAATTAGTTGATGTACAGCTCACGAAAATCTTAAGCGCGAGCACGGCTAAGCGTGGCGATACTTTGACCTATGAGTTAACCGCGACGAATCAAGGCCCAAGTACAGCGACTCAGATAAAAATTACTGACCAATTACCTAGCGGTGTGAGTTTAAAGACAGGTGTTGCTCCACTGGCACAGCAAGGAAGTTATGATCCAGTGACTGGAATTTGGGATTTAGGTAATTTAAGCACCGGCCAGACTGTAAACTTAGTCATTACCGTGACGGTGGATTAATAGTTAGGATTATTAAGCTAACTATAATGAAGATAAAGGCTCAAAGCCTTTATCTTTTTTTAGGACTGCAAACAGCGCTTCCGTAAACTACTAGTACGCGGAAAATGTGCACTCAAGAACTCCATTTGATCGGCTAAAATACTCCTGCCTTGCAAAAACACATACTCAACATAAGTAGGTTGAAACGGTACTGCTAATAAGGGCATATTCGCTTGCTCAGGCGTGCGTCCACCTTTATTACTATTGCATTGCTTGCAGGCTGTAACCACATTTGTCCAATGATCTCTTCCACCTTTGACAATCGGAATGACGTGATCACGAGATAAATCATGTGCACTAAAATGCCCACCGCAGTATAAACACAGATGATTATCCCGACGGAATAAAGTCGGATTATTTAAAGGTGGCACATAAGACTCACCGAATAAGCCTTGTTTACTGCCATAAGTGGCAATAATGGAATTTAGGACTAATTCGCTGCGTAAACCTGTGCGTGCATTAATCCCGCCATGTACCTGTAACAGCGAACTACCACAGGTATAAGCCACTTGTTTAGCGTAATAAAGCTTGACCGCTGTTTGGAAATGAATCCATTCCAAAGGCATTCCGCTAATATCCGTTCGCAAAATTAGTTGCTGCAAGTTCGTCATGAACTTAACTCCTGATTGGTTGGCGCTACCACCGTAGCACGCTTAGGTGACTAGATTGTGATAAGCGCCTTGTTGTTAGTTTGCATAGTGCAATTAGATAGTGTCCAATTCCTGATATAAATCAAATAGCCTGTAAGTTTTAACTAGTTTAAAGCTGATAACTGGAGAGTTTTGACGCATATCAAAAAGCCCTGTCAGCAGATCATACAAACTCTTAAGCATTACTTCATTATTTAGACAGGACTGCACAATGCTAAGTTTTGATTATGGTTTGCCAATGGCGCTCATCGTGGCTTTAGTTGCATGGGCATGGTTTAGCTTCTTCTCCGTGGTGTTTTTCTCTTAAGGTTTTCGTCCAAACCTAAAGAGTTCCACTTGCCCTACTAAGCATACTTAGTAGGGCTTTTCTGTTTGCGCTTGTTCTATCAAGTCGCTTTGTTTATCATTTGTCCTTGATAACGATGATGATAGGAACACGGAATTATGAAACTTGATTTGGAATTTGGCATTCCCATGCTGCTGGTTTGGTTGCTGATTGCTTGGTCGTGGTTTAGCTTTTTATCGGTTGCTTTTTTTAGCTAAGTCTTAGAAACGGATATAAAAAAGGCCGCTTAATGCGGCCTTTTAAATTACTAGCAAGTCATCGTTTAGAACTCGCCAACAGCAGTACGCAGCTTTTTCACCGCTACATTCTCAAGCTGACGAATCCGCTCAGCAGAAACTCCATATTTATCTGCTAAATCTTGTAAAGTGGCTTTTTCATCCGCCAACCAACGACTAACCAAGATGTCTTTACTACGCGCATCTAAATTCGCTAGCGCTTCTTCAAAACGATCGTGGGTATAGGTTTCCCATTCCTCTGCTTCTAAAGTTTCAGCAGGATCAGCAGATTCAGCCGCTAAGTACTGACTTGGCGAATAAAAACGCTCATCCTCATCATGGTCATTAGATAGATCAAAAGATACATCTTGGGAGCCTAAACGCTGTTCCATTTCGAGAACATCAGCTTTACTTACCCCCAAATCATTGGCAACCTCTTGAGCTTGGTCATTCGATAACCAACCTAAACGTGCCTTGCTACTGCGCAAATTAAAGAACAGTTTACGCTGTGCTTTGGTGGTCGCGACTTTAACTATCTTCCAGTTGCGCAAAATGAATTCATGAATTTCAGCACGAATCCAATGCACTGCAAAGGAAATCAGGCGTACATTCATTTCAGGATCGAAGCGTTTAACAGCTTTCATGAGACCGACGTTACCTTCTTGGACTAAGTCACTTAAAGGTAAACCATAGCCATTGTAACCACGCGCAACTTTCACCACGAAGCGTAAATTGTGCAAAATTAACTGCCGAGCCGCTTCAAGATTATTATCTTGGCGCAGGCTTATCGCCAACTCACGCTCCTCTTCAGCCTCCAATACTGGAATGGCATGAATGGCGTGGATATAACTCTCTAAACTTCCAACGGGGGAAGGCAAAGTCTGTCCACGTAGCGTTAGGGCTTGTGTCATATAAGTTGCTCTCCTATTAATCATTAAATGGTATGTTAGCACTCTTCTACTTAGAGTGCTAATGCTTGCACGAGTTCACTACACAGACGCTTAATCCTATAAAACAAACCGCTTGATTCTGTTTAATTTTATATTTAGTTAAACCTGTTAGAATCTCTACTTAAGACCACAATAACAATAAGCCCATGAGCATAGATCACACCGCCTTGCTAGAAAAAATCAGTGGCAATCGCTTCCTGACCAATGAAGACCGGCAGAGTCTGCTGAGTTTAATTAATAGTTTTCAGGACGAAACGCAAAGCTTACGTGAGCAAGCGAAGCAACTTACTACGCGCTTACACAATCGCGATACTGTCATTGAAGATTTAGAGCGTGCATTGGCTTTGCGTGAGCAACAAATTCACAGTAAAGAGCAAATTCTGCAAAAAAATCAGACGGCTGATCAGGCTTATCAAAGTAAAGCTGAGCAATATGAACAGCGCTTAGTAGAACGTGAACGGATTATTAAAGAACGCGATGAAGCCATTCGTTCGCGTGAGCAACTAATTCGTGAACTGGAAAAACGCTTACACGAAGTTGAAAAGAATACCTTTCAAAGTGAAAAAATTCTGCGTGAACGTGAGGAACAGATCAAGCAGCGTGACCGTTTATTAGAAGAGAAAGAACGGCATTTAGAAAAGCGCGACCGTGAATTAGAAAATCGCGATAAACAGATCACCCGCCGTGACAGCTCCTTAAATGAATATGAGCGTCAACTCCATGAGGTTAATCAGTGGGTTTTGTCTTATCAGCACAAACAGCATGAACAGAAAAAAATTATTGCAGCACGCGATGAGCAAATCAGCCTGCGTGATACCCTGCTCCAAGAAACTCAGCAGCAACTGTTAGAATTAGATCAATATTTACAAGAAGCCCATCAACAACTGCAACAACGCGACGAATCGCTGCGTGAACGCGATGAGCAACTGAAAGAACGTGATCAACTCATCAAGCAAAAAATCGAGCACATCAGCATTCGTAATGAACAACTCTTTGCGCAAACCCGCATCTTGCATGAGAAAGAACAAAATGCGATGCAATACCATCAGATGCTAGAGCAACGCGAGAAATTGCTGATTGAAAAAGACCAACAACTGCTAGTGCTCGAACAAGCGATTACTCATCACAGCCAACAACTTACACAGCGGGATACACAAATCAGCGCTCAATTTATGCAGTTGCAAGAGCGTGACCGAGAACTAAGCAAGCGGGATACGCAAATTGCTGAGTTAGTCCGTCAACTCGAGCTGATCCATCAGCGCACTCACTCGCAGCAACAGCAAATGGCTACACACCAGCAGCAAGTTGATCAATTGCAAGCTTATTTGCAGCAACAACATGAACAATTTAGCCAAATCCAACAAACTGTACAGACCAAAGACGCACTGCTGCACCAACGCGATACAACTATTCAGCAACTGAATGAATTACTTGATCAACGCAAAAAGTTGCTGGTTGAACACGATATGAAACTACAACAACGTACTCAAGAAGTGCAGCAAAAAACCGAACAACTGCAGCAAAAAGAACAGCAGTTGAATAGCCTAGCCACGCAGTTGATGGAAGAAGAGGCACAGTTAAAAAAGCAAATCGCTCAACAACAAGCGCATGAAAATCAATTGGCAGAGCGTGATGTGAAACTGCAGCAGTTAGAGCAGCAACGTAATCAATTGGTGGTACAACTCAATGAGCAGTTAGTTTCTTTCCATACGTTAACGAGCCAAGAGCAAACGCATCGTCAAGCTCTAGTGGAGCGCTCTGAACAATATATCAATCAAACGTTTGAGCAAGTTCGCACCGAAGCACAGCAATTAATTGGTGATCAACAACGTCAGTTGAAGCTGATTGCTAAAATGATTGAAGCGTTAATGCAGCAACAATACACTCATTATCAAGAGAAGCTTGCAGCTCTCACTGAGCTTTATCATCAAGATTTACAACAACGCCAGCAAACTCAAGCGCAACAACAACAGGTTATGGGGCAGATAGAACAGCATAGTGAGCTAATCAAACAAAGCAATATTGAAGGCGGCCAAGATAAACTCGCGATTCTGCTTGATCAACTTCAAGATCTGAACGAGCAACTCGGACAAGGTACTAATGAACTACAACAGCAGCGCCATACTGAACTAGTTGAATACCTGCGTGATCTTGCAAGGCAGTTGATAGCCTATCGCCCTACCGATCAAGAAGCTTGGAAAAAACGCGTGTTAGTGGATTTGAAACATATATCTGAACAACTGCAGGCTCAGAAAGTCAGCACAGCAACGTCTGAAGATACTAAACCTTATCAGCAGCTTGTTGAGCAACGGGAAAAAGTGATTCAACTGAAAGAACAAATGATTCAACAACTCAATCAACAGTTGACGATGAAAGATAAAAACTTAATAGCTAAAGAAGAGTTGATCTTCAAACTCAGTCAGCAAATAAAAGGTATTCAACCAGGAGCGTTTTAACGCCTAGTGTGAATATTGAGATTGCAAGGCTACACTGAGCAAGCGTGCCGTCAAATCCACGACAGGAATCACACGCTCATAAGGCATGCGCTTAGGGCCAATCACCCCTAACACCCCCACATGCTCATCACCTAAG
Source organism: uncultured Thiothrix sp. (assembly GCF_937873765.1). GTDB lineage: Bacteria > Pseudomonadota > Gammaproteobacteria > Thiotrichales > Thiotrichaceae > Thiolinea. Next base: position 149,357 of record NZ_CALMZC010000039.1, on the reverse strand, counting down.
GAATAAGGAGCGGTGACAAGACTGCAATCTTCAAATACTGAATAACCGGCTTCGCGACCAATAAAAATTTGTACACCATCAGCCTGAATGGTTTTATCCAGTAGGCTCAAAATGTCACGCTTACGATTGAAAGCACCGAATAAATCACGCAGCTTGCTAATGTCTGAGAGATCATCATACCCCATCAGATTGGTTTCACCCGCGATCACACAATCTTCTTCTTGCTGAGTATGTAGCCCTGCAAAGGCTAATTCACCTAACTCAATCGCCGACCGCATTAAGCGATTCATATCTTCGCTATGCTGACGCATTTCATCTAACAAGGCTTGGCGGGCGCTATGGATATTTTTACCTACTAAACACTCATTTAAAAAATTAGCCGCTTGCTGCAGTTCAGACAAGGTCATTTCGCGCTCAAGCTGAATAATACGATTTTGTACTTCATTACGGGTAAATACCAAAATCGCCAATACTTGATGGCTGGATAAACGCAAAAACTCGATTTGCTTCAAAGAAGAAGGATTCCGTTTTGGAACCGTCACTACCCCTGTAAGCGAGGTAATCCCCGACAATAAACTAGAGGCTGAGTGGATGAGGACTTGAGAATCTAAGCCAGCACTTAGACGCCCTTGGAGAATATCAATCGCATGATTTTCTAAAGGTTGGACTTGTAACAAAGTATCCACAAATAAGCGATAACCTTGTGAGGTCGGCACACGACCTGCAGAGGTATGCGGTGAGCGGATATACCCTAGCTCTTCAAGATCTGCCATCACATTGCGGATCGTCGCTGCACTTAAATCAAGACCACTACGTTTAGCTAAAGTCCGTGATCCCACTGGCTGTCCATCGGCAATATAAGCCTCCACTAACACTTTTAATAAGTGCTGAGCACGCTCACTTAAATCACTAGTTTGACGGTTTACTGCCATTTGACCTGTATTATCCCCACTACATAATGTCACAATAGATGCTTAGACAGGAAATTCAAGGCTTTGCTTACAAACAACTCAGAGATTTTGTCTGAATAGCGCCACGGTCACTTTAGCCTTTTATTCGGCAGCTCGCTACAATAACGCGCCTTGAGCGCCGCATCTTAATTATTTTTAAACAGGTGCAATACAATTATGACTTTATTCACTACCGCTGGCATATTTTCTAGGCAGGATGGCGAAGCCGTTACCGCCACCTTACACAAGCTCTATGCGTTTTTAAGCCAACAAGGTTTAAAAATTCTACTCAATACTCAAGCCGCGCATTTACTGCAAAATACTGCGGTTCCCGATGAGCTACTAGCACAGCAAATTGATTTAGCGATTGTGGTTGGGGGTGATGGTACTTTACTCACTGCGGGACGCCTACTTGCTGACTTTCAAGTACCCATTGTGGGAGTTAACTTAGGACGTATGGGCTTTCTAGTCGATGTTTTACCTGCACAAATGCAGGAACAGTTGACTGCCATTTTACAGGGTGATTACTTAGAGGATGAGCGCTGCTTATTAAAAGCTTGTGCTTGGCGTGGTGAAGAAAAGCTAGGGCAAAATATTGCTTTAAATGATGTGGTACTACATGCACGTAATGAAGTACGCATGATTGAATTCACCACCTACATTGATGGATTCTTTGTGAATACCCAACGGGCAGATGGTTTGGTGATTTCCACTCCAACGGGTTCGACGGCTTATGCGCTATCGAGTGGAGGCCCTATTTTACATACCTCGCTGGAGGCCAGTATTTTAGTACCGATAAGTCCTCATACTTTAACTAGCCGCCCGATTGTTATTCCTAATCAAAGTTCGATTGAAATTGAAATGGGTAGTGATCGCCCGGTAGAAGCTTTATTATCCTTTGATGGACATCACGATATTCCGCTCATTTCTGGTGATCGGATTAAAATCAACGCCTCCCCGAAAAAAATGCGCTTACTTCATCCCCGTCATTACGACTACTATCATATACTGCGCTCAAAATTGCACTGGGGTACGCAACTATAATGCTGACTTATATCCACATTCGTGATTTCGCGATTATTACTGATTTAGAGCTGGAATTGCAGGCGGGTATGACGGCTTTAACCGGTGAAACCGGTGCGGGTAAATCTATTTTATTAGATGCGATTGGTTTGGTCTTAGGCGATAAAGCGGATGCGGGTAGTGTGCGCCATGGTGCTGAAAAAGCTGAGATTACCTTAAGTGTTGATCTCAACAATACACCGCAAGCTAAACAATGGCTCGCTGAACAAGATTTATTAAGCGATGAAGATCTCTGTATTTTAAGACGCGTAGTCACAAATACGGGTAAATCACGTGCGTGGATTAATAGCTCCAGTACAACACTGACTGCATTACGTGAATTAGGCGAACAACTGGTAGATATTCATGGTCAGCATGAACATCAATCCCTGATGAAGCGTGATATGCAACGTGGAATGGTCGATGCTTATGCCACGAATGAAAACCTGCTCAAACAAACGCAGGAAGCCTATAAACAGTGGAAAAACTTAAATGAACGTTATCTACAACTCACTACCCAAAGCAGTCAACTTCAGGAGCGTTTAGATTTACTGAATTTTCAAGTACAAGAATTAAGTGAACTCGCTTTAGAGCAAGGGGAAATCACCGCGCTCGATGAAGAGCTGAATCGCTTAGGACATGCTGAACAGTTACAGGCTACTGCAGAGCATAGCTATCAACAACTTTATGAAAACGAGCGTTCTTTATATTCTTCACTTAGTCAACTCAGTCAAGAGTTAAGCCGTCAAGCACGTGTTGATCAGGCTTTAACAACCCCCTTAGAATTAGTGAATAGTGCACAAATCCAAATCCAAGAAGCTGCGTGGATCTTGCGTGACTATGCACAAGCCGTGGATTTAGACCCTTTGCGCTTAAGCACAGTAGAGGCACGTATTGCTGATATTCGTAATATGGCGCGCAAATATCGTTTAGAACCAGAACTACTTCCAGAGCAGTTAACACGTTTACAAGCTGAGTTGGCAAGTTTAGCGAGTGATGATTACGACCTAGAAACTTTAAAGACTAAATTGGAGGCTACTCAACAAGCCTATAAAGTAGTTGCCCAAAGTTTAAGTCAAGCACGCATGCAAGCAGCTGATCAGTTGTCGAACGGTGTAAGTACTACGATGCAAACTTTAGGCATGCAAGGCGGACAATTTCAAATTCAGGTTAGCCCCAACGAAGATGATACACCGCATGCTTATGGTATGGATCAAATTGAATTCTTAGTGAGTGCAAATCCCGGCCAGCCTCTCAAGCCATTAACTAAAGTCGCTTCCGGTGGTGAACTATCCCGAATTAGCCTAGCCATTCAAATGATCGCAGCCCAACGAATGACTCTACCTGCTTTGATTTTTGATGAAGTGGATACAGGAATTGGTGGTGGTATTGCCGAAGTAATAGGTTCGCAATTACGCAGCTTAGGGACGAACCGCCAAGTCCTGTGTGTCACACATTTACCACAAGTTGCTTCACAAGCGCATCATCATTATAAAGTCACTAAAATCAAAACAGCGGATAGTACTAACACCGGCATCATTTATTTACCTTCCACTGAGCGAGTAGAGGAAATTGCGCGCATGATTGGCGGCACTGAAATCACTGCAACAACTCGTGCTCTCGCTACTGAAATGCTAGAAAGGGCTGATTAAACTGATTAGCTCCTCAACATAAGCTGATTATCCTACCGCTTATCAGAGAGTTTTAGCTTTTTAATGGGCTAAACCTCTACGTCTGTACCCTGCCTACTATACTGTAATATAAGGTTAGCTTGGTGTTGCTGCCCCCCAACCAAGTAGATAACTCTACCGATAAGCCAAGATCAAACCCGATAGAAACTTAATATAGTCTCTGTCTAGAACTCTCCGTAAAAAAGAGAACCTAACTGGTAGGCGTTGATTTTATGGAAAAAATTTCGCTTATCTCGGCAATAAATTCATTTTAATTGCTGTGTACTTGATACTTATCAAGGAGGATTTCTGTGAAAAAAACCTTCCACATTTTAATAGTAGCTAACTTATTGCTAGGTGCTACTGGAGTCTGTAATGCAGCTTGGGCGGATAGCCGCTCAGCAGAAGTACGTTTGGTGGCAACCATTAATAATGGTCCGGCCTTCCAGCCCATTACTTGGAAAGTCTACCGTGTTGATGGTAAAGGTGAGACGTATCAGTCGGATCGTCATGTATTCACCATTAGCTCTTTAGCTCCTGGCCGTTATACCGCAGTCGCCAAACGCCATGGTCAAACTGAACGTAAACGGGACTTTTATGTGATGGCCGATACCACCAATAAAATTAGTATTCCTGTTGATTAATCTTTTATCTTGATGCTCTCCTCCATCTAACCCCCTCCTTACCTTCGGGTGAGGTCGGGCTTATTTTGAAGCCATACTTTTTCCTTAACTGCTGTTGAACTCCCCCTTATTGCTTTTGTCTTTATGTCATAATGCCGACTAATAAATAATTAGTAGATAACCCAACTCAGGGCTAAAGAGTTGGCTCCATAAAATGATATAAATAAATATAGGGGATCAAGAAAATGGGCTCAAAAAGTCAACATGCACTTGCTATCGGTATTGGTGTAGGTGCTAGTTTAATTAGTCATTACCTTTTGCCAGAATTAGACTGGGTAGCCCTCGTATTCATTGGTTTAAGCGGTTTCGTGGGTGTGCATTTGCCCAATATTCAACGGCCGTCCTCCTCTTCTTATTGGATGGTGCGCCTAGTTAGCATTATTGCTGCCTTTGGTATCCCTTTGATTATGTACACTTACCGACCTAGCGACTTATTGATTGCTTGGCTAGCAACCTATTTATTGTTTCAAGGAGCTTGGTGGATTGTTGACCGTGTGTCTTTATACCGTGACTACACACATAGCTTAAGCGCGATTATTGGCTTACCGATGTTTATTACACTAGCCGCTTATATCAGTTTAGAACCGCTTGCTGTCTTACCCGTATTTTTGGCTAGTAGTAACGGTTATGTGATTCAACTTCTCACTGAGCAACGGCAGAAAGTAGGCTTGGAAACAACAGGTTTTTTATCCAAAAAACCAAACAACTCACTAGGGGAATAAAAACTGCTCCCCTAGTTTGATTTTTACGATTATTCAGAACGTTCTTGGTTAGCGATTTCTTCGTATACTTTAGCCATGTCGACTTCGCGTACTTTACCAATCACCTCTTCCAATTGTCCTTCAGATAACATCCCCGGCTGAGCAAATAATACTACTTGCTCACGGAAAATCATTAAAGTAGGAATCGAGCGAATCTGGAAATGGTTGGATAACTCCTCCTCTTCCTCGGTATTCACTTTAGCAAAAACAATATCAGTATGCTTATCTGAGACTTTTTCATAAATCGGCGCAAACGAGCGACAAGGTCCACACCAAGGGGCCCAGAAATCAATAATCACAATCTCATTATCACTGATTAACTCATTAAATTCAGCGGCAGTTACATTTTCAGTTGCCATAGCAAGCTCCTTATTTTTTAGTGACCATTAATGCTAATCGTTGCCTGACAAATGATTTGCCGGAAAAGTATCAGCAAGCTACTGCTTAGTTTCGCCCCAACGCGGCTGCATTTGATGTTCTAAACCCAAATGATCTAAAATCCGTGCGACCATAAAATCGACTAAATCATTAATGGACTGAGGACGAAAATAAAATCCGGGGTTAGCTGGCATAATCACCGCTCCCATCCTAGTAAGTTTTAGCATATTTTCTAAGTGGATTTCGGAAAACGGTGTTTCTCTTACCACGAGAATTAACTGCTTCCGTTCTTTAAGTGCAACATCTGCGGCACGCTCAATTAAATTTCGACTACTCCCACAGGCAATGGCTGATAAAGTACCGGTAGTGCAAGGGCACACGACGGTAGCATCCGCTACTGCACTGCCACTAGCAATCGGTGCCATCCATTGCTCGCGCTCAAATACGCTTAACTGCCCCGCTTTGGCAGCAAACAAACTTGAAAAATACTGTTCAATTTCAAGAGCACGGGCTGGTGCTTTAAACTCAGTTTCAGTATTAATCACCAACAATGCAGGACGCGAAAGCAGCAAATACACTTTGCATTGTAAAGCCAACAACTGCTCTAATAAACGCAGTCCATATTGTGCTCCTGAAGCACCGGTCATCATTAAAGTGATGGTTTTAGGCATAACGCTTAGCTAACTCAGCTAAAACTTTATCGTGAATCCCGCCAAAGCCACCATTACTCATAATGAGTATAGAGTCGCCGATCTGTGCCGTCTGAGCCACTTTTATGGCTAGGTGCTCAATATCTTGCTCCAGTTGAGCTTTAGCACCTAACCCCTCAAGTACTGAACCTAAGTCCCAGTTTAAACCGGCTGGCTGATACAACCAAACTTGATCCGCATCTATGAGTGAATGAGCGAGTTGTTCTTTATGTGTACCTAAACGCATCGTGTTTGAGCGTGGTTCTAATAAAGCAATAATGCGGCCTTGCCCAACTTTTGCTCTTAACCCTGCTAGAGTGGTAGCAATAGCGGTTGGGTGATGCGCGAAATCATCATACACCGCAATACCCTGAACTTGCCCACGCAACTGCATCCGCCGCTTCACGCCCTTGAAATTAGGTAAAGCTGCTAGACCATGCTCAACAGGTACGCCGACATGTCGTGCTGCAGCCAAAGCAGCTAAAGCATTATGGACATTATGCGTGCCTAACAAATCCCAACTGACCGAACCGACTCGTTGACCCTGGTATAAAACGTGGAACTCACTACCATCAGCTTTAAGCAACTCAGCCTGCCAATCCCCTTCAATGAAAGTCTCTACAGGCGTCCAGCAGCCCATTGCCAAAGTCGCCTTGAGATTTGCATCAGTACCATGATTGATCACCAAGCCATTCCTAGGAACCATCCGCAGCAAGTGATGGAACTGCGTTTTAATCGCCTGCACATCAGGAAAAATATCAGCGTGATCATACTCAAGGTTGTTTAAAATGACGGTACGTGGATGGTAGTGCACAAACTTAGAACGCTTATCGAAGAAAGCCGTATCATATTCATCTGCTTCGACTACAAAAAACGGTGAATCCCCTAAACGTGCTGAAATACCAAAGTTTTCTGGCACACCACCAATTAAGAAGCCGGGTTTTAAACCCGCATATTCTAAAATCCAAGCCAACAGACTAGCAGTCGTAGTTTTACCATGCGTCCCTGCCACGGCTAACACCCAACGTTCGCGCAAGATATTTTCATAGAGCCATTGGGGACCAGAAATATAAGGTAAGTTCTGATCCAAAACCTGCTCAATAATCGGCATTCCACGGCGCATGAAGTTGCCTACGACGATTGTATCGGCATCAGATGGTAAGTGAACAGGGTCATAACCGTCGCTAAGTTTAATCCCTTCTGCCTCTAGCATGGTGCTCATCGGCGGATAGACATTCGCGTCAGAACCAGTCACATCAATTCCCTGCGTCCGCGCTAATAAAGCAATACCACCCATAAAGGTACCACAGATACCTAAAATATGAATTTTCATCTAGCCCTTGTCCTTAGGTCTTATCAGTTGCTGCAGTTACAGTTGGTTGCAGATGAGTTGCGATCACATCGGGTAAAGGGATGGGGCGCGAAATACCATAGCCTTGACCAAATTCAATCCCAATATCCCGTAGAATACGGATAATCTGCTCATTCTCAACATATTCAGCAATCGTTTTAACCGACATCAACTGTCCGACTTGATGCACTGACTGCACCATAGCACGCCCTACGTCATCAGTGGCAATATCCTTTACAAAGCTGCCATCAATTTTTAAGTAATTTACTGGCAACTGCTTAAGGTAAGCGAAGGAACTTACCCCTGTACCGAAGTCATCTAAAGAAAAGCTACAGCCTAATAATTTTAGTGTATCAATAAATTTATGTGCCAAGGCTAAGTTACTAATTGCAACCCGCTCAGTAATCTCGAAGCACAACATATTCGGTGGCACGGCGGCCCATTTAATCATATCCAACACATATTTCAGGAAACTAGGATCATCCAAACTTTGTCCGGATAAATTAATGGCAAAAATCGGCAAAGGATTGCACTTGGCGATTCGTCTAACATGCGTTAAGAGTTCTTTGACTACCCAACGATCCAATTTCGGCATCATCGAATAGTATTCGGCGACTGGGATAAATTCATCCGGTGAAATCGCTTTACCTTCCGCATCAAAGAGTCGCAGTAAAATCTCATAATGATGAAAGGGCTTGAGGAAAGCCCTAGGTTCAAGGGGTTGAATCGGTTGCGCATAGAGCCGAAACTCCCCACTTTCAAAAGCTTTACGCAAACGCCCAATCCAAACTAATTGCCCACGATGTTTATTAATTTCAACATCATCAGGACGATAGAGATGTAAGCGATTACCACCCTTGGCTTTCGCGACCCGACAAGCTGCATCCGCTAAAGAAAAGACACGATTTGGTGTACCTGATTGCTTGTGAATGGGTACAAAGCCGACACTAGCAGTGATTTTATGTGGCTGCCCATCCCAAACAAAATTATAACGCATTACTGCATTACGCAAACTTTCCGCTTTACGTAACGCATCAATTGGCTCAGCCTCACGGAACAAAATTCCGAACTCATCGCCACCAATGCGTGCTAATACATCGCGGCGTTTATCAATGGAGTTTTTCAACAGGTGGGAAATGCGCTCAATGAAAGCATCTCCTGCACTATGACCCAAGGTATCATTGACTAGCTTAAATTGGTCAAGAGCCACATGACAAAACGAGTGCTTAACTCCTTGTTGTCGTGCCTCATCCAAGGCAGTTTTTAATTTAAGCTCAAAACTCTTACGATTCAATAGCTTGGTTTGTGGATCATTCATCTGCACATAATTCAGATGAGCCTGTAAAGCCCTTAACTCTGATTGATCTTTTAATAGCAGCAAAATATGATCATCGTCTTTTCCCGTTAAAGACAAGGGTTTAACCAGATAGGTTATCTCGACATCTTGTAAACCATGACAATTGAATAAGCAATCACGGAAGATTTGCTGTCGAATCATATGATTACGCTCCATCCAAGGGATAGGCGAATGTTTAGCAGGATCCAATAAGTGAAAAACTTCGGTATGATATTTACCACGGGTACTGCGCGCACGCTGGCGTAAGAGTTTTTCGGCTGCGGGATTAATTAAAACAATGAAGCCGTGCTTGTTAGCAAGCACGGCAGCTTCCTCTACATCCATCAAGGCTGCAATCAAGATATTCTCTTGATCCACCGAAACTCGCCGTGAACCACCACGTTGACGCAGAAAGAACCAAATGCCTGCACCAATAGAGCCTAGCAGTGAGACAGCAATTGCTAGATACCAAAGAGACTGAGTCCACATGGATGGAACCCCAGTTTCAATCACTTAATCATACCCCGACTACTATAAATTATTTTTTTGATGGATCTATCATAAAGAGCAGTTTATAGCCTGTATAGACTGACCAGATAGGCGCGGTAATCTTCGGGGCTTAGCGCGAATTTTCTAAACTTCACCCATAAAAAAAGCACTATAACTAGAGCGTTGATAGTGCTTTTGACAGTTTTGAGCTACGACTTAGGAGCTTAAACTTTTTCTTTAATCCGTGCCGCTTTACCAGTCAAGCCACGTAGATAGTACAGTTTTGCACGACGCACATCACCACGACGTTTCAATTCGATGCTAGCAATGCTATTACTGTAAGTTTGGAATACGCGCTCCACACCTTCGCCATAAGACATTTTCCGTACGGTGAATGCTGAGTGTAAGCTACGGTTACGTTTAGCAATAACCACGCCTTCATAAGCTTGTAAACGCTCTTTATCACCCTCTTTTACGCGAACCTGTACTACTACTGTATCACCGGGAGCAAAATTAGGGATATCCTTATTCATTTGCTCTTGTTCTAACTGACGAATAATCGTATTCATGAGATAACCTCTGAAGAAACCTTGTATTCCTGTCTAAATTCATTCAGCAGGGCTTGTTCTGCTGCACTTAAATCTTTTTTTGCTAGCAAATCAGGACGTTTTAACCATGTCGCCCCTAACATTTGCATTTTACGCCAACGAGCAATAGCAGCGTGATTCCCACTTTTAAGAACAGCAGGAATCCCCAACCCTTCAATGAGCTCAGGGCGGGTATAATGTGGACAATCTAACAAACCTTCTGCGAATGAATCTTGCTCAGCAGAATCTTCATGCCCTAATACTCCGGGTAGTAAACGGGTGACACTGTCAATCAGTACCATTGCCCCTAGCTCACCACCACTAAGTACATAATCACCGATGGAACATTCTTCGTCTACTTCTAATTGAATAATGCGCTCATCAATGCCTTCATAGCGTCCACACAGTAAGACTAACCCTGACTCTTGCGCAAACTCACGGACTTTGGCTTGTGTTAAAGGTATACCTTGTGGACTTAAATAAACTAATCGACCCAGATGCCGCTTTCGTACATCACGAATCGCTCGCAATAAACAGTCGGACTTCATTACCATTCCTGGGCCACCGCCATAAGGGCGATCATCTACAGTACGATGTACGTCCAACGTATAATCGCGTGGATTATAACAACTAACCTCGACAGCTTGCTGCTCAATAGCTCGTCGCACAATACCATGCTGAGTTACCGCTTGTACTAACTCCGGAAACAGGGTCAGTACTGCAAACTGCATTTTAAGCTCAAAACTCTGGATCCCAGTCGACTTCGATTAAACTAGTAGCCAAATCAACACGCCTAATCACTGAATCCATTACCCAAGGCAACCAATGTTCGCCAGTAGCATGTTTAACTACTAGGACATCATTAGCTCCCGTTTCAAATAAGTGATCTACCTTACCTAAGACCGTGCCAGTGATAGTTTTCACTGTTAGACCCTCTAAATCAGACCAATAATACTCATCGGCTGCTAGAACAGGTAATTGACTACGTAATACAGCAATCTCAGTGCCAGTCAGCTTAATCGCTGCATTACGGTCTAAAACATGTTCAAATTTGGCGACCAGGCCTTTGGATTGCTGTTGATGGTCAATAAGCTTTACAGCTTTCCATTCTTGATTAACTTTGAAATATAAAGGCTGATAATTAAAAATATCGGCCAGATTTTCAGTATAAGAATGGACTTTTACCCAACCTTTAACACCAAACGCACCGGAAATTTTTCCAAGTACAACCATGGCTTCAGATTGAGCTAGCATCTAGAAAACCTACTTAAGCAGCTGCTTTTGCTGATTCACTCAACAACTTTGCTACGCGCTCACTAGGTTGTGCACCTTTAGAAATCCAATATTGCACACGCTCTTGCTCAACGTGTAAACGAATTTCTTGACCGCGAGCAACTGGATTAAAGAAACCCACACGCTCAATATAGCCGCTGTCACGAGGCTTGCGTTTATCAGTGACCACTATGCTATAGAATGGATTCTTTTTAGAACCACCACGAGCCAGACGAATATTGACCATAAATCAAAGACCTTAGTTAAATTCAAATACCGATCGACAGAGCGCTGCCAAAAGCAAACGCGCAATTGTACGGTTTTTTTGAGAAATGTGAAGAGGGTATTGACAAATAAACCGTGTTCTAAGCCCCAAGTTTGTGGGGCTTAGCAAAATTAGCCCTAATACTGAACTGAAGCCAGTTGTGGCTGACGTGAGCCTGGGAAATAGCGATAGTGACCGCTAATAGGCATTTTGAAGAGTACATCTTCTAGCTTTTCACCTTGGCCAATATTATGCACGATCATGAAACGGCGTGGATCAGAAGGCGAGCGCTGATCGACCACAATGCCAATATGTTCTTGATCACCCCCCAAACTCCAAGTGACTAAATCACCAGGACGATAATCACTAGGATTACCAGTGACAGGTAAACGTTGACCATGACGAGTGAAAAAGACTTTTAAATTATGGACACGCCGATGATCGATATTAGTATCCGGACCTTGCAAGCCCCACTTCGGCAAATTTGGATAAGAATAGAATGCGCGCGAAATATCTTCATGGACTAGACGTTGCAAATCGACACCCAAGCGACGATAAGAACGAATAACGGTGTCAGTACAAACGCCAATATTGGAAGGGACATCGCCATTCGGATAACTTATAGGAATATACGCACCATTATAGCTAACGCGATAACGTAAACGATCCACTGCAGCTTCAGCCAAGCGTTCAGAATAATCCGTGTTAACTACACGTTGCGAACGTTGTATTTGCCAAGCCATTTGTGCACGTTGTCTGGCTTCATTCGCACGCTGGGCAACTTCCCATTGTTGATGATACCAACGCTGTTTTTGTTCGAACTCCAATTGATGCTGATCTTTGCCACGGCGTGGTGGTGACGATTGTGCTGTTACAGCAAGATTCCTTTGAATAATTCTGATAGAAGTTTGCGGCTTAGTGGTCGCCAATTTCTGTGGTGTCGAAGGCTTTGCTTCTGTTTCGACCGTGTTCGTAGAACAACCTGCTAAATTCGCTAAGGCTAAAATAGCACTGCCATAAGCCACAAAACTAATCTTTCTTTTTAAAGCTGTATTGACAAAAGAGTTCACCATAACTCCACCCAAAGGAATAAATAATCTAGAAGGAACGCACATCCCCAACCCGTGCGCACGTAGTTTTATAATAAATATCTAGCAAATACTAGCTTCAGGAACATTAATTTTTTAATGCATGGGGTTTAACAAAAAACTTTAGCTATTCATAATTCTTGTCAGTCGGCTTCCATTTACATTGTTATGGTTGAGTACCATACTCAACCATAACAGTAACAGTTTTTTAGTATTGATACTGCTGCATAGCACGACGATCAATAGGCACTGCACCACGGTAATTACCCTTAGCCTTAACAGGTGGCACTTTGACGGGCGGACGCTGAACCGGCCGGTGGACTGGACGAGGGCGCTGTACAGGTGGTGCTGGTTGTACAATCGGGGCTGGCTCTTCAATGACGGGCACAGGCTCTGGTTGGGGAGCTTCAACAATTGGCTCTGGAACCGTTTCAACCGGTGGCGCTGCTTGCTGTTGGCTACAACCTGCCGCGGCTATACCCGCAATCAAAATAGCCATAGCTACATGCCGATTCTTAATTTTCATTATTGGTTGCCTCTATTTAAAATTTATTGTTATTAAAAATACGCTAGGTATCTTATAAGCCCATTGCAGACAGCCTTACTATGCTAAGACCCGCCCTAATGACAGCTTAACCAATAAATTTTATCGGCAGTTGTTAAATGACTACTAGATAAACGGCAAGGATACCCACTCTCTTAGAATGGGTACCTTGTTAGCTATTGTTTCCTAATGCTTGCTTACAGCCTTTTATTGGCGATATTGCTTCATTGTGCCTTGATCGATTTGAATGGGGCCTTTGAAATTGCCTTTGGCTTTAACAGGCGGAACAATAATTTGCTGTTGTTGCTGAGGACGCATCCCACCACGACAGCTGTAATGATGTGAGTGGTTAGGATTGGTATATGGATGAGTATGAGTTATAGAGTTAGTGCAACCAGGGATCGCTGGGTGGGTATGTGCCCATTTGCCACCTGTTGGAGGTAATGGCTTTCTAATTGGGCCTCTCCCCCCTCTATTGGGCTTGCGACCTTTACAACTGTATTTATGCGTATGGCGTGGATTAGTGAATGGGTGACTATGCGTAACTGAATTAGTACAACCAGGAATCGCAGGATGAGAATGACGACCACCTAACCCACCTCCTCTACGTACCCCTCCTCCTCTACGTACGCCCCCACCACCTTTACGCACTGTACCACCACCAACACGTGGACGTGGAGGACATTTACTGCAGTCAGTAATGGTAATAACTTTGCCAGGAGCCGGTGCTGGTGGAGGTGCAGCTTGTGCAACCTGCTGTGCACTCATCTGACTACAACCAGAAGTGAGTAGCCCTGCCAAAAAAATGGCAGCTAGTGAAAATTGGGTTTTCATTTTCATAATAGTGGTCTCTTTCGTTGTTTAAGGGAACGCACTCTCGAGTATAGTCAAAGTTTTTAAAATTGATGCGCATAAAACCGAGTTTTGAGTTTTTTTTACGACATTTTTTATATTTTTTTCTAACCCCCACTCAACTGTTCAATGCACAAGCAATCGTCTAGCAAATCCTTGTAGTAGCTTGCTTCTGGGGTTCAAAACTCACAAACAAAAAGCCCCTTACTTTTTACAAAGTAAAGGGCTTGAGCAGTTTTGTTGTGGTTTAGCTACAAAAGCTTAGCCACATCAATTCTTACTGTTGGTATTGCTTCATCACGCCTTGATCGATTTGGATCTTACCACGATAGGTACCTTTTGCCTTCACTGGTGGTACTTTTACTGGTGGTACTACCACAACTGGTGGGCGTGGTTGTGGACGAACAACAACTGGAGGACGTGGCTTCACAACTGGACGTGGACGTACCACTGGACGTGGACGTACCACTGGGCGTGGTTTCACAACTGGACGTGGTTTTACAACAGGTGCTGGGCCACATTTGCTACAATCTAAGACAACTTTATCTGGAGTTGGTGCTGGCGGTGGCTCTACGACTTGTTGAGCACTCATTTGGCTACAACCAGATGCTAATAAACCAGCCAGAATAACTGCTGCGAGAGAGAGTTGAGCTTTCATCTTCATAGTCTTCGGTCTCTATATAACGTTAATTAGGGAACAAGGTTCTACAAGTATATTCAAAATTGTTGGTAAGATAAAACAATTCCCCTGACTTTTTTACAACAATCACCCTAATTACTTAATAAGTTGGGCAAGTAGGTGCGTAAGGTGTTTTAACTATGCCCCAACGATACTGTAGTGGTGCATGAGGGTCAGATACTAAGTGACCACCTTCTAAGTTTTTGCGTAACTCACGCAAACTCATATATAACTCTTCGCCTAAGGTCATTTGTACCATGCAGAAATCATTTAAATGTTTCATTTCACCGGCTGGTGGCTCATCAATCGAGAACACCGCTTTCGCCCAACGGGCAGGTTGGGATTGTGGATCAAAGCGGCCAATGCGATCTAGGTGATGGCGAATGGAACTAAAGAACATGCCTAAACGTTTATCGCGTCCTGGCGTTGAATAATCATCAAACTCTTTAGCACTCATACATTGACGTCCACCTTTACGAATCTCCTGTAGATGCCACAGTGCATCATATACGTAAACGCTACGATCATTAGCATACATACAAAGTGCTAATAATAAACGAGTAGTTTTTTCATCAGGGCGCTCTGAGCGTTTGCCTAGCTTTTTAGAAATAATATCAGTGAACGCCACATAGTCGTATTTCAAATCAGCCGCTAACTGGAACTGTTCTTCGCTATAACCCGGCTGTGCGCTGGCAGGCTGACGAATATTTTGAGGTTGCTTAAAGCGACGATAACCATCAGCAAATGTCTTATCTTCGGGTACATAAAACGGAAAGGATGGAGTACGTAGTAAGAAACGTGAAGTTTTTGGCGTAGTCGAGGCCATGACTTCAGCAATACCGGTTTCAGTCACCTCTACAATTTGATAAGAGTGTACACCCGGTGCTACATAAACGTCACCCGCTTTAATGTCATTCAACGCAACCGGATAAGTATCTTGTCTTAAGGACTTAGTGCTCGTCATATCAGCAACATAATCCATAAAACGGCGCACACGTTGTGGTTCAGGTAGATTGTCCCAAATGCCCATATTATTGCTAATCACTTGGCTTGGCGTTTGCTGATTATTTACTACGAAAGGCAATCTATGCTCATAAGAGAAAATGAGGCGCATCATATAAGTTGCATCAGCACAGTCGTTTTCAAATTTGTAATAGATAGGCTTGGCTGGATTCATGAAGATATCATCTTTCCAGTTTTGAACTACCCATTGGCGATAGCGATTTTCCCAAGATTCATCCCATTGCGAGTCAGAACTCCAAACAGATGCAAAGGCGGAGCTAAACGGTGCTAAGCAAATCCACACCAAAAGTAGTAATAACGCTTTAAATTTATCCATAATTTCTATGCTTGTGCGACAAGAACCAATACAGTTGTGAGGCAAGAGTGCAACAGTAACTGATTATTTACAACATTACCAAATTTAACCGTTTTATAAAAATAAAGAAGCTACTAATAAAAATGCCCGATATCATCTGACATCGGGCTGGTATGGGTAGATTTTATTGAATCACAGAAGCTTTCTGCAACTCAAAAATCACTCATTTTACGGTTTTTTGTAAGTTTGCATTACACCCGTATCAATTTGAACTGGCCCCTTGAAATTACCTTTTGCTTTAACTTGGGGCACTACAATGTGCTGTTGTTTTTGACCACCTTTGCAACTGTAATGGTGTGAGTGGTTAGCATTGTTGTAAGGATGGGTGTGAGTGATGGAATCAGTACAACCAGGAATCGCTGGATGGGTATGTGCCCACTTATTAGCAACTGCTGTCTTTTTAGTTTGCTTCACTACACGCTTAGTAACTGTTTTTTTACCACCTTTACAACTATACGCATGCTGATGTTTAGCGTTAGTAAAGGGATGAGTATGGGTAGTAGAATTAGTACAACCAGGAATTGCTGGATGGGTATGTGCACCACCTGCTGGAGTAGCCGCTGGGGCTGGAGCTGGTTTATGGCACTTGCTGCAGTCAACGATTGTTTTTGGTGCGGCTGGTTTGGCTTCAGGAGCTGGTGCAGCTTGCTGTGCTGCCATTTGGCTACAGCCAGAGGCAAACACACTTACCGCAAAGATCGCCGCTAAAGTATACGGAGTCTTGATTTTCATGGCTTTTAATCTCTTTCGTTGTTAAATGTGAAGCAATAAAGACTAGACGGGAACCCACCCTCTAATCATTGATCGACCTAATGACTAAGCAGAATATTTCTATGGAAATGCCTAACATTCAGCTCTAAATGTTGCCAAAAGCCAACAAACCTAAGCATTTAGTTGTAACTTTGGCACAACTAAATCATACAGCGCAGCCCTCACTAGGTAAACAGTTGAAATCATGAATTTTTAGAGAAAGGGCAAGTTTTTAACCAGAGAAACCACCTCCTAGCGGAGGAAAACCACTCCCAGTCGGTAACTTCCCTTTCATATTCTGCATTAGTCTACGCATCCCACCACCTTTTGAAAACTGCTTCATGACTTTACTCATTTGCTGTTGTTGCTTGAGTAAACGATTCACATCCTGAACTTGCAGACCACTGCCGGTGGCAATGCGACGTTTACGTGAGGCTTTAATGAGTTCAGGATTACGGCGCTCTTCTAAGGTCATTGAATTAATAATCGCGATCATACGGCGAATTTCTTTATCATTGGCTTGCTCTTTCACATGCGCAGGCATAGCGCCCATACCGGGTAACTTATCCAACAAGCTACTCATGCCACCCATTTTTAGCATTTGATTCATCTGGTCACGCAGATCTTCGAAATCAAAACCTTTGCCTTTATTGAGTTTACGCGCTAGCTTTTGAGCTTTTTCATGGTCAACTTTATGCTGGGCTTGCTCAATTAAACTGAGCACGTCGCCCATGCCTAGAATACGTGAAGCCATCCGATCCGGATGGAAAGGCTCTAAAGCATCAAGCTTTTCACCTACCCCCATGAATTTAATGGGCTTGCCGGTAATATGCCGCACCGACAAAGCCGCACCGCCGCGTGCATCACCATCGGTCTTAGTCAGAACTACACCCGTTAAAGGCAAAGCATCACCAAAAGCTTTAGCGGTATTGGCCGCATCTTGCCCAGTCATACTATCGACAACGAACAATGTTTCAACCGGCTTGAGCAGCGTATTGAGCTGGCTGATCTCCTCCATCATCTCCGCATCAATATGCAAACGGCCTGCAGTATCGATGATCAAAACATCCATATACTGGCGTTTAGCTTGCGCGAGTGCCGCTAAAGCAATATCAGCAGGCTTTTGATGGGGTTCACTGGGGAAAAACACTGCTTCAGTTTGCTTAGCAATAGTTTCTAGCTGCTTAATCGCCGCAGGACGATACACGTCACAGCTAGCAACCATCACCGTTTTTTTACTTTTTTCTTTCAAAAAGCGAGTTAATTTACCTACGGTAGTAGTTTTACCCGCACCTTGTAAGCCAGCCATCAAAATAACAGCAGGTGGCTGAGCATTCAGGTTGAGAGTTTCATTTGCCTGCCCCATAATCTCAATCAGCTCTTCATGAACGACTTTAATCAGAGCTTGACCGGGGGTAAGGCTTTCTAAAACTTCTTGTCCGACTGCACGTTCACGGATACGACCGATAAAATCACGCACCACTGGCAGTGCAACATCCGCCTCTAATAAAGCCATTCGCACATCACGCAAGGCATCTTTTATATTTTCATCGGTTAAACGCGCTTGCCCACGTAGTTTTTTTACCGTTTTCGAAAGACGATCACTTAAATTTTCAAACATGATTATGGTCTTCTGCTAGTCCCAATCGAGAACAAATTGCTATCATAGCATTAAACTGTATCGTCACATCGATGAGAAGCTAATCTGTATCTAGAATGACAATAACGATGACCTTGATAGTCATGGCGGCTTGGATGTCGACCTGGCTCGTAATTGCTTTACGCCTACGCAAGCCTCCTGCAACGAGGCCACCTACTTGGCTACTCAACAGTCTTTGGCTGTTAGCTTTAATTGTACAAGGTGCAAGCTTAATCCTGACTTGGTTTAGCCAGCAACATGGTTTTATTGATTTCTTTGCTGCGCTATCAGTCGTTTTATGGCTAACTTGCTTCTTACTATTTCTTACTCAGCTTAGCCGTCCTTTGGAAAATTTGGGGTTACTGATCATTCCCTTTATCCCGCCAACCTTATTAGGCAGTTATTTCCTAAGCACCAATAGTGCTACTTTAAATTTAGATAATGGCTTAGGCATTCATATTTTTAGCTCACTACTCGCCTATAGCATGCTTACCTTGGCTGCCTTACATGCACTACTCCTCGGCTTACAAATCCGGCAACTCCATGATCATAAACCCAATATATTAGTCAGAACTTTGCCAGCTTTACAGGATATGGAATCACTACTCTTTAAAGTGATCGCGTTAGGGTGGGTATTGTTGAGCTTAAGCCTGTTCAGTGGATTTATGTATTTAGACAATCTCTTCGCCCAACATGTAGCACATAAAACCATTCTCTCAATTATGGCTTGGCTGGTATTTGCAATACTACTCTACGGGCATTGGCAATATGGCTGGCGGGGTAAAACAGCAATTCGTTGGACTTTAGCGGGTTTCTTTATGTTAATGCTTGCCTTTTTTGGCAGTAAATTTGTTTTAGAATATTTAAAACAGCCATGAACTTGCAGCTATCTCTTAGCCTGCAAATGACACTCCTTAGTCGACACATCTTCCAACTTATCCTCCACGTCGTAAGACATCGCCCTTTAGGGCGGGAGCTATAAGGCGCATCGGCGCTAGCCGATCTATTCACAGATTGTGCCGTTTAGTATAATCAAACCGATGAAAACTCTGAAATTGCGTATCAAAGACCAACATGCTTCAGTGCTCAACCGAGATGAATTAGTCAAAGCCTATGCTGCAATTTTCATAGGCGATGTGAGTTCAAAAGCCCTAGCCAAAACCAAGATGGCTAAATCCGTGTTAAATGCCGGTTGGGGAAGTTTTAAAACCATGCTTCGGTATAAATGCGTGAACGCAGGGGTATGGTTTGAAGAAGTGAATGAAAAGTACACGACCCAAGCTTGTTCGAGTTGCGGCAGTATTTCCGTCAACAGTCCGAAAGGTAGAGCAGGTTTGCGAATAAGAGAATGGACTTACCCTGATAATGCCCGATGATAGTGCTTAGTTGGATGGGATAACACCTATCCGTGAAGTCAATCAATCCCTCAAGCTCAAGCTGCCTCTAGATGGTCTAAAAACCATTAATGGTTTAATTATGGAGCATTTGGGATATCTGCCTGTACTAGGTATAACTGTCTTGATTGAGCAGCATCCTATGGAAATCCGTAAAACGCGTAAAAATGCAATCAAAACTTTAATTATCTATCCAGCGCTGCCAACACCCAGCCAGAAGGAATCCGAACATGGCAAAAACTAAACTGCAGTATTATTGTACCGCTTGTGGCAGTGTGCATAGCAAATGGAATGGACAATGTTCGGACTGTAGCGCGTGGAACACCTTAGAAGAAAGTATTGCGCCCCCTGCTAACGCTACACCTAAAAATCCACGCTTTACCGGTTATGCTGGCGAACCCGCTAGTATTCGCAGCATTAAAGAAATTCACATTCAAGAAGACCCACGCACGCCAACCGGTGTACAAGAATTAGATCGAGTTTTAGGTGGGGGTTTAGTCGCAGGTTCAGTCGTCTTGATTGGTGGTGATCCAGGTATTGGAAAATCGACTATTCTTTTGCAAACTTTATGTGACTTGCCACAAATCAGCAGTCTGTATGTCACCGGTGAAGAATCACTCCAACAAGTGAGTTTACGAGCGCGGCGCTTAGGTTTAAATGCTGATCATTTGCGCTTACTCACTGAAACAGGTGTTGAGACCGTTTTAGCTTTAGCACAAGCTGAAAAGCCCCAAATCATGGTTATTGACTCGATTCAAACCCTTTACACCGAACAATTACAATCTGCCCCCGGGTCTGTCAGCCAAATTCGCGAGTCCGCTGCACAATTAGTTCGCTTTGCTAAGCAAACCCAAACTACACTCTTTATTGTAGGCCATGTGACCAAAGAAGGTACGCTAGCCGGCCCGCGCGTTCTCGAGCATATGGTAGACACAGTGCTCTATTTTGAAGGCGATCCCGGCGGACGCTATCGGATTTTACGCGCTGTCAAAAACCGTTTTGGTGCCGTGAATGAGCTTGGTGTGTTTGCCATGACCGAGCAAGGTTTAAAGGGAGTTAGCAATCCGTCGGCTATTTTCCTCTCTCGGCATGAAGAGCCTGTTTCTGGTAGTGCTATCATGGTAACACGTGAAGGTACACGGCCTTTGTTGGTTGAAGTCCAAGCTTTAGTCGATACCAGTCATGCCGGTCATGCCCGCCGTGTGACTTTAGGGATGGAGCAAAACCGCTTGGCCATGCTCTTAGCCGTCTTGCATCGACATGGTGGGATTTCTATGTATGATCAAGATGTTTTTATTAATATTGTTGGCGGTGTTAAGATTTCAGAAACTGCCGCTGATTTACCCTTACTGCTAGCTGCCTTATCAAGTTTTCGTAGCCGGCCACTTCCAGCCGATGTAGTCATCTTTGGTGAGGTTGGCTTAGCAGGAGAAATTCGCCCCGTACCTAATGGTGAGGAGCGGCTAAGAGAAGCTGCCAAACATGGTTTTAAGCAGGCGATTGTGCCTAAAGCGAATAAACCACATCATGCAATTCAAGGCATGAGAGTCACTGCAGTGACTCGTTTAGAGGAAGCGATGGCGGCATTGATGTAAAAATACAACACGCCAATCGCATAATTGTTGACTCAAAACCACATATATAATAGCTTTATGAACATTCTGGGGCGTAATTTTACTCACAAATTCGGTTTGGTCCGCCCTAACAGGTTTCCTTGCCACAATCGCCTTATTCACATGTTCATGAAGAAGTAAGTTATGGATCACTTGCCTGCTTGTTCAGCCAGGGAGTTTTATCTTGTCATTTATTGATTTAGGTCTACAGGGTGCTTTCGCCGATAATATCGACGCAGCAGGCTATGAGACCCCGACAGAACTACAACAACAGCTTATCCCCCTAATGGCACAGCGTAAAAGTGCCATTGTTTGGACGCAATCTGCAGCAGGCAAAACGGGGGCTTTTTTAATTCCTGCGATTAACTATATTTTTAATAATCCGCTGCCTGAACATCAAGGTGCACGCATCTTAGTCCTGACTTCGCGCCGTGATCGTGTCAATCAAATTACCTACACTATCAAGCGTTTACTCGGTGAAGGCCAGCAAATCCGTACCGGCTTTATTGTAAGTGGTCGCCCTTATCAACCACAAATGCGCCTACTACGTCGCCCCTTGGATTTAATGATTGCTACACCGGGGCGTTTAAATGATTTGGTCGATAATAACAAAGCCGATTTCTCGAATATTGAGCTGCTGATTATCGATGATCTGACCGCCATTTATAAGAAAGGCTTACACAGCTTGATAGATCGGATTGTTGAACAAAAGCCGGCGACCGCACCGGTGATTGCTTTCGTGCGCCATGATGATGAAGTCACCCCTTATGCACGTCGCATTATTCCAAACTGCGAAGAAATCCTCATTGAGGATGAAAAAAGCCAGCTCTTACGCTTGCCACAAGTCGTGCATCAAGCAGATGACTACACACACAAATTAGCGCTGATTGATTACATTCTTGATGGCTTAAAAGGCAAGCCTACAGTTATTTTCACAGTCACTAGTAAAACAGCAAAAACCTTAGCCGATAATCTAGCAAATCACGGGCATACTGCTGATTCAACTCATTTATTACCTGATGAGGAACGTAATTTAGAAGCCTGTCCAATTTTAATTGTGCCTGATCAAGAGGACTTTATTCCCGAGTTAAGTGGCAATGAACCTGTTATTCATTTTGAGTTGCCGGAAAAAACTGATACTTACTTAAACCGTTTACAAAGCGTGTTAGGTACAGAACGCCAAGAGCCGGTGATTTTATTAGCAGGCCCAAGCGATCGTGATGGTTTGAAGAAGATTGAAGAGTTTCAAGGCGAAGCGATCAATCAGCGTACGATTCCGGGTTTAGAACCGAAACAGACTAATCGCAGTGGTGCTAAGCCAAATACACGTGCACCTCGTAAACCCAGCACTAATCCACGTAGTGCTACAAATGCTGAGAAATCGAGTCGCCCGCAAAATAGCCGTGGTAGCAAGCCAGCGACTCCAAATAATGGCACAGCCACTCCACGTACTGGGACGGACGATAAACAGCGAGGACGCAAAGGACCTTATGGGCGTTTAAATGGAGGGGCACAACGTAAACAAGGTTCAGGGCAATCAGCCTCTGATGCAGGTTATGAAATTGGTAGCTGGGAAAAGCAAGATTATGTTCCTAAGCAAGCGGCAACCGCTGATAAGAAAGTTGTGATCCGCTATAAAGAAAAGCGGCGAAATCTAGTCAAATAGTGCACTTATCCCTATGTTAAGCCTAGAAGAAGAGCATTTGCTCCGCCAAAAGCTATTTGATTTACGCCAAGAACATCGCGATCTGGATACTGCGATCGAGGTCTTACGCATGACCCCAGATTATGATCAATTTATGCTCTCACGCATGAAAAAGCGTAAATTACTTTTAAAAGATATGATTCAAAAACTCAGTAGCCAACTGATTCCAGATATGAATGCCTAAAGTGAATTTAAGAAGCTAGCGCGAGTAGTTTTTTAATAATAGGCTGATTAGCGGCAGGGAAATCTAAGCTTGCAAGTTCTGCTAACTCAAACCAAGCAATGTCTTGCCCTTCTTTACCAACTGGCTCATGTTGAAATTGAGAGACAGCCCACACATCTAAATGGATATTTTTATCCGGATAGATGTGCCTAATTTCAATTAAAGGCTGCATGCTTGGCAGATCAGCTTCTATGCCCAGCTCTTCAAAGAGTTCTCGCTTTAGAGCAATAGTCGCAGTTTCTGTAGGCTCTACTTTGCCACCGGGAAACTCCCATTTACCACCTTGGTGCTTATGCGAAGGTCGCTGTGCCAACAAAATTTGCTGGCGACTGTTATAAATAACCGCCGCCACCACATGAATCCAAACAGATGAAACTTCAGACATCAGCTACGGTATTCAGCATTAATTTTGACGTAATCATAAGAGAAGTCACAAGTCCAAGTGGTTGCACTCGCCGCCCCTCTTCCCATCTGAATGCGAACATTGATTTCATCACGCTTCATTTCCACTTGGCCTAATTCTTCACGATAAGAGGGAGCTGGCTGCCCCTTCTCAATCAGTAAAGTATCTCCCAACCAAATCGTGACTGCATTCACATCTAGCTTATCAATTGGACTACGCCCAACTGCTGCTAAAATCCGTCCCCAGTTAGGGTCACTGGCAAACATCGCGGTTTTCACTAAAGGTGATAAAGCGACCGTATTCCCAATCACACGCGCTTCTGCACGATCGTTAGCACCCTCCACCACCACACTAATGAATTTGGTAGCACCTTCACCATCACGCACAATCGCTTGCGCAAGATACATACAAACATCCTGCACCGCTTGCTGGAAGCTAGCACGATTACTCGCATCCACCACTGAACCTGATTTTCCAGTAGCTGCTAACACCAGAGAATCATTGGTTGAAGTATCACCATCAATCGTGATGCAGTTATAGGTTTCTTCAACCACTTCACTTAAAATGGCTTGTAATAAACTCGGTTCAACCTGAGCATCGGTGGCTACATAAGACAACATAGTAGCCATATTCGGGTGAATCATCCCCGCACCTTTAGCGATGCCTGTGATGGTCACTGACTTGCCGCCCAGTTCAATTTGCTTGCTCATGGCCTTACCGATAGTGTCGGTGGTCATAATGGCTTTTGCTGCAGCTAACCAATTATCCTCTTTAAGATTAGCCATCGCCGCAGGTAAAGCAGCGACAACTTTATCGACGGGCAACTGTTGGCCAATCACACCCGTAGAAAATGGCAAAATTTGCTCTGGCTTACACTGCCCTACTTCTGCCAAAGCATTACAACAAGCTTTAGCTGCAGCAAGACCGAGTTCACCTGTGCCTGCATTCGCATTGCCTGCATTCACTAGCAGATACCGTGGGCTAGCACTTGCTAAATGTGCACGAGCAACCGTCACTGGAGCTGCACAGAAAGCATTACGCGTGAAGACCGCAGCACAAGAACTGCCTTCGGCCAGCTCCATCACTAACAGATCATCACGCCCTTTATAACGAATGCCTGCATTCAAAGTCGCTAAGCGCACACCCGCAATGGGCAATAAATCCTCATTAAAGCTTAAATTGACAGCCATTAACTTAACTTCCCATGACATTGCTTATATTTTTTGCCTGAACCACAGGGGCAAGGATCATTACGCCCAACTTTCGGCTCAGAATTAACGGCTGTTTTCTCTTGTGCTGGTGTGAATGCATCCACAACTTCATCATCGTCTGCAAAAGCATCAGGATTTGCATGAGTATACTGTACATCTTGTTGTACCGTTTCATGCGCAGGCGGTGGCTCACCAATTTGAATCCGCACCAAGAAAGTAATTACGTCATGCTTGAGGCGCGTGAGTAGCTCCTCAAACATCTCAAAGGCTTCACGCTTATATTCCTGCTTCGGATTCTTTTGCGCATAGCCACGCAAACCTATACCTTGGCGCAGATAATCCATCGCTGCAAGATGCTCTTTCCAGTGCGAATCTAAGATATGCAGCATTGCTTCACGCTCTAAGCGACGCATATTTTCAGCACCAATCACAGATTCTTTTTCGGCTAGCTCATTCTTAACCAGCGCTTGGATACGCTCACGAATTTGCTCTTCATACAGCTTTTTATCCTCATCCAACCATTGCTGGACAGGCACTGATAAATTCAAATCGGTTTGGAGTTGCTTCTCTAACCCAGCAATATCCCATTGCTCATCCACACTGCCGGGTGGAATGAAGCGGCTCACTAAATCCTCAACCACATCGTGACGAATGGACGCGATCATATCTTGGGTATTATCTGCTATTAACAGCTCAGTACGCTGCTCATAGATAACCTTACGTTGGTCATTCGCGACATCATCGTATTCAAGCAAATGTTTACGAATATCATAGTTATGCGCTTCAACTTTACGTTGGGCATTCTCAATCGATTTTGATACTAATCCCGCCTCAATCGCCTGACCTTTTTCCATACCTAATTTTTGCATCATGCCTTTCACACGCTCAGACGCAAAAATTCGCATGAGATTATCTTCTAGCGATAAATAAAAACGTGAGGAACCGGGGTCACCTTGACGACCAGAGCGACCCCGTAGCTGATTATCAATCCGCCGGGATTCATGGCGCTCCGTGCCGATGATATGCAAGCCACCTGCGGCTAATACAGTGTCATGACGCTTTTGCCACATAGCTTTAATTTTTTGCTTAGCCGTTTCATCCGCATTCGCAGGCGGCAACTGCGCAATTTCCTCTTCGTAGCTCCCACCGAGCACAATATCAGTACCACGCCCCGCCATGTTAGTCGCAATGGTGACTGCACCGGGGCGACCCGCATTAGCAATAATATGGGCTTCACGCTCATGTTGTTTAGCATTCAAAACTTCATGTGGAATGCGTAGGACTTTCAGTTTATTCGAAACTAACTCGGAAGACTCAATCGAGGCGGTACCCACCAACACGGGCTGACCTTTTTCGACGCAAGCTTTAATGTCTTCAATAATTGCGTCATATTTTTCTTCAGCCGTTAGATAAATCAGGTCATTCGCATCTTTCCTAATCATCGGGCGATGCGTGGGGATGACTACGACCTCTAAGCCATAAATCTGCTGTAACTCAAAAGCTTCAGTATCAGCCGTACCGGTCATACCTGAAAGCTTTTTATACAAACGGAAATAATTCTGGAAGGTGATCGACGCTAAGGTCTGATTTTCTGCTTGGATTTCAACGTTTTCTTTAGCCTCAATCGCTTGATGCAAGCCCTCTGACCAACGCCGACCGGGCATAGTACGCCCTGTGAATTCGTCAACGATAATAATTTTACCATCGCGCACAATATAGTCGACGTTCTTTTGGAACAAAGTATGTGCACGTAAGCCTGCATTTAAGTGGTGCAAAATCGCAATACTAGCAGAATCATATAAACCCTGCCCATCAGGTAATACGCCACGCTCACTGAGAATTTGCTCAACCCGCTCTTGACCACTTTCTGAGAGGAAAACTTGCTTAGCTTTTTCATCCACCCAGTAATCACCTTCACTCTCTTCTGCTTCTTGGCGAGACAATTCAGGCACGATAGCATTGACTGCACGATATAAATCAGAGGCATCTTGGCTTGGGCCAGAGATAATTAGCGGAGTACGCGCTTCGTCAATCAGGATAGAGTCAACTTCATCGACGACAGCATAGGAGAGTTTGCGCTGTACACGCTCGTCCATCGAAAAAGCCATATTATCGCGTAGATAATCAAAGCCAAATTCGTTATTGGTACCGTAAGTAATATCAGCTGCATAAGCTTCACGACGCTGGTCTTGGCTTAAGCCATTAATGATTACACCGGTACTTAAGCCTAAGAAGCCATAGAGTCTAGATAAGGAGGTCGCGTCACGCTGTGCTAGATAATCATTGACGGTAATGACATGCACGCCCTTACCCGGTAGAGCATTCAGGTAAGCTGCAAGAGTAGCGACTAAGGTTTTACCCTCACCGGTGCGCATCTCAGCAATTTTTCCATGATGCAACACCATACCGCCAATCATTTGTACATCATAATGGCGCATGCCAAGAATACGTTTACTCGCTTCACGCACGGTAGCAAAGGCATCAGGTAAGAGATCATCCAGTGTTGCCCCAGCTAACAGCCGCTCACGGAATTTAACCGTGCGATGCTGCAAGTCAGCATCCGACAACTTGGAGTAATCAGTTTCTAATGCATTAATATTTTTAACGATCTTTGCATAACTTTTGACCAAGCGATCATTACGACTACCAAAAATCTTTTTCGCAACAGAACCCAGCATAATCTCTTATTTTCTCCTAACTCATCCTGCCAGTGGCTCTACCGGCAATTTCCTGAGCCAATACAAGGCAGAGAGTTTACTCCCTTGCGCTGACACAGCCATGGTTGTCACCCCAATATGGGGTCTAGCCCAAACAAAACAAGCTCAATTGACAAAAAAATCCGGCGCAATCCTAAGAGAGGAATTGCGCCGGGCTCATAGTATAGCTTGAATAACTGGCTATACGGTGAATTATTCCTACTCGCCCAAACCTAAATAAGTCTGTGGATCAATAGCTTCACCGTTAC
Source organism: uncultured Thiothrix sp. (assembly GCF_937873765.1). Classification (GTDB taxonomy): domain Bacteria; phylum Pseudomonadota; class Gammaproteobacteria; order Thiotrichales; family Thiotrichaceae; genus Thiolinea. Next base: position 121,420 of record NZ_CALMZC010000039.1, on the reverse strand, counting down.
GCAAGATTTCTAAATGTAAATGTGCTCCAGTTGAGCGGCCTGTATTGCCTAAGAGTGCCACTCGATCTGCTTTTTGAATCACTCTGCCCTGCTCAACTAAGGCTTGATCTAAATGCGCATAGCGACTGACTAAGCCATTACCGTGATCAATTTCGACAAGGGTGCCGTAGCCCCCTTTAGTCCCTACGAACGACACTATCCCACCGGCTACTGCATGGACATCAGTGCCACGTGGCCCCGCATAGTCCATACCTTTATGCATACGCATACCCCCATTAAAAGGATCACGCCTTGCACCGAATTGAGAAGAAATATAGCCAAACTTGACAGGACGCGAGGAAGGTAAAACTACTTCGGCTAGCGCTTTTTCTTCAAGAACTTGATAGAGACTTTCGAGCATAGCACGTTGTTGCTCCAGCTTAGACTCCATGTTTTCAAAAGAACCTAATAACTCCTTAGTAGTTACCCTAGGTGCCACGGCAGGTGTGTAATCTTCCTCCAAGCCGCCACGCGGTGGAGCCTGATCTAAAGAAAACTCCTTCGGATCTAATTTTGCACGATTGACTACACGTTTTGCTAAAGCGTTGAGCCTTGCAATCTCAGCCTCCAAAGTCCCTAGACGTACAGAAAGTGTATCGACATCAACGGTATAGCTTGAGTAAGTCTTCTTAATTTCATTGACAGTGTTCATCTGCTCACCGAGGGTTGTGAGAATTTTCTCCGCCTCCTCGGCTGTTAGTGAATTCTGTTGCGGTGTATTATCTAAACGGTAAAGACCTAACATCTGATTGACTGACAAACCGATAATCAGCAGAGCCACTAAACTGGCTGGGAGTACCAGATGAGTAATGGGGTTGAGACTAAACGAAGCGCGTCGTGCACCATCACGACTAATACAAATAACTTTCATGCGACAAACATCCGCTAATGCCCTCCACAGGCAAACTAAACACTCTCTTTATAATAGTTGGATGTAGTGCAGGTTGATGTAAAAAGATACTATGAGAAAAATCAACTACTTTATTAATGATGGTCTGTCCGAAAGGCTGGATCAGCTAGATAAACTGAGCTATTTGATTAGCCAACACACTCAAATGCGCCTCGAAAACCGTATCTGGCCGATCATTCGCAATCGACGTTTATTAGTACTGACGGACGACCCACATTTCGCAACTCAGGCACGGTTTACACAGAAGACACTCTGCCACCATCTCAATAAAGAATTGAGTTTAAAACTTAACGGTGTGGATATTAAAGTGATTGCTATGCCACTGGCAAGCTTTGGGCGAAAATCAAGTAGAGTACCGATGAGCGAGCAAACCATTGAAACACTTGCAAGTATTGCTCAACAGATTCAAGATGAAAGCTTACGTCAAGCTTTAGTACGACTGGCTTTAGCTCATCGTACCAGCACTTATAGCTCTACTAATCTTCAAACTGCTAGTGCGTAGCCATCAGCAAAAATAGCACGCTCGCGCTGTTTTTCTTCGAGCGAAACCATTTCCCAAGCTTCTTTTTGAGCCAGCAGCTCACGTACCAACAGATTGTTAATGGCATGTCCAGCTTTATGACCATGGAAAGCACCAATAATCCCATGACCTAAAGTATATAAGTCACCAATCGCATCCAGAATTTTATGGCGGATAAACTCATCACTATAGCGTAAGCCATCAGGGTTCAATACACGAAACTCATCCAACACGATGGCATTCTCTAAACTACCACCTAAACCTAAGTTCTTGGAACGCAAAAGTTCAATGTCACGCATAAAGCCAAAAGTGCGCGCACGCGCAATTTCACTCGCATAAGCCTGCTTAGAAAAATCTAGCTCCATACTTTGGCAAGTTGCACTAACTGCTGGATGATTGAATTGAATATCGAACGAGGCTTTAAACCCATCATAAGGACTTAAGCGCGCCCACGCATCTCCTTTGCGAAACTCGACAGGCTTTTTAATGCGAATAAAGCGCTTGGTTGCATTCTGCTCAGCAATACCAGCAGAAAGAATCAAATATAAAAAAGGGGCAGCACTACCATCCATAATCGGAATTTCAGGCGCGTCAATATCGACATAAAGATTATCAATGCCTAAGCCTGCTAACGCCGATAATAAATGCTCAACCGTCGCAACTTTAACTACACCTTCTAATAAAGCTGTACAGAGCATCGTTTCGCCAACCCGCTCGGGGTGTAGACACAACTTTGGCTTATTAGGAAGGTCAGTTCGATAAAAAACAATACCCGTATTCACAGGAGCAGGCCGTAGGGTCATCGCTACTTTCTTTCCAGAATGCAAGCCAATACCCATCGAAGACACTGCCGTTCTTAGAGTTCTTTGTTTCAGCACTTGTCAGCCCCTACTTCTTCCATAACTACTTGTACCGCTTAACAAACGGCACAAATCATATCACAATTAATCGAGATAATTTTAAATAGATTTTGCCAAGCTCACGCTGAATAAAACGCTCGAGCCCATACTAAAATGCAACCAACCTCGACAAGTTGGCTGCTAGGGCATGTTTAATGACTAGTTAGCTGCGTTTAATCAGCTTGGGTTCGCAAAAACGCAGGAATATCTAAAGTACTATTGCCACGATTAAATCCGTTTCCAGCGGCTGGATTTTGAGCATTCTGACGGGCATTATCAATATTTACCACCACTCGTGGTTTTTCTGGTTGCACAGGCACTGCAGCAGGGCGCTCGCGCTTAACAGCTTGGGCAGCCGCTGGCTTACTAACGCTATGCGTAGCTGCATCCTCTAAACCCGTCGCGACCAAGGTTACACGGATTTCATCCCGCATATCAGGGTCGATAACTGTACCAACGACTACTGTGGCCTCGTCTGAAGCAAATTGACGAATCACTTCGCCCACTTCCTCAAACTCATGAATCCCCATATCTAAGCCAGCAGTGATATTAACTAGAATACCGCGCGCGCCATCCAGGCAAATGTCTTCTAGTAAAGGATTAGAGACCGCTGCTTGAGCTGCTTTTTCAGCACGACTATCCCCTTGAGCTTTGCCCATGCCCATGACTGCCATGCCCATACCAGACATAACCGTACGCACGTCAGCAAAGTCAACATTGATCAAACCAGGACGGGTAATAAGCTCAGCAATACCTTGCACCGCATTCAACAGCACACTATTTGCTGATTTGAAGGCATCCAATAAAGTCGCATTTTTACCTAAAGCGGTTAACAACTTTTGGTTAGGAATAGTGATTAAAGAATCGACATGACGTGCTAACTCGGCAATTCCCGCATCTGCTAATTTCATGCGTTTAGTCCCTTCCAAATGGAAAGGACGCGTCACCACTGCAACCGTCAAAATACCTAAATCACGTGCAATTTCAGCCACTACTGGTGCAGCGCCCGTGCCCGTGCCACCACCCATACCTGCAGTAATAAACAGCATATCCGTTCCACGAATTAATTCTTTAATTCGCTCACGATCTTCCATTGCTGCTTCACGACCTACATCGGGATTAGCACCAGCGCCTAAACCTTTAGTCAAGCTTGTGCCTAATTGTAAAACTGTACTAACTTGGCAACCTTTTAAAGCCTGTGCATCAGTATTCGCGCAGATATACTCCACCCCTTCGATACCTGAAGTCAGCATATTAATGACTGCATTGCCACCGCCGCCACCGACACCGATCACCTTAATAACGGCACCGGCTTTTTGATTATCCATAATTTCAAACATGCCCATTCTCCAGCTGTTACAAGTTTCCGTTAAACCAACCTTTAATCCGCTCCCATAAGCTCTCAGACGAACTTACCGGTGCGTGGTGCACTCCCTTTCGCTCTCCATAAGCCTGCTGTGCGATGCCATACAGCAACAATCCTACCCCAGTGGAATGGATAGGATTTTCGACTTCCCCGCGTAAGCCACCAACATCACGCGGCATTCCTAGTCGAACCGGCATATGGAAGATTTCCTCTGCCAATTCGATAGCACCTTGCATTTTTGAAGTACCACCGGTTAAGACAATACCTGCACCAATCCGCTCTTCGTAGCCACTGCGTTGCAGCTCGTCTAGAATTAAAGCAAATAGTTCAGCATAACGCGGCTCAATAATGGATGATAAGACAAAAGTAGATAAGCTTAAGGCCTCTCGCTCACCCACTGCAGGTACATCAATAGTCTCTTCCTGCTCAATTAATTTTTGTAAGGCGACACCATGCCTAATTTTAATATCCTCCGCATGACGTGTAGGAGTACGCACGCCAAGCGCAATATCATTGGTCACTTGGTCACCGGCAATCGGGATCACTGCTGTATGATGAATCGCTCCATTGAGGAATACTGCAATATCGCTAGTACCCCCACCGATATCGACTAAGCAGACACCCAACTCTTTTTCATCTTCCTCAAGCACGGCATAACTAGACGCTACTTGCTCAAGAATAATATCTTCTACGCTTAGGCCGCAGCGCTCAACACATTTAATAATATTTTGTGCCGCGCCATGCGCTGCTGTGACTAAATGCACACGCGCCTCAAGCCGTACTCCCGACATACCAATCGGCTCACGGATACCCTCTTGCGAGTCAATCACATATTCTTGGGGCAGAACATGCAAAATACGTTGGTCTGCTGGAATAGCGACGGCGCGCGCTGCATCCATAACACGCTCAAGATCCTGCGCTGTTACTTCCTTATCTCTGATCGCGACAATTCCATGCGAGTTAAGACTACGCACATGACTTCCAGCAATACCTACATAGACTGAACTAATTCTGACTCCAGACATTAGTTCAGCTTCTTCAACGGCTTTTTGGATCGACTGAATGGTCGATTCGATATTGACAACTACTCCACGACGCATACCACGAGAGGGAGAGGTGCCAATACCGACGACCTCGAGGCGCCCATTTTCGTTCACCTCGCCCACCATCGCGACTACCTTGGAAGTACCAATATCTAAGGCGACGATGGTGTTCCGATCTGATTTTTTTGACATCTTTAGCTCCCTAGACCTTGTACTGTGTATCCATCGAAGGAACTCACAGCTGCGCCGTTACCAACACTAGGCTTCCATTCCACAGCGAATCCATTGGTATAGCGTAGGTCAATCTGATCAATCTCACCGAGACGATCCTTCAAGCCTTGCAAATAGCCCACTCTAAAACGTTGCACGCGTTTTTCCTGCTCTTTACGGCCAATAATGATTTCTGGCCCATGACGCACCTTCATCCGCCATGAACCACGTTCATCTTCTGACAGCTCGATAATTTCTAAATTTAAACCAGCCAGCATTTTGGTAAGCTGCACATAACGTTCACCCATGACCCGCCCACTATTACCCTGAGAACTGTAAAGAATGGGGAAAACGCCCTGCTTTTCTGGCAATGCTCCAGCGAAAATGTCGCCGAACTTATTCAATAGCTTATCATCACCCCAGAAAGCAACTGGAAACTGCGTTTCTACATCAACAACCAGCTGATTTGGCCAAACTTTACGCAGACTAGCACCTCTCACCCAAGAATTTTGCTCTAAAGCCTTCTCTAAGCTATCGGTATCCAGCAAATATAAATTCGTACTAACAAAGGGCTGTGCGAGCGCTTCTAACTCAGCTTGTTTGAGATATTGGAAATCACCTTGCCACTCCACTTTTTCAATCGCTAGATGCGTAGGGTCGCTAATCCAAGCCCGTAGCCATAAGACTGCACCGCCCATTACCATTAAAAAAGCCAATAGGCTCAACCAACGCGCCATACTGGGTGACAACTCGGTCACTAGGCTCACATTGTTTGTAGAACGTGATCGTGCACGCCGTTGGGGTTGAGAACTAGGCTGCTTCGCCATTAGAGTGTAGTCTCCAAAATCCTTAGGACTAAAGCATTAAAATCCATACCCACCGCACGCGCAGCCATGGGTACTAAGCTATGATCTGTCATCCCTGGATTGGTATTGACTTCAATCAACCACGTATGCCCCTGCTGATCACGCATCATATCCACTCGACCCCAACCACGCCCACCAACAACCGCAAAGGCCTGCAGTGCTAATTGACGTACATGGGACTCCTCCGCTTCAGTCAAGCCACAAGGACAAAAATAGCGGGTGTCGTTGGAAATATATTTCGCTTCATAATCATAAAATACACCGGGTACTTCTACCCGAATCAGCGGCAGAGGCTCACCTGCTAAAATACCTGCAGTGTACTCAGAACCTGTAATCCATTGCTCCACAATCACGACTGGATCACTTTGCACTGCGGCTTCATAGGCAGGCTTCAAAGCAGCGGCTTCAGTAACTTTACTAATCCCAATACTGGAACCTTCACTCGCTGGCTTTACAATCAAAGGTAAACCTAACTCTGCAACCACTGCCTCAAAATCGGTATCCGCTGTTAGCACACGATAGTTTGGGGTTGGTAAACCAGCACCTAACCATAAGCGCTTGGTCATCAGTTTATCCATGCTAATCGCAGAGGCCTTTACACCACAGCCGGTATAAGGTAGACCTAGTAATTCTAAAGCACCTTGAATGACACCATCTTCGCCACCACGCCCATGTAAAATATTAAATACACGATCATAGTTACCTGTTTGCAGGACACTCAAAATATCACGGTCAACATCAATACCATGCGCATCAACACCGCTTTCCTGCAAAGCCGCTAGCACTGCTGCTCCACTTTTCAAAGAAACGGGACGCTCAGCAGCCCAGCCCCCATACAATACCGCTACTTTGCCAAAGCGTGGGGATTTTTCACTCATTACTCTTGCCCTTTTTGATAAATATTGAGTTTCTCTGGCAAACTTGCTGCTAAGCCACCCACGCTACCAGCACCTTGGGTCAAAATCACATCACCATCTTGTAAAATATGCTTGAGTACCCCGGGTACATCCTCCACATCAGTGACAAAAATGGGATCAACCTTACCCCGAATCCGAATCGCCCGCGCTAAAGCTCGCCCATCTGCCCCCGGAATCGGTTGCTCACTAGCTGCATAGACATCCATCAAGACCAGCACATCGGTTTCAGAGAGGACTTGAGTAAAATCTTCAAATAAGTCACGAGTACGCGTGTAGCGATGCGGTTGGAAAACTAGAACTAAACGCCGTGTTGGCCACACACCGCGTAAAGCTTTTAAAGTTGCCAACATTTCACGCGGATGATGCCCATAATCATCGACTAAAGTAGCAATACCTTTGCCAAAATTAATATCACCATACATTTGGAAACGACGACCAACCCCACTGAATTTCCGTAAGCCATTCAGAATCGCTTCGTCAGACACATCCAATTCCATCGCAATCGCAATTGCCGCCAAAGCATTCAAGACATTATGCTGGCCGGGGAGATTCAGAGTTACCTCTAAGCGACGGTTATTACGCTTACATTGCACGGTGAAAAAACTTTGTGTACCTTCAAAATGCACATTAGAGGCACGTACATCCGCCTCTTCTTCAATACCATAGGTAATTACCGTGCGGTTTACTTCTGGTAAAATGGCGCGTACATGCTCATCATCGATACACAACACGGCTAAACCATAGAACGGTAAATGATGCAGAAATTCTATAAACGTCTGTTTTAGCTTAGAGAAATCACCGCCATAAGTAGACATATGATCTTCGTCGATATTGGTCACCACCGCGATCATCGGCTGTAAGTGTAAGAAGGAAGCATCGCTCTCATCTGCTTCAGCCACCAAGTATTCACCCGTACCCAACTTAGAATTACTCGCTGAACTATTCAGCTTGCCACCAATCACATAAGTCGGATCCAAACCACCTTCTACTAATAAGCTGGTGGTTAAACTAGTGGTCGTGGTTTTACCGTGCGTACCTGCTACCGCAATACCTTGGCGGAAGCGCATAAGCTCAGCCAACATTTCCGCGCGGCGCACAATGGGAAGACGTTTTTCACGGGCAGCCATGATTTCAGGGTTCTGCGCGTCGATAGCAGTCGAGACAACAATCACATCAGCGCCTTCAATATTTTCCGCAGCATGGCCTTTGAAAACGGTTATGCCCATGGATTGTAGCCGACGCGTCATCGCACTTTCAGCCAAATCCGAACCACTTACTGTATAGCCCAATGTTGCAACTACTTCCGCAATACCACCCATTCCTGCCCCCCCAATACCGATGAAGTGCAGGCGATTAATGCGTTTGCGTGCGAGGTTGTCACTCCCTGTTTTCATGCTTGCTTCCTAATCTCTTGAAAATCGTAGCCTGCAAAGGCTGCACAAATAGCTGCTACTTGTGCCGTAGCATGCGGCATTGCTAATTGGCGAGCAGCTATACTCATTTTTGCTAGACGCGCCCGATCCTTGCATAACTCAGTGAGTACAATTGTCAAACGCTCCGGATTTAATTCAGACTGGTGAATTAACAACGCTGCCTCTTGATCAACTAAATAGCGGGCATTCGCAGTCTGGTGATCATCTACTGCATGCGGATAAGGAATAAATAAAGCTGCTAAACCCGCTGCCGAAACCTCAGCTACCGTCAAAGCACCCGCTCGGCAAATAATCAAATCCGCCCAAGCATAAGCTTCCGCCATATCTTCAATAAAAGGGGTTACGCTTGCTTGCACGCCAACTGTTTGATAGGCCTGTTGTGCCGTTGCTAGGTTCTTAGCACCCGCTTGATGGCGCACTTCAGGGCGTAAGTCTGGCGCTAATAAAGCCAAAGCCTGTGGCACAGTTTGATTCAGCGCAGCTGCACCTAAACTTCCCCCGACTACTAATAAATGAATGGGTTGATCATCACGATCTGCTAAACGGTCTAAGGGTTGCGGCAAACCTGCAATGTCAGCCCGCACCGGATTACCTGTCGCTTGGACTTTTTCACTCTTAGGGAAAGCACCCGGAAATCCCTCCAAAACACGCTGACTCACTTTGGAAAGCAGTTTATTGGTTAAACCCGCCACTGCGTTCTGCTCATGAATAACGACAGGCTTACCCATGAGTGCGGCCACTAGACCACCCGGCCCGGCGACAAAGCCCCCCATCCCAAGCACTGCCGCAGGCTTGTGAGTACGCATAATTCGCACTGATTGCCACAAAGCCTTTGCTAAACGGAAAGGGGCTAAAGCTAAAGCCTGCCAACCTTTACCTCGTAAGCCAGAGACTTCTAGCCACGCCATTTCTATGCCCGCTGCTGGAATAATTTTCGCCTCTAAACCCGCTTTAGTGCCCATCCAGACAATAGGAATGCCGTGTGCTTGTAATTCACGCGCTACCGCTAAACCAGGGTAAACATGCCCGCCCGTTCCGCCTGCCGTAATTAAAATAGGTTTTGGCTTAAGCACGTGCCCCCCCTACTGTACGGTGGACTGGTGTTTTGCGCGCTGTCGTTTTTACAGCTAATCCTAAAGCACTGACTTGTGTATCGCGATGAATCCGCATTAGCAGCGACATAGCCAATAGAGTGATTAACAAACTACTCCCCCCATAACTGAGGAAAGGCAGAGTCAGGCCTTTAGGGGGCAAGACAGCTAAATTGACACCAATATGCAGAATCACTTGAAAGCCCATCCAAAACCCTATCCCATAAGCCACATAAGCACCAAACTGCAAGCCTTGCTTATCTGCATTGAAACCAATGACAAAAGCCCGATATACCAACCAACCAAATAAAGCCAAGAGCAGTATCATGCCAACAAAACCAAACTCTTCTGCCAAGACTGCGAAGATAAAGTCATTATGGGCTTCAGGTAAGTAATAAAGCTTTTGTACACCGGCTCCCAAGCCATTCCCAAACCAACCACCATCACCAATGGCAATCAAAGAGTTAATAATTTGATAACCAGAATTTTGTATATCAGCCCAAGGATTCAGGAATGCTTCAATACGTCTAAGCCGATAGCCTTCTAAAGCCACGATGGGCAACATCAAAACCATAGCGCCGCCTAAAAATAGGCCTAAGCGTTTCAACGGCACACCACCTAGAAACAGCAAAGCAAGGCCTACCATAATGACAATTACCGCTGAACCAAAATCAGGCTCAAGTAGGAGCAAAGCTCCGATCACCGCTAAAACAATCAAAGGCAACACTAAAGGCTGATAAGAAATTGACGTGGAAAGTTTTTTACCATGTCGAACCATATAGCTCGACAAGTACATAATCATAATAATCTTGACCAACTCAGAAACTTGCAAAGACACAGGTCCTAGTGCTAACCAACGACGACTACCTTTTACCGATACACCGATTCCCGGAATAAGGACTAGGACTAACAGGAAGACGGCAATGGGTAACAACTTGACCCCTAAGCCTTCCCAAAAGCCAATGCGTACTTGATATAAAACAAAAGCCAACACTAAAGCGAGACCTAGAAACAGCAACTGGCGCTTAAGCAGATAATACATATCGCCGTAACCTTTCTCGGCTACCCAGAAGGAAGCCGAACCCAGCATCACTACTCCAATCGCCAATAGGGCTACTATCGCTAAAGCCAAATCTCGGTCGATATAACGTGACCAATCAATGGCTTCAATGCGCTCTAGCAAATTCAGGGGTGAGATGGTTTTCATGCTGGTAAACCTCGAACAGCGACGCTGAATACATCACCACGATGCCCATAGTTTTTGAACATATCAAGACTGGCACAGGCTGGAGATAAGAGCACATTATCCCCCGATTGCGCAGCATCAGCGGCCAACTGCACGGCCTCCTCCATACTGCTGGCATACTGTACCGGTACACTCGCATCAATCACTTGTGCAATGAGCGGAGCATCCCGTCCGATAAGTACCACAGCACGCGCTTTGGTTTGAATAGCAGGCGCTAGGGGGGCGAAATCAGCATCCTTACCAATACCACCCGCAATCAGTACTGTTTTACCGGGCAAACCTTGTAAAGCGGCTAAAGTAGCACCAACATTCGTACCTTTCGAATCGTCATACCAGCACACCCCACGTCGCTCCCGCACCCATTGCGTGCGATGCGGCAAACCAGCAAACTCACGCAAAGCGGCTAGCATTCCCTGTAAGGGAATCCCAACTGCTTCGCCTAAAGCAAGAGCTGCCAAAGCATTCGCATGATTATGACTACCCGGTAATTTCATCTCGGAAGTGGCTAGCAATAAGGCGTCACCCTTGACTAACCAAGTTTTCCCTTCATGCTCACGAATCCCATATTGTCCCGCAGTTGGTACGTCCAGACCGAAACTCACGCACGCACCCGAATCAGGCGCCATTTGCATGACTAGCGCATCATCACGATTAAGGACTGCCAAACTGCAATTTTGATAGATCACTTGCTTGGCAGCTGCATAATCTGTATAGCTTGCATAGCGATCCATATGATCTTCACTCACATTCAGGACAACGGCTGAGGCTGCTTTGAGTGACTGAGTAGTTTCAAGTTGAAAGCTTGATAACTCCATCACATAAATATCAGGCACCGGCAAATCGAGTAAATCCAAAGCTGCATAGCCTAGATTTCCACCAGCTAAAGATTGCATACCCGCGTGCTTCGCCATTAAATCCACAAGTGTGGTGACACTGCTTTTTCCATTCGAGCCAGTGATGGCGACAATAGGGGCTTGCGCGACACGCACAAATAACTCGATATCACCGATAATTTCAGCACCGCGTAATTGTGCTGCATGAATTTCGGGGGTTGCGATGGCAATACCCGGGCTAACGACTAAACTCTGCGCTTGTTCAAACCAAGCGGATACTTTGGCAAAATCACCAAACCAGTAAGGTGTCTCTGGAAAGCCTTTTACTAAGTCTTCTCTGCCCGGTGGATCTTCACGACTATCAATGACTGCAAAAGGAATCCCTTGTACTTTTAAATAGCGTGCTACCGAAAGCCCCGTGATCCCAAGACCAACGACTAAGGTTTTCCAAGTGGAGTGAGTAGCTGCTTGCATCAGCGCACCTTCAAAGTTGCTAAGCCAATCATGACCAGCACCACCGTAATGATCCAAAAACGCACAATCACCTTAGGCTCAGGCCAACCTTTCTTTTCATAATGATGATGGAGTGGAGCCATACGGAAAATGCGCTTACCACCGGTGGCTTTGAAATAACCCACCTGCAAAATGACCGATAAAGTCTCCAGCACAAACACGCCGCCCATGATAGCTAGTACAATTTCTTGACGTACAATAATCGCCACAATGGCTAAGGCAGCGCCTAAAGCTAAAGCACCTACATCCCCCATGAAGACTTGTGCGGGATAAGAATTGAACCAGAGGAATCCTAAGCCCGCACCCACAATCGCACAGCAAAATACAAGCATTTCGCCCGCACCCGGTACTTTAGGTACGCCTAAATAACTAGAAATGGCAGCATGACCACTGGCATAAGCGAAAATCCCCAAGCCACCGGCTACAAGAATAGTGGGCATAATGGCTAAGCCATCCAAGCCATCAGTGAGATTTACTGCATTACTAGTGCCAATCAAGACTAAATACACCCAAGGAATAAACAACCAACCCATTTCCCAATGCACATCTTTTAGAATAGGAAGATATAAAGTAGTGTCAGTTGGATGTTGTGCAGTGAAGAACAAAAAGAAAGCAGCAGCAAAACCTACTAAGGTTAAACCTACGGTTTTCTGTCGAGCTGTTAAACCTAAATTCCGACGTTTTTTGAGCTTAATATAATCATCTAAGCCACCAATTAAGCCAAAACCTAAAGTGACCGCAAGGGCTACCCAAGTAAAACGATTAGTTAAATCTGCCCAAAGCAAAGTAGAGACACTAATAGCGAGAATAATCATGACCCCACCCATCGTAGGCGTTCCCGCTTTCATTTGATGTTGTGGTCCATCTTCACGAATATATTGACCAATTTTCAGCCGGGTGAGTGCACGAATCATCGCTGGCCCTGACCAGAGACTGATCACTAAAGCGGTCAAAACCCCTAAGATGGCACGAAAGGTCAGATATTGGAAAACATTGAAGCCACTATAAAACTGACTCAGTTGTTCAAAAAGCCACACTAGCATGCAGTAGCTCCTTGCTCGACTAAGGCTTCAACCACGCGCTCCATACGTGCTGAACGCGAACCTTTCACTAAAACTTGAGTGCTAGGCGTTAACTTAGGCGTTAAAGCGGCCAATAAATCTGCTAAATCCTGAAAAGCCTGCGCACCTGTACCAAAAGCTTGGCTGGCAGCAGCACTTAAACGTCCTAAACTATAAAGTTCATCAATCCCTGCTAATTTTGCGAGTTGCCCCAACTCGAAATGCAGCTGTTCACCTGTATTGCCCAATTCGCCCATATCCCCTAAAACTAAAATTTTTCTTCCCTGTTGCTCCGCGAGTACGGCTATTGCTGCCGCTGTTGAACTCGGATTCGCATTGTAAGTATCATCAATCACCCAAACCCCATGCCGACCTTGCTTAGGGTTTAAGCGGCCTTTCACCGGCTGTAAAGACTCCAAACCTTGCTTAATAGTCGCTAAGGAAAACCCTAAAGCAGTGGCTCCTGCAGCAGCAGCTAAAGCATTGAGCTGATTATGCTTACCTAGTAGCTTTAAGCGTACGGATACTGAGTCAGCACCCTTATGAATAATAAATTGATTATCTGCGCTTAGTTCGCCACGCAAATCAGCGTCTTGACTAAATCCAAAACTTAGCAAGGGTCGTCCCTGATTTAGTTCGCGCCAATAGCCAGCATAAGTATCATCCGCATTAATAACTGCAATACCACCAGCCGCTAAGCCTGCAAAAATTTCACCTTTAGCACGTGCAACCCCAGCAATATCCCCAAAGCCTTCTAAGTGCGCAGCGCCTGCATTATTCAGAATTGCCACATTTGGCAAAGCTAAATGGGTGAGATAGTCAATTTCGCCGAAATGGTTAGCACCCATTTCAATCACCGCGAACTGATCCGCAGTACGCAAGCGCAATAAAGTTAAAGGAACACCAATATCATTATTGAGATTGCCAATCGTGGCTAAAGTCTGGCCTTGCTGACTCAGAATAGCAGTGAGCATTTCTTTTAAAGTAGTTTTACCATTACTGCCGGTTAAACCAATTACAGGATACTTAAACTGTTCACGCCAAGCTTTAGCCAATTGCCCTAAAGCCAAACGTACATCAGGCACAACAAGTTGCGGAATGGCCGCATCAAGAGGATGTGCCACTAAAGCTGCACTTGCTTTGCCAGCCACTTGTGGAACGAAATCATGCGCATCGAAACGCTCACCTTTGAGCGCTAAAAACAAATCACCCGTTTGAACTGCTCGCGAATCACGTTCAACGCGCTCTATCGGCAATTGCTGTGCAGTTTCGAAGCTCACTGCATGTAAATCAGCTTGGAGAAATTCAGCAATTTGTGCCAGCGTTAACCAAGTCATGCTGCGCACTCCTGTAAAGCTAAAGTCGCCTGAGTGCGATCATCAAAAGGAATAGAGCGATCTGCTAAAATCTGTACTGTTTCATGGCCTTTGCCTGCAATTACTACTGTATCCCCAGACTTAGCTTGCTGAATAGCCAAGCGAATTGCAGTTGCACGATTGTGCTCAAAATGAATAGCTTCTGGCTGAGCAAAGCCAGCACGAATATTTGCAAAAATAGTGCTGGGATTTTCGGTGCGTGGATTGTCATCAGTGACAATCACTAGATCAGCTTCTTGCTCGGCAATTTGTGCCATCACCGGCCGCTTCCCTGCATCACGATCACCACCGCAGCCAAATACACAGATTAAGCGTCCAGCCGTATGCGCTTTCGCTGCCCGCAAAGCCTGCTGCAAAGCAGTGGGGGTGTGGGCGAAATCCACCACCACTAGCACGCCTTCCGCTTTACCCTGAACCTGCACACGCTGCATACGGCCTGGTACAGTTTCCACATGCTGTAAAGCTGCTAAGGCAGACTCTAAAGGCAGGCCTTTAGTTAAGAGAGTACTTAAAGCAGCGAGTAAATTGTGTAGATTAAAGCGTCCCAAAACTGGAGCTTTTAATTCACCCTTACCTACAGGGGTAGATACAGTCGCCTGAATGCCTTGAGCATCAAATGTCGCACTAGTCGCAATCACAGCCTGCTGAGGATAGTTAGACGCATCACCCACACCATAGCCCCAAACCAGCACAGCAGTATCAGCCAACTCTGCCACCAAACGCTGCCCAAAAGCATCATCCAAATTCAGGACTGCATGTTGCAAAGCAGGCCAATGAAAGAGTTTGCGCTTAGCTTCTGCATAAGCCTCAACAGTACCGTGATAATCTAAATGATCACGGGTCAGATTCGTTAGTACTGCGACATCAAACTGAACGCCATTCACACGACCTTGATCGAGCGCATGCGAAGACACTTCCATCGCTACAGTTTTAAAGCCTTGAAGTTTCAAATCATGAAATTGTTTCTGAACTTTAATCGCATCTGGAGTGGTATGCGTACCTTTGGCTAAAGCACCTGGTTTACCCACGCCTAAAGTACCTAAAACCGCAGCTTGTTCATCCAAATAAGCTAAAGCCTCAGCAATAAAATGGGTAGTAGAGGTTTTACCATCAGTACCAGTGATGCCAATCACATATAAGTCATCAGCGGTAACTTGATAGAAACGCTGCGCAATCAGACCCAGCACTTTGGGCAACTGAGGCACAGCCACTGCCGGTACTGGCAAAATAGGGATCGTTAAATCAATACTTGGCTCATATAAAATAACCACTGCACCTGCATTGACCGCTGCTTGCGCATAAGCTAAACCGTGTTGGCGACTGCCTTGCAAAGCAACAAAGGCCATGCCAGTTTGAATCTGACGATTATCCAAAGCCAAACCAGTAATACTTAACTCTGGAATTGCTGTGCAAAAGCCATCCAGTAAAGCGGCTAGCTGCTTCATGTATTGCCCTCTTTCTTTGTTATTGTATCGGCTTGTTTCAAAGCAGGCAGGTCATCGGGGGGAATGTCTAATAAACGTAGTGCTTCAGACATAACCTTTGAAAAAACTGGTGCAGCTGCTCGACCACCGCTATCATCTGTTTTCGGCTCATCAATTTGTACTGCGACCACTAAACGTGGACGCGTAGCTGGCGCAATCCCAATGAAACTAGTCATATAGCGCGTATTACTGTAAGCATTATTGATAAACTTATAGGCAGTCCCGGTCTTCCCTGCAACGCGATAACCATCGATCATGGCGCGCTTGCCCGTACCATCCGCTTGTACAACAGACTCCATCATGTGGATTACTGCTTGAGCTGTAGTTGGTGACATAACCGTTTGTGCCAGTGGCAATTTGTCGACCTTATAAATAGTGGCTGGCAGCAACTGCCCATTATTCGCTAAGGCTGTATAGGCATGTGTCAACTGCAATAAACTGGTGGCTAAGCCATAGCCATAACCGTGAGACGCATGATCGACTTTGCCCCATTCGGTATAACTCGAAAGCTGCCCAGAGCTTTCACTTGGAAAACCTGCAGCAGGAACACGCCCTAAACCGACACGGCTTAGAAACATCCAATGATCACGTGGATTCATTAACAGCGCGACACGACTTGCACCTACATTGCTGGATTCAGCTAATAAAGTAGCTAAGGAAATTGGGCCATAATTACTCGGATCACGCACCGTATATTTGCCGAAATTGATATGCCCGGGTGAGGTGTCAATCTCAACGTCTGGCGCAATCACCCGAGACTCTAAAGCCGCTGCAACCGTTAAAGGCTTTAAAGTTGACCCTGGCTCAGATTTATCGGTGACAGCTCGATTCCGATAATTTTGTGCGTCGAGTTGTTTACGATTATTTGGATTAAAAGAAGGCAAATTTGCCATTGCGAGGATTTCGCCCGTTTTTGCATCCATGACCAAAATAGAACCCGCCTTAGCCTCTAAACGAACCACCTGTTCTTTCAACTGCTTATAGGCGATGTACTGAATACGCCGGTCAATACTCAATTTAACTGTTTGACCGGGTACCGTATCTTTAATACTTTCAATACCTTCGATAATGCGATTTTTGCCATCTTTAACGACGCGCATGCGTCCATCTTGACCAGCCAAAATCCCATCAGAGACTTTCTCAATGCCTTCAATCCCCTTGCCATCACTATCCGTCATGCCAATGACATGACCACTCGTTTCTGCTAAGGGATAAAAGCGTCGGTAGCCACTAGTGCTTTCTACTTTTTTAATATTGAGGGCAAGAATTTCTTGTGCTACTTCAGGTGGAAGTTGTCTGCCTAGATAATAAAAATTTTTGTCCCGCGCCTCTTCAAGATTCTGTAGTAGTTGCCCCGGTGGATATTCGAGCACTTCCTCAATTTTACGTAAGGCATCTTCAAGCTTTACAAAGGGCATTGCTACCAAGGCACGCTCTGCAGCCAAACGAGCATCATCACCTTGAGTTTTTTCGGCAGTACGCAAGGCTGCATTGTACTCATCACGCCAACTGGTACGTGTATCTAATAGGAGTTTGGGGTTACAACTGAGAGTTTCGACAGGGGTACTCACCGCCATCGGATCGCCATTACGGTCTAAAATCATGCCACGATAAGCTGGTACAGTGACGACTTTGGTTTGACGTTGCTCAGCGCGCTCTTGCAACATCGATTGATCAAAAATTTCTAGCCAAACCGCGCGCAGCATCAAGACCCCAATGACGGTTAGCAGGGCTAACATTAAGAAGCGTCTGCGCCCTTCAAACACAGGTGAAACCACAGCCTTGCGTTTGCTCATTCGTGAAGCACCTGAGTGGTTTCTGCTGTGGGCTTTTTCATCCCTAAAACTTCACGTGCATGCTTCTCTACATGCACTTGGTTTAATTGCGTACTTTGCTCTAAAACCAAACGACTCCAAGTCGCACTTAATTGGTCACGGTCTTTTTGCAGCTGCTGTAACTCCACAAACAGTTGGCGCGCATGATGACGATTGGCCACCACCATCAACGCCAACATAATCACTAATAGATAGAGCATCACTGTCGCTAAGCTTTGCCAGCGGTGTAGGTTCATAGTTCCTTAGACCTTCTCAGCAACCCTTAAAGTCGCGCTTCGTGCACGCACATTCATTTCAACTTCAGCCTCACTAGGCCGCAAACCCTTTCCCACTAACCGCAGCGGTGGTGTTAGTTCAGATGCTTGAATAGGCAAACCTTTAGGCACGCGCGCTGGGCTTGAGTACTCACGCATAAAGTGCTTAACCATACGATCTTCCAAGGAATGGAAGCTAATCACTGCCAAACGCCCATTCGATTTTAAATGCTTCAGGCTAGCAGCCAAACCCATCTCTAAATCTTCCAATTCTTGATTCACTTTAATGCGAATCGCTTGGAAACTACGAGTGGCTGGATGTTTACCCAGCTCACGCTTAGGAATAACTTTAGCTATTAGCTCCGCCAACTTTAAAGTGCTATCTAAGGCTTGAGTGTCGCGAGCTTTTACGATAGCGCGTGCTATTTGCCGAGAAAAGCGCTCTTCACCATACAGCCATAGCACTTGCGCAATTTCCTTTTCATCTGCCTGTAGCAACCATGTTTGTGCACTTAAGCCCACATCGGGATTCATACGCATATCTAGCGCACCATCACGCATAAAGCTAAAACCGCGCTCAGCTTCGTCTAATTGTGGGGACGACACGCCTAAATCTAACAGCACACCATCAACTTGTGTCCTTAGTTCTAACTCAGCTAAAGCTTGGGGGAAATTCCTAAAGGAGCCTTGCCAAATCTGAAAGCGCGTGTCGGCTTGATGAACCTCACGCGCATGCTGAATAGCCGCCGGATCCTTATCAATCGCCAGCAAACAGCCATCAGTGTTCAATTGCTCCAAGATTTTTGCCGAATGCCCACCACGCCCATAGGTACCATCAATATATAAACCGTTTGGCCTAATCGCCAAAGCAGCGACTGCTTCCGTTAAAAGCACTGTGGTATGAGTAAAACTAATAGACATCACATGAAAACCTGACTTAATAAGTCATCCGCGTCATCATCTTCACGCGCCGCTCGCAACCAAACATCGCGAGCTTGTTGCCATTGATCTGCATCCCACAATTCAAATTTACTCACTTGCCCAACGAGCACCACACGCTTGTCTAGACCAGCATATTCGCGTAAAGGAGCAGGCAATAACACCCTCCCTTGTACGTCCAATTCTATTTCAGCCGCATGTCCCAAAATTAAACGCTGCATATTACGCACCCGTCGGTTTATATTGGGAAGCCCCATTAAGGCTTTCTCTACTTTAAGCCATTGATCCATGGGGTAAATTAATAAACATTTATCAGCATGATCTACTGTGATGACAATCTGACCTGCTGCACTTGTTAAGATAGCGTCACGGTATTTCGAAGGCATCGACAGCCGTCCCTTGGTATCTATTGAAATGTTTGAGATGCCACGAAACATGCTGTCACTCAGGAGCTTTAGGTATATTTGATAGCTTTTTTATAGAAGAAAGTTTAATCCACTTTATTCCACTTTTTTCCACCACTGTCCAAATGATAGGAAGTCTACTCCACCCTGTCAATGAAAGGCCTTTACAGAAGCTTAAAAAGCAAGCAGTTTGCAGAAAATATACAAAAGATTCTGTAGGGATTAAGAAGAGTTAAGAGCGGTTATATAAACCTAACCGCAAAAGCAGAAACTAATTGAGGGGAGTTATAGTCTCAAAAGAAAATAGCCGATCTGTAAGCCGGGTTCTGTCGTGGACAATCATTCATCTAGGATCTACGTCACCATAGATCTCAAGCAACCTACCCGAATGCAACGCGGGCCGCGCCAATGCATTCCTATTTGGTCTTGCTCCAGATGGGGTTTGCCCTGCCGTACACTGTTACCAATGACGCGGTGCGCTCTTACCGCACCTTTTCACCCTTACCTAAGCTAAATAATAGAATAGGCGGTATATTTTCTGTGGCACTTTCCGTCGACTTACGCCGCCCAGGCGTTACCTGGCATCTTGCCCTATGGAGCCCGGACTTTCCTCCCCCAAATCAGATTTACATCCAATTTGGCAGCGATTGCCCGATCGGCTAGTTGCGGTTTATAGCAAAAAAACAAAGTTTTGTCTTTAAACCAAGACGTTTATCTTTCATAGCCTTTTTTCACAAGCGTATGCAAAGCTGAAATAAAGCGCACATGTCCTGCATAATTTTTATCGTGTAATAAGATATTCGGGCGCACTAACATTACGGCTAAACGGTTATCCCAATAAGCTTTTAAAGGAGCTGGTCGCGTATTAGGAAAGTTCACCGGAATACTAATTGAGTCCAAACCACTTAAACCTGCTTGATATAAACCAGCCTTAAGTTTGCGTAATAAGAACACATCATTTAAGCGTCCATAGAGGGCTAAATCATTCTCTCCACCTGGCATTAATAAACTAAAATAGCGCCATTGCTCAGAGAGATAAGCAGCTTCAGGTAAGCGCAACCCCGGCATAAAGATAAAAATCGGCGCATCGGTGGATACTTTGCCTTGGACTAGCTGATCCGCATGCGACAGACTAACTTGGTATAAGCTTTTTTCTAATTGTTCAGGGCGATGCAAGAAAATCATTAAATTCAGCTGTAAGGCCGTCGTATCCTCATCTTTGCTGACTGCTTTAGCTAACTCAATCAAACTTAAAGTCGTTTCGGCCATTTCTAAAATTGGTTTTTCTGTGACCACATAATGCAGCACCACGTAAAGTTTTTTCGCATCAGGATTGCCCACTCGTAGCCGCAAAACCTTTTGCCCATCAGTCCGATCATTTTGCTCAACAGCTCCCGCTGCTGATAAGCGCTTGATCAATTCTTGCGATGTACCCTCAAACCGCTTTTCAGCATCATACGCAGAAGGAATAGCCAAGAATGCACGTAATTCCTGTTCTAAGGCACTACGCTCAATCTCTATCTGAGGAGCTGTGGGTCTTGACCAAATAAAAAGCGGTTGAGTTAATAACACCACTAAAATCAAGGTCATGAGTATTAAAGCAATTAAGAGATCAGTGACACGACTGATTATCCACTTAACCATCAAAAATCCTTATTAAATAACTAAAGAACCAAAGCCTAGGGGAAGAATTGGACTCACGCCGTCCCAAGGATAGACTATTTTCTCAGTTAGCTGTTATGAAAGAAACAGAACTAAGTTCACCCCACAGTTACCGTCATAAAATCCAGCTAGCGACCCAATCAAATCTGGTATACTTAACCAATGGATCAAAGCCTTTCGATAACTTTAGTGCTGGAAGGTGGCTTACCAAGCGCCTACCTCAGTGTTCAAGATAACTACAGTAGTCCAGCACAAATTTTCATAGTACCGATGGATTTTATGGACATCGGTTTATTGATCGCTAGCGCCCAAACGACTGGCGATTACTGGATGGTGACCGCCTCACCGGATAATCCACGCTTTCAAATCGAATCGGCCGTATTCGTTAAACATCGCGACGGCAAAATTCTTTGGGATGTCGTGTATGAGCACTACGAGCCTTTTCTGAATATTGAGTTGGAAGAAGATCCAGAAGAATATGAAGAGAATATCATCACCTTCTCTTTCGATGCCTTCCAATATGTCAGTGCACTCTATCAAGCGAGTCAATTGGGTCAAGATTTAGCGCCCACGATTTTCTCTTTGCCTGACTCCAGTACTAAAGATGAGCCTAAAAATCCTCTGCGCGAACTGGCAACTTACGCTCCGCGCTTAAATATGCTCTGGCAAAAATATGGTCAGACTAATGAGATGATCAAAAATGGTCGTCCTACACATGAGCATGATGCTTTTGCATTAGAAGCAGAAAAGCAATGGCTGCAGGATTTACTGGATACTTTAGATGAAGCCCAGCATGAGGAGGCGTTTGAGAATTTAGATGCTTATCTTGAATCCTTACCTGAAGAAATCCAGACTCAATTAGAAGGCGACAGTCAACCGCTAAAAGAATTGCTTGATCAACGCTGGAAGGCACTCGTGAACTCGCTCACTGAGGAAGAATCGGAAGCCTTAGAGAATCACGAGACCGCAATTCGCTTTCCAAATAGCCTCAAGTTGCGTTTAATGCGCGAGTTTTTAGAAGGAAATCCTTCAGTCCTGTTAGGTAGTGGTCATAAAGCATCCGTTAATGATGCGAAAGATACTGCTGATAGCGATAAGGTGGTTGATCTACAGAATTGGAAGCGTAAACGCACGCCTGAGTAAGCTAGCTCTATTCAATTAATGCACCTAATGCGCCAAAACTCTTTGTAATTGGGGCGCTAAAGTCAGTAAAAAACCGCGATTTAGAGCCATCCAAATGACTAAAGGCGCGATCATCGGCAAGATTAAAGTGCCAGTCTGATAAGCTAGGGCAATTACGTCTAAACCCCAATTACTCAAGGTCTGTTGCTGTTGGAAAGCGGCACCCACATCAAAGCTTAATACCTTCAACACACTGAAAAACATGCTGAAAGCAGCTACCGGCAACCAAATGAAGCTAGCCCACAACAGTTGCTGCCATTTATTACTAGAGGGCGTGGCCAGAATCAAGGCAAACAATAAAGGTAAACTATAGGTATAAATGAGCGGGTTCAAATGGAAACCCATCAAATCATCTGAAACTGGCGGTGAAACAATCGCCCCACTCGCATCTACTCCAAAGTTTGAAGCTAAAATTAAAGTACTCTCATCCAATTTCAGCCAAAGTACTGACTGGGGAAAATTGAATTCTAATAGTTGCTCGGTCAACCAAGTTAGAGGAGCCAAATGCACTACCGCTGCCCAATACCAAAGCGCAAAAGTAATCGGTAGGAGTAAAAGCACACCGATAATAAAGCTTTGAATAGGTCGTTGTCTCATGCTGGCTGCTCCGTTAGCGGTTTATCGTCTAAGGGCAAATAACGAATCCAAATGAGGAACACCACCAGCGCATCCAACATGATTAACGCTTGCCAAATATATAAATGCGCCCAATCAAACAGCTCGCGGCTCCATTGCCCTAGGTAAAATAGGCTAATAATGCGCAATAGATTCATACCTTGAATCGCGACAAATCCCCAAGCTAAACCCTTAAGTTTATACAACCAAGGCGCAGGAAAGGCAGCAATCGCCGCCAGCAGCACAATCATCGCTTCGACTCCATTACAACCCGGCTCGATGGAGACAGCAAAACCGTTCAAGCTATGGCTGATCACTTTGCCAGAAGCAATCACGTTAGTATCGAAAAAGGACATAAACCAACCGCTAATATCAGCGATTAACGCCGTCCAAGGGAGAATGACTTGCTGTTGTACAGCTTGGAGCATCTCCAATCCGAATAAAACAGCCTGGGCCAATAGGAAAAGTATGAGGAAGCGTATCATATTGATTTTTTGTTATAAATTAGCTAACAGCAATACTAAAAAACCTTACTGTACACTATAACAAAAACTCAGCAATGATAAAATAAAGATTTGAGGTTAATTGATTAAGTTTATTCCTAACAGCTCATGCTTACTTAACCAAGTTAACACCTCTGCTGCTGAGGCTGGGCGCTGCTCAGGCAATTTAGCGAGTAAACGATCTAAAAGGGGTTGGTAGATTGCTAAGTGCTGAGGCAACTGGGGTAAAGGATCAAATAGTTGCTTCTGCAAAACTTCACCAAGGTTGGAGCCTGTGTACGGCTTTTCACCCATTAACATTTCATAGAATAGAATACCTAAAGCATATAAATCAGATTGAATGCTAGCAGGATCGCCAGCCACCCGCTCCGGGCTAACATAAAAGGGAGTGCAGTAGATTTGATCTTCTTGCAAAAAACCGCTACTGAGCATCACACTACTTTCAATCCCATAATCTAAGAGCACTGGCGTACTATCATCACGCATGACAACATTAGAAGCCTTTAAATCGCGATGCAGCATCCCTAAAGAATGGATTACCCCAAGAGACTCAGTGATTTGCTTAAACCAATTGATTAAATTGGCTAATGTTAGATAAGTATGCTGGGTGAGTAATGCCCGTAGTGTTTGCCCATGTACATACTCCATAATAATTACCACCGCATTGCAGGAAACCCCTACATCCAGAAGGTGCACTAACCCCGGATATTGCAAAGCAGTCAGCAACTTAGCATCTTGCAGAAAGCTACCAAAAGCATAATTATCGACACCACTTACATCAAATTTAAAGCGCTTAATCACTGCTTGTTGATGCTGACGATTTTCCGCTAAAAAAATAACCGAGTTTTCACTATTGTGAATCAACTCTAGAAACTGCCATTGCGGTAAATTGATCGGATAGCGTTGGAGGGCACGCCCTACCTCCAGCAAATTATCTAAACGTGCAGACAATTGACTAGGTGAGGCATTCAAAGGCAAAGCTACATCTGCACCTGCCCAGACTGCGTTACGTTCCTGATCTCGGTCGTCAGTCAGGACGATAACCAGCGGCAAACCTGCTCGTGTGCGTTGAACCCTACGTAACCAAGTTAAATCTGGCTCCGCCGTTTCTGTCGCAACAATCACTAAATCATAGTCTTGCCACACCAAGTGCTGGAGTGCATTAACATCAATTTCAGGAAATAACCGTTCTAAAGAAGCAGTAGGGAAACGCTTGCGTAGCATGAGTTCAAGGTCTAAACGTACCGGTGATTGACTCTCGACCAGTAAAAATGTTAGGGCAGGTTTGCCGACAACTCGCTCCGCTTCGGCGGAAAGTTGATAGTCCACTTAAAACTCCACGCAATAGCTAATTGGCATTTGAATTCTTGGTTTATGTGAGTTTAGGTCAGGAAAATTGATTTTTCCCAATAAATCCTACAAAAGGAGAAAGTGTCAGTCTGACTCTTAATTGACAGTCATTATGCTTTACCGCATAATTACGCGCCTTTATGTAACCCTAGCAGAATAGGGTATTAATTCTGCATCCTTGCTTCACTGTGCATTCATTTGCTAGCAGGAGGCTTTAATCCAAAAGGAGACTTCATGCGTCACTATGAAATTGTCTTTCTCGTCCATCCGGATCAGAGCGAGCAAGTTCCAGCAATGATCGAGCGTTATCGCACGCTGATCAATGAAAACCAAGGTACTATTCATCGTTTAGAAGATTGGGGCCGTCGCCAATTGGCTTATCCGATCAATAAAATCCACAAAGCACACTATGTAATGATGAATATCGAGTGTGATGGCAAAACTGTCGATGAACTGGAAAGCATTTTCCGCTTCAATGATGCCATTATCCGTACTTTGACGATCCGTCGTGATGCCCCTATCACTGAAGCGTCGCCATTGAGCAAAGAAAACGAAGGTAAAACCAAGCGTCCACCACGTCGTGAAGAAGTGGAATTAGAGGATGCTGACCTTGACGAGTCTGACGACGAATAATTCTAGGGATAATTTAATATGTCACGTTTTTTCCGCCGTAAAAAATATTGCCGTTTCACTGCCGAAGGCATTGCTGAAGTCGATTACAAAGACCTCGATACCTTAAAGGGCTTTATTACTGAGACAGGCAAAATCGTACCTAGCCGCATTACTGGGACGAAAGCGCCTTATCAGCGTCAATTAGCAGCCGCGATTAAACGCGCCCGTTTCCTTGCGCTGATGCCTTATACCGATCAGCACAAGTAATTTTAGCGTCTGACCGTGTTCGTTGCGGTCACTCGTTGAGAGCAGGAGATATGCATGGCTGCATTCATTATGTCAGGGCCACTTCAAGCGATTGGTTTTGCCTTAGTGTTTGCTTTACTTGCAATGTTTCTGCCATTTTTAGGTTTACTGAGCAATGCGGCTATAGGTTTAGTCACCTTACGCATGGGTTGGCGACGCGGTGTAATGCTTGCGTTGGCCGTTAGTATCGGTTTAGGGCTAGTGGCTCTCTTATTACAAGGCAATGTCTTCGGCAGCTTATTTTCAAGTTTGCTGCAATCACTCTTGGTTGTAGCCTTGGCAATTTATTTAGCTAGCACTGCCTCTTGGCCAAATCTGTTGCAAATTATTTTTGGTCTAGCAGCAAGCCTAGTAGTACTTTTCCACTTGAGTGTGACTGACCCAGTTAGCTTCTGGAAGAATGCTTTACAAGCTTTGGTCGATTTTGAGCAACTACAAGCCCGTTTGGTTGATATTAAATTGGACGATTTACTCAATCAAATCGCTAAGCACATGACTGGGCTGTTTGCAGCGTCGATGAGTTTAGCCTTTACCTTATCGCTCATGCTGGCACGCCACTGGCAAGCTAGTTTATATAATCCGGGTGGCTTCAAGGAAGAAATGTATGGTTTACGACTGAATAAGTTCGTAGCCCTCGCCCTCAGTGGAATCATTATGCTTGTCCTTGTTAGCCGCTCAGCCTTATTAATCGACTTAATTTTTGTGGGACTTGGATTATTTTTGTTCCAAGGTATCGCGTTGGTTCACAGTGTACGCGCACAGTTAAATGTTCACCGTACTTGGCTATTAGCGCTTTATCTTCCCTTGGCTCTATTGCCGGTACAAACTGGTTTGTTAGTAGCCGTGTTTGGTATGGTCGATACCTTTGCGGATTTTCGTGGTTACTTAGTACGCAGAACTAAACAGTAAACTTAAGTATTTATGGATTATTCAGGCTCAGCCTGAGTTACATTTTAAGGTGAGAACGATGGAAGTCATACTTCTAAAGAAAGTTGAAAATCTCGGTGCACTCGGAACTGTAGTTAATGTACGTCCAGGCTATGGCCGTAATTATCTGATTCCGACCGGCCGCGCCAAAATGGCCACTAAAGCCAATATCGCTGAATTTGAACAGCGTCGTGCTGAATTAGAAAAAGCTGCGCAAGATGCACATGCTGCGGCTGAAGCCCGTCGTGATCAATTACAAGATTTAGTTTTAACCATTAAAGCTAAAACGGGTGGCGAAGGTAAATTATTCGGCTCTGTGTCTAGTATTGAAATTGCTGAAGCGATTAATGCAGCCGGTGTTCCTGTAGAGCGTCGTGAAATTCGTATGCCTGCAGGCCCCTTGCGCTTACTAGGTGAATATGAAGTAGGTCTGCACTTATATACTGATGTAGATGCGACCGTAAAAGTTATTATTGAAGACGAAGCTGCCAAGTAATCAGCATCTTAGCTTCATCATCAGGTAGTTTTATAGCTGCCTGATGAATTTTCTAGGCGAGCCTCCGCTCTTTTCTCCCCACTTCCTGTAAACTGCTGGCTATGGCAGACACATACGAATCACTTAAAATTCCTCCGCATTCGATTGAAGCAGAGCAGTCCGTACTGGGCGGTTTAATGTTGGATAATGAAGCTTGGATGATCATTGGCGACAAATTATCCGAGACTGATTTTTACCGGCAAGATCACCGTTTGATCTTCCGTGCGATTGCTTATTTAGCTAGCCAACAAAAGCCTTTGGATGTGATTACTTTAAGTGACTGGCTTAAGGAAAATCGCTCACTAGAAGATGCGGGTGGTTTGGCTTATTTAGCCACGATGGCTAAGGACACGCCGAGTGCAGCCAATATCAATGCTTATGCGGATATAGTGCGTGAGAAATCGATCCTGCGCCAACTGATTAGTGTGGGTACTGAAATTACTGATTCAGGCTATAACACCGAAGGCCGCGATAGCCGCGAACTACTCGATCAGGCCGAACGTAAAGTCTTTGAAATTGCTGAGCAAGGTGCACGAAATACCAAATCCTTCCGAGCGCTAAAATCTCTAATGAAAACCACTTTAGAGCACATTGAAGAACTCAGCAAACTCAACTCCACTATTACAGGGGTCTCGACCGGCTATACCGATTTAGATGAGATGACCTCTGGCCTACAAAAAGGCGATCTAGTGATTGTTGCAGGTCGTCCTTCCATGGGTAAAACCACTTTCTCCATGAATATTGCTGAATACGCCGCCGCGCATAAAAAGCTACCGGTCGCTGTATTTAGTATGGAGATGCCTGCTGAGCAATTGACGTTGCGTTTATTATCCTCGATGGGACGGGTAGATCAGCATCGATTACGTACCGGCCAACTCACGGATGAAGATTGGCCACGCATTGCGACTGCCGTAAAGATTTTCGCGGATGTGCCTATGTTTATTGATGACAGCCCTGCACTCTCCCCGAATGAAGTACGTGCGCGTTCTCGCCGTCTAGTACGTGAGCATGGTCAATTAGGGCTTATCGTCCTTGACTATCTACAGTTAATGCAAGGGAATGGTAAAAGCGAAAACCGTACCAATGAAGTGTCGGAAATATCCCGCTCCCTGAAAGCCTTGGCAAAAGAATTGAGTACACCAATTGTTGTTCTTTCCCAGCTCAACCGGAGTTTGGAGCAACGCCCGAATAAGCGTCCTGTAATGTCTGATTTACGCGAGTCCGGTGCGATTGAGCAGGACGCGGATGTGATTATGTTCGTGTATCGGGATGAGGTTTATCACCCTGACTCGGCAGAAAAAGGCTCGGCAGAAATTATTATTGCTAAACAACGTAATGGTCCCATCGGCACCTGCCGTCTTACTTTCTTAGGCAAATACACGCGCTTTGAAAATTATACACCAGAAGTATATACCCAAGGCTTTGAGTGACTAGTAAGTCTTGCCCTCATTAACTTAAGTAGCTTGAACCAGATTAATCTATAAGCATTTCAAGGAAAGATGTGCTATTTTTAATTTGATTAATTTTCGATCAAATTATGACAAGGATGGCTTGGAAGCGATGCACGAAGACTCAAAATATGCCAATTGGCTGCTAGTAACGCTTTTATTTACTCTATTAGTCAGTAGTTTAATTTTGGGTTGGTTATTAACCCGCTCTTCGGTGTTTGTGAGTCCATCTTTATTAACCAAAGAACCCTTAGCCGCACCGGAGTCAATAATAGTTAGTCAGGCTAATCTTCATCCCGCCCAACCTATTCAAGTCCCACAGAGCCATACTGAAAAACCTGACACCCACTTAAAAGCATCTGCATCAAGTACGCTAACGCCGCCCAAACAAAACCTCAACACGGAAGTTACTAACCGTTTGCCATCTACTTTACTAGAGAGTCAAGATTACTTAGACCAAGCGGCTATTATTCCTCGTGATATTTTACCTTTGGCAAGTTTAGCAGCTAATCAGCCAACGACTTTACCTAAAACCACCGCACCTGTTGCTTTAACCGTCCAAGGTTTAGTGGACGACAACACTACTAATCAACCCATAATACCTAGATACAAGTCAGCTTGGCTTTATGCTGGGCAGTTTCAAAATGGTAAATGGAGTTTACTAGGCTTGGATTTAGATGTGACTACCCTGCCTGAGCCAAATAAAAGCTATAAATTAACTTGGGGCGCTAAAGTACGTTCTGCTCCACCCGGCCAACGCATGAGTACTGGCAGTGCCAATTTAGCAGAAAGTATTGGATACTTAGCTGAAGGTTCGAGCATTCAAGTTCTGAGCGTGAAGCAATCTGGCAAAAACGGACACATTTGGCTCGAAATTGCTTATGGGCAGTGATTGACTCTACTAGACACAGTCAGTACCTTGGAAGCATGCCTAGCCTTAGTATTCGAACTAAACTGTTTATTGCGATCCTATTAGCCTGCTCCATAGCAGTGACTGCTTCTTTAAGCTTCGTCCATTTCCAATTTAGATACACCTATTTGGAATTTGTGCGCCAGCAAGAAAATGAACATCTGCAACAACTAAAAACCACTCTAGTGGCTTATTACGCCAGACATGGTAGTTGGGAAAATCTTAAAAAAGATCGTCGTCAGTGGTTTTTATTGCAGCGCTCACTGCGTGAGCAAACCGAAACTGAGGTCAATGATCTTCCACCTGCCCCTTCGCTTAATCGTCTCACTCAATTCGATGTGCGGCGGCGGACAGTGTTATTAGATGCTGACCACCAATTAGTGCAAGGTATTCAACTAAAAGACCCGCCCGACCTAGAGTATAAGTTAGAGTGGAGCCAGCACATAGTCGGCTATTTAGGGCTGTACCAACGCACTGGTTTTAGCGAAAGTAGCGAAGACGCAAAATTTTTAGAAAAACAAAACCGAACCTTATTTATTATTGCCCTCATGACTTTACTGGGCAGTATGTTGGTGGCCTTTTTATTCGCACGTCAATTAGTCCGACCGATTCAGCGTTTACGGCATAGCACCAGTGAATTAGCCGACGGCAATTATGCTACACGGATTGCAAAAGTTGGAGGCGATGAATTAGGTCAACTTAGCTCGGACTTTAATCAGCTTGCGCAGCGCTTACAGCAAAATGAACAAGCGCGGCGGCAATGGATTCAAGATATTGCTCACGAATTACGCACTCCTTTATCGATTTTGCGAGGTGAAATTGAAGCCATCCAAGATGGAATTAATCAAGTGGACGACGCCACTATTCACTCCTTACATCAAGAAGCTTTGCATCTCCAGCGCTTAGTCGAGGATTTATATACCCTTTCCATGTCAGATAGTGGTGCTTTAATTTATCACAAAACCGAAATTGACTTGCTCAAAGTGCTGAAAGATAGCCTCAATCAATTCGAGTCTAGTTTCCAAGAAGCGGGCTTAACTCTAGAACAGCAACTGCCCAAGGATCAACAAGCATTAATACAAGCCGATGAGCAACGCCTGCAACAACTCTTTCATAACTTACTGAAAAATACCCTACGCTATACTGATGCCCCTGGTCGATTACAGGTCAAATACAAAACGCATGGGCAAATGGCAGAAATCAGCTTTCAAGATACCGCGCCAAGTGTGCCTGATGAAGCTATCCCTCACCTATTTGAGCGATTATTTCGTGTAGAAAATTCGCGCAATCGCTTAACTGGGGGAGCAGGTATTGGCTTGAGCATCTGCCATAATATTGTGGAAGCACATAGTGGTAGTATTCAAGCCGAGCATTCGCCCTTAGGTGGCTTGCAGATCACTGTTAAACTACCGCTGAAGACCTTAACGAAGAAATCTAACCGAGGCTAAAGCCATGTTTCCGGTGTTAATCGTAGAAGATGAACCTAAAATTGCCGACCTCTTAAAAAAATATTTACAAAGTTCTGGCTATAAAACTCATTGGATTGCTGATGGCAATGCGGCGAGCATTTGGTTACAGCATAATCAGGTAGAGTTGGTGCTATTGGATTTGATGTTGCCCGGTAAAGATGGCTTAGAAATTTGTAAAGAACTGCGCCAACGCGCTCCCCAGCCTCCCGTTATCATGCTCACTGCCCGGGCTGAGGAAATTGATCGCTTATTAGGCTTAGAGCTAGGAGCTGATGATTATATTTGTAAGCCTTTTAGCCCACGTGAGGTACTTGCTCGGATTAAAGCTGTTTTGCGGCGCACTACGTTGCCAACCCATCATCAACAAAATGGAACCATCCTCGGACAGACCAGTATTCAACTGGATCGCGAACGTTTATGTGTACAATATGGCGACCAACAAGTCATTTTGACCTTAGTTGAATTTGAATTATTAGAAACCCTCCAATCCTATCCAGGGCGAATTTTCAGTCGCCAGCAATTGATGGAACGAGTCTATCCTGATAACCGCATTGTCAGTGATCGCACGATTGATAGTCATATTAAAAAGCTGCGCAAAAAGATTAACGAACTCAACTCAGAGCGCGAATTGATCCACTCGGTGTATTCAGTGGGCTATAAATTCGAGCCTTAATAGCCCTTCATTCTCCTAAATCTCTCCATGATTAGCTCAAACTTAGTCCGTAATTCCTGAGTATTCTGCCTCACATGGAAGCAAGACAAGCTCCACACTAGAACAAACTTAGGTTAGGGAAGACCGCTTAAGTCAGTTAAAACCTACAGGAACTTATCAATAATTTTTGGAGATACCTAGAATGAAAAAGTCAATTTTAACTTTAGCTTTAATTAGTGCTTTAGGTTTAGGCGCTGCTAACAGTGTATTTGCTGAAGATCCAGTCCCTGCGCCTGCTACCACTACAGCTCCAACGACGACTGCTGCCGATACTCAAGCACAGCGTGATGCCAAAATAGCTGAGCATATTGAAAAACGCGTGAACCGTATGAAAGAACGCTTGAATCTAACCGATGACCAAGTAGCCCAGTTAAAAACGATTATGACTGAGCAGCATGCTAAACGTGAAGTCTTACGTACTGAAGCTGAAACACGTATCAACGGTATTTTGACACCTGAGCAAGCAACTAAAATGAAATCTTTCCGTGACGAACACAGGGGATTTGGTATGGACGGTGGCACTGAAGGCAAAGGTCGTCATGGTGGTCATCATCGAGGCGGACATGGTGGTGATTGCGGCAATAATAAACCGGCTGAATAAATTTACTTAGACTTTTGCAATTATCTTGCATTTACCTCTTATCAACCGGATTCTAGAATCCGGTTTTTTATTCAGTGCTATTCCAAACGTTTATGCTGCCATCGAATAACCACGTAGACGCTGCGCAAACTGCGCTAAAGCTACTACTCGCGTTTTCTCTGCCTGTGCGATCCATTCTTGCACAGCTTCCAAACGCGTCTCCTGAGATTGGGTGGTACGCTCCCATAATTGCAATAGGCGCTGTTGGAACTGATAAACCGTCTCTAGAGTTTGATTACCTGCTAACAACTGTTGCAAATTGGCACTTGTAACTTGATCCAGCGGTTTAGACTGACTCAGTAGACGTTGCATTAGGCGTTGTTGCTGACGGTAAGCTGGTTTTTCTTGGCATAACTCAGCTTTGATCACGGGCTTCGTCACTTGACGTGTAAAATTTGATAAAACGTGCATCCGATTCCCCAACACGGCGGATACAGTATCTAAGTCCACTACCTGCTTGGCCAGATTCACTGTGAGGCGTGGCGCTACATTGCGCACTTTGGCCATACCCAGTATTTTTAATAAGCGGATATACATCCAACCTATATCGAATTCATACCATTTGCTCGATAAGCGCGCTGAGGCCGCAAAAGCATGATGATTATTATGTAATTCCTCGCCACCAATGATGATCCCTAAAGGGGAGATATTGGTAGAAGCATCGTCAGTCTGCCAATTGCGATAACCCCAAAAATGTGCCAGACCATTAATCACCCCAGCCGCCCAGAACGGAATCCATAACATCTGTACCAACCAAATCGCTAAACCTGCCAAGCCAAACAGAGCTAAATCAATCAGCAGCATCAACAGTACCCCCAACCAAGGTAACCGCGCATAGATATTGCGCTCTAGCCAATCGTCTGGAGTACCACGGCCATACAAATTCAAGGTATCCTGATTTAAAGACTCACGACGATACAAAAAAGCACCTAGCCACAGCACAGTCTGTAAACCCTTATGTTGTGGGCTATGTGGGTCATCTAGTGTTTCACACTTAGCATGATGTTTACGATGAATTGCGACCCACTCACGGGTGATCATCGCAGTCGTAAGCCACAGCCAGAAACGGAAAAAATGGAAAGGGATAATACCTAACTCGACTGCACGATGGGTTTGCGAGCGGTGTAAAAAAACTGTTACCGCGATAATAGTGATATGTGTTAACCCCAAGGCAATACACACCAACTGCCAAGCTACTAACTCAGACCATAAGCCCATGAAATCTCTCCTCTACCTACCATTGACCCTAAAAACACTTAACTTTTAATTAGTGGCTTAAATTATACTTTTTTCAATAAAAAACTCATCACTTGCCCCGCTTTAGTCTGCCGATGAACCGCTAAGCCCCAACGCGCAAACTCAAGCTGATACTCAAGTTCGTGCTCCAAATAAATCAAACTTTCCTGAGCGATTAATTGCCGCTCTAACAATTTATCTAGAGCCTTTTCAGGTAGCGCTAACCGAAAAGGTGGATCAAGAAAAACCACATCGAAACTCGCCATTTCACGCTCTAGATAACTGAATGCATCCGCATGTATTAATTGTGCGCCACTCGCCTCTAAAGTCACCACATTAGCCTGTAATTGTTTGAAAGCCCGCGTATCTTTTTCGACAAACACAACCTTAGCGGCCTCACGTGATAAAGCTTCAAACCCTAAAGCGCCACTACCTGCAAATAAATCTAAGCAACGTGCTCCACCTATCACAGACTGCAGCCAATTGAACAAAGTTTCGCGCACCCGATCAGGAGTAGGTCTTAAACCCGCCACATCAGCTATAGGAAGGCGACGACTACGCCATTGTCCGCCTATAATACGTAATTGATTGGCTTTGGCTCTGTTTACCTGAGAACTATTACGATTTGGGCTGGCTGATGATAGTATGCGGGGCATTTAGCAGAGTGCTCACAGATAAAAATTTTGGTGTAGGTGATTGTACGATGTTTGGATTTGGAAAGAAAAAAAAGCAGGAAGCAGAAGACATCTCCCCCGATGCCGTACTCGCTCAACCTAAGAAACTTGGCTTATTTGAGCGCCTCCGCCAAGGCTTATTCAAAACCGGCAATACCATTACCGCAGGTATGGATGTCATCGTTAAAGGTAAGAAAAAAGTCGATGATGAAGTTCTCGAAGAACTAGAAACCCGTCTCTTAATGGCCGATGTGGGAATGGAAGCCACTCAGGAAATTATGAGTGATCTCAACCAACGGGTGAGTCGCCAAGAATTAGACGATATGGATGCCTTGATGCAGGCTTTGTATAACAAAATGCATCGCATCCTCCGGCCTGCCGCTCAACCTTTAACGCTTGAGAGCAGCCACCAACCCTTTGTACTGTTGATGGTCGGGATTAATGGCGCTGGCAAAACCACTACCATTGGTAAACTCGCCAAAAAATTCCAGCAACAAGGTAAATCGGTGATGCTCGCCGCAGGTGATACCTTCCGTGCTGCGGCGGTCGAGCAACTTACGATTTGGGGTGAGCGCAATGGCATTCCAGTGATTGCCCAAGGCAGTGGTTCGGATTCGGCTTCAGTGATTTATGATGCGATGCAGTCCGCCAAAGCACGCGGCATTGATGTTCTACTGGCTGACACCGCTGGACGCTTACATACGCAAACCAACTTAATGGAAGAGTTGAAAAAAGTGAAGCGCGTCATGCAAAAGCTGGATGAATCAGCACCGCATGAAATTATGTTGATTGTTGATGCGAGTATTGGGCAAAACGCTTTAATTCAAGCACGCCAATTCAATGAAGCTTTAGGTGTCACTGGTATTACCGTTACTAAACTGGACGGTACGGCTAAAGGCGGGATTTTATTTGCGATTGCTGAGCAGTTAAAAATTCCCGTGCGCTTCATTGGAGTGGGCGAAACCATTGATGATTTACAAGAGTTCGACGCTTACGAATTTACTAGCGCGTTATTAGCGGGCGGCGATGACAAACAAAACGATCATTGAATTTCGTCAGGTACAGAAGCGTTATCCGACTGGCCAGCTTGCTCTCTACAATGTCAATTTGACGATTCGTGCCGGAGAGATGATTTTTATCACTGGCAATTCAGGCGCCGGCAAAAGTACCCTCCTCAAATTAATCGCTTTGCTGGAAACTCCAAGCAAAGGCGATGTATTGATTGATGGCACGCCTTTATCTCATTTACAAGCTCGTCAAATTCCTAATTATCGACGACGTATTGGCTTTATTTTCCAAGATCCACACCTGCTCTATGACCGCAATGTATTTGATAATGTTGCCTTGCCTTTATTAATTTCTGGCATGCCCGCTACGGATATTACGCGCCGCGTTAATGCCGCCTTAGATAAAGTAGGTTTAGGGAAAAAGACTAAAAGCTATCCACTGATGCTTTCAGCCGGTGAGCGACAGCGCGTAGGTATTGCACGTGCAGTGGTCAATCGCCCAACCATGATATTGGCAGATGAGCCAACGGGAAATTTAGACCCTGAATTAGCACAAGACATTATGCATACCTTTGCTCAATTTAATGACATTGGTGTGACCGTGTTAATTGCCAGCCATGATCATGGTTTGGTCGAACGTATGCAAAAGCGCATTATTGTGCTGCAGCGCGTGGAGCTTTAAATGACCGACAAAAGACCACCGGCTAAACCGCGCATTGTAGCTTCCCATGACTTAGGGCGCAAATTTAGGGTTTGGTTGAGTCAGCAAAAACAAGCGATTGATTTCAGCCTCAAGCGCTTATGGTTTAACCCGATTTCTGCTTGGATTACCTTGATTGCGATTGCTTTGGCCTTATCTTTACCGACGAGCATGCATGTTTTAGTTAAAAATCTACAAAGTTTGACGCATAACAATCAATCTGTACCAACTATTTCTTTGTTTTTAAAGCCGAAAGTGACTGAGCAACAAGCAAATGATTTGGCAGAACTGGTCAAAAGTCAGCCTGAAGTGTTGAGTACTACGGTGGTTACCCGCGATCAGGCCTTGCAAGATTTTAAGAAAATTGCGGGTCTTGCGGATACTTTAAAAACCTTAGGTGAAAATCCCTTACCCAATATTGTGGTGATTACCCCTAAAATGAATGATTTAGGGGTCACTGATGCTGATTTGGAAGACTTCACCAAGCGCTTAAAAACCTACAAAGAAGTTGAAGATGTGCAAATCGATATTGAATGGATTCAACGCCTACGCGCCATCCTGCAAATCGCTGAGCGTATTGTTGCGGTGGTGGCAGCACTCCTAGCCACCACTGTCCTCTTAGTGGTTGGCAATACGATTCGACTGGATATTGAAAATCGCAAAGATGAAATTCGTGTCACCCGTTTAATCGGCGCGACTAATCGTTATATTCGTCGCCCCTTTTTATATGGTGGTTTGTGGTTAGGCTTGTTTGGCGGCTTCTTAAGCTTATTAGTCGTGAATATCGCCCTATTATTTCTGGTCGAGCCTGTCAATAAACTATCTCTGCTTTATGGCAGTGATTTCAATTTAGGCGGCATTGATCTGACTACTACTTTGGAAGTCTTAATCATCAGTGCTAGTTTAGGTTTAGTCGGGGCATGGTTAGCCGTCAATCGCTATCTGTGGGAAAGCGAAGTAATTAACGACTAAAAGCGACTACCGTCCGGAAATACTAAGGTTTTGCCAGTAGGATTAGGTTGAGGCGTACTCGGTTGAGATTGAACAGAGTTAGCCACTGGTGATTGATTAGTAGTTGGCGGATTAGAGTCTAAGAAAGGGCTAAAGCTCGAGCTACTCGCAGGAAACCTAATGGATTCTGCAGGCTGGACGGCTTGACCTGTATCAGGGTTGGGCATGAAATTATTGGGCAGCATAACTGGCGGCGATTGGTAGAAAGCACTAGGCGGTGTTTGCAGAGGTACCTGCTGCCAACTCGGGGCTTGATAATTATAATTTGGAAGTATGCCTGTATTCCAAGGTTGTTGGTTATTGAGTGAGTTCATTAAAAACATACTCGTTACCCAATCATTATTATTGCGTCGCCCAAAGGAGTTAGAACCACTAGACCACGGCATCCATGCGTTATTTCCCCATGAGTTCCCCCCGCCGTTGCCAGAACTCCACGGCATCATTGACGAACTCCAACTATTTCCACCCCAAGGCATAAAGCCAGTCGACCAAGGATTGCTGCCCATACTCCAAGGTGACAAGCCGGAAGACCACGGGTTCGCCCCCATACTCCAAGGTGACAAGCCGGAAGACCACGGCATACTCCCCATG
Organism: uncultured Thiothrix sp.; assembly: GCF_937873765.1. Lineage (GTDB taxonomy): Bacteria > Pseudomonadota > Gammaproteobacteria > Thiotrichales > Thiotrichaceae > Thiolinea. The sequence goes on along the minus strand of NZ_CALMZC010000039.1, from coordinate 84,091 downwards.
CCACCATAAGGGGTTTCACTCCAAGCAAAAGAACTAAGTGTTGCTAGACTAAACACAGAAATAGCAACCCCAACTCGCCTGTAAGTAGCTAGTTGTTTTCTTAACACAAGATTTTGCATGGCCATTCAACTTGAGATTAGCGAAAATAATTTGACCCTACTATAGCATGATCCGCAATACTCGCTCATCCATACAGGAACGCATAAACACATTCATCGCAGTTTCGTCGCCTGATGGATAAAACGCTAGCATCAAGGTATTGAACTCCCATTGGCGTTTGGCAGGCAAATTAATCGCAGGATAGCCGTTTTGGAGTAAATAGCAATTCATTATAAAGCGCCCCATGCCTTTTGACCCAAACTCAATCGTGGCACCGCCGCCAACAGCTTTTTAGTATAATCCTGCTGCGGTGAACCACACACGGCTGTAGTTGGCCCCAATTCAACGATCCGTCCTTTATACATTACCACGGTTTGATCACTGAGATACTCAACCACGCCAATATTGTGTGTAATAAAGAGTAAAGTTAAATCGCGCTCCGCTCGCAACTCTAAGAGTAACTGCAAAATTTCGGCCTGCACCGAAACATCCAAAGCACTCGTAATTTCATCACAAACAATAAACGCCGGATTCAGAACTAAAGCACGCGCTAAGCCAATCCGCTGGCGCTGTCCACCCGAAAATTCATGGGGATAACGCCATAAATGTTCACGCTTTAATTGCATGCGCTCTAAAGTTTTGGCCGCTAACTCTAAACGCTCCTCTTGATTTGAGCCGATTCCATGCACCTTCATCGGTTCGGTCAAGGTCATTTCAATTAAAAGGCGCGGATTCAAAGACGATTGCGGATCTTGGAAGACTATTTGCATTTTCGAGCGCCAAGCACGCATTGCACTAGCGGACAGACCCACGAATTCGTTGCCCTGCATTTTGATGCTACCCGAGCTAGGCTTTTCTAATTGTAAGACCGCACGACCTAAAGTCGTTTTCCCACAGCCCGACTCCCCGACTAAAGCTACAATCTGGCCTTTGACTATATCAAGGCTCACATCATCAACGGCTTTATTATAATCAACCACTTGCCTAAATAAGCCCTTTTTAATCGGGAACCAAACATTAACATGTCGCAATTGTAACAAGGGTTCAGCGATTAACTGCGCTTCAGACAGTGGTTTGGTTAAGGTGGGATTTTTATGGCGTGCCAAATTTTCGGGAACTGCTTCGAGTAACTGATGGGTATAGGGATGTTGCGGACGATTCAGCACTTGTTCGACCAAACCCACTTCGACTAACTTACCGTGCTGCATCACCCCGACTTGATGCGCCATTTGTGCGACCACCCCAAAATCATGAGTAATGAACAACATACTCATCCCCGTAGTTTCTTGTAGATGGCGCATCAAGCGTAAAATTTCCGCCTGCACGGTCACATCTAGCGCAGTCGTTGGTTCATCTGCAATCAATAACTCCGGCTCACAAGCCAAAGCCATCGCAATCATCACGCGCTGACGTTGTCCACCTGATAGCTGATGCGGAAAGCTATTCAGGCGTTCGCGGCTATTGGGCATCTGTACTTGATCTAAAGCTTGAATCGCACGTTCTTCTGCCTCTTCTGCTGTCATCTCAGGATGATGGAGCTGCAAGGCCTCCATAATTTGATCACCGACCGTGAATACTGGATTGAGCGAAGTCATTGGCTCTTGGAAGATCATGGCAATTTGTGATCCACGAATCGTCCGCAATTCATCCTCATCTACCTTTAGCAAATCTTGATTATTAAACAGAAGCTGCCCGTTCGGATGCGAGGCAATCCCATAAGGCAGTAAGCGAATCACCGATAAAGCCGTAATCGATTTACCACTACCCGATTCACCGACTAGGCAGAAGGTTTCGCCTTTATTGATAGTGAAACTGATGCCATCCACCGCTTTAACGGTTTCAGCGCCATTTTGTAGATAAGTGCAGAGCTTATTGACCACTAATAAGGGCGCTGGCATTATTTATTGTACCCCCGCTGCACGCGAGAGATTCGGGTCAATTGCATCGCGGAAGGCTTCGCCAATCAAGGTATAAGCGAATACAGTTAAGAAAATCGCGCCACCAGGAAACACGGCCATCCACCAATTGAAACTGGCAGATGTCACTGATTGATCCAACATTTGTCCCCACGACGGCTCCTCAACTAAACCTAGGCCTAAGAAACTTAAAGTCGCTTCCGCTAAAATCGCTGAAGCCACCCCGAAACTTGCCGCCACCAATAAAGGCGCCACTCCATTCGGTAACATATGTCGAAACAAAATCGAGTGTAGGGGTAAACCCGCTGCCACTGCCGCTTGTACATAATCTTGGCGGCGTAACTTCAAGAACTCAGCACGAATGTAGCGCGCATACCCCGACCAACTCGTTACCCCAATAATGATCATCATCATATACAGGCTACGCCCAAAGAAAGCGACAAACGTGAGCAGTAAAAATAAAGTTGGAATCGCTTCAAAAATCTCCACAAGACGCATACCAATCATATCGACTACGCCCGAGAAATAGCCCATGAAGCCTCCAATGATAATCCCGAGAATCATAGAAATACTGGTCGCTACAATCCCAATACTTAAAGCGATGCGTGAGGCATGAATCATCCGACTTAAAACATCCGCCCCATTCTCTTCAGTACCCATCAAATGTAAACGCTGCTCTTCAGCCGCTTTACCCGCTAAAGGCGGTTCTAAACCAGTATCGCCATAATCGCGTAAATAATCTTGCGGTGCATAAGGAATCAGTGGCATCACTCGCCAATCGACTTCGGTATAATGGGCGGTACGGAAATCATCATAAATCACCAACTGTGGTGGTTTTAAATAGACATTAGCCAAAACCACGACGGCAGCAATCACTGCGGCCAACAGCGCTAAATTCACTCTAAACTTTAATTTCAATGGCAATACCCACAACACCAAAATCGTGAAAAAAGCCGCTAATACCGCTAAGTCCTCCGTACTCAAATAAGTCAAAACCGGGAAAGACAATTGCCCTGCTTTGCTCATGACCAAAGGCATACTATTTGCTAAGAATGGAGCAAAGACTGCACACAGAATTAAAGTGCCTATCCAAAATAAGGCGAATTTTACACCGTGACCGGCAAAGGTTTTGCGTAATAAACGACGTGACAGTGTTTCTTGGCTAATGATTTGCTTAGTCATAAGTCACACGTGGATCAACTAAAGTATAAAGAAAATCAGCGATTAAATAACCAACCAAGGTTAGGAAACCGCTAATCCAAGTAATCGATAGCACCAACTCACGATCCCGACTTTTTACTGCTTCAATTGCTAGTTGCCCCATACCATTGATACTAAATATATTCTCAACAATTAAAGAACCCGCTAATAAACTCGGTAATAAGCCCGCAATGATGGTAATCAGCGGTAATAAGCTATTACGAAACACATGCTTCCACAGCACGGTTTGCTCGTCTAAACCTTTAGCGCGTGCCGTGCGTGCATAATCGGCACTAAGGTTTTCTAACAGCGAAGCACGAATAATTTTCGCTAAAGCCGCTGAAGCGCCTAGTGATAAGCATAAAACGGGTAAGACTAAATGCCAGATACGATCCAATAAAAAACCGCGCACAAAACCATCATCGGTGAATTGCAAAGCAAATAAAATTCCGAGGGTTGCACCCAAAAAACCCAAACCTATGACTCGAAAAGGTGTGTAATCCATCCACCCCATGCCAACCAGCATCGCCCCCCCTAAAACTGGTAATACTACCCAAGCAAATAGTGAGAAATCTGCATGCGCTTGTGCCATCCACACACCAGCGACAAGGCCAAAAACACCCGCTAAGAAAGCACGCAATTTACGCTCTTGCCAACGACTCAACCAAACTAATAGTGAGGTTCCTATTAGCATGCCTAAGAAAACTTTACCTACGTCCCACAACGAACCCCAATGCGGCATAAAAGGCATATCTTGCGCCGCACGACTGCCAATCCCTGCCGTTGGGAACCACTGCCAATGCTGCACACTGGCAAAAAAACCTAGCAATAGCACACCCAACAACATAGTAGGAATCGACCACAGCGCTAACATCACCATACTAGAACTCACATCAAAGCCACTCCCGCGCTCAGTAGCCGACTTCACCCCAATCGCGATGGCGACAATATAAATAATGGGGATAGTGATGATATTCAGCAGCAAAGTAATCGGGATGCGCTCGCCCAAAATTTCGCTCACAGGGCGGCCAAAATAAAAGCTTTCCCCCAGATCCATCCCTTTAGTCAAAGAGAAACTAGTGTATTTGCCGTTCTCATCCTGCTCAAACCCTATCGGGGAAACATTATTCAGCCAGCGCAAATATTGCATCGGTGCAGGCTGATCAAGCCCATAGCGTTTATTGTAATAATCCATCAGCGCCTTACGCTCTTCTGGCTTCATATTGCTATCGGTCATATTCTGCGCACCCACTCCACCGGGGGAAAGCGCCATCACCGAGAATACGACTATCGTAATTCCTAGCAAAGTTGGAATCATCAACAGCAAGCGGCGCAGCAAATACGTCAGCATTTAGCAGCTCCGCTTATTTTTGATACTTTTGCAAAGGGGCTGGCACATAGTTTTCCATAGGCAAAGAACCGTAGTTCAAGCCCAGTTTGGACATTTGTAAATTTTGAATGCGCTTATCCACAAACAATAAGGACTGCTCACGAATTAAAAAGGTGTAAGGCTGATCCTCATACATAATTCTTTCAGCCTGTTGCCACAGAATCATCCGTTTTGGCTCATCTACTGTGCGGCGCGCTTCATCAATTAACTTATCTAGCTCAGGATTGTGATAAGAAATGAAATTATCACCATCGTCTTTTATTTGCGAGCTATGGAACATTTGATAAATATCAGTTTCAATTCCACTCGACCAGCCCATGGTGATTGCATCGAAATCACGTTTCTTTAAAGCTTCCTGCATCACTGGAAACTCTTGCGGAGACGGTTCTAATTTAATCCCTGCCCGTGCATAAATATCTTTCAGAAACAGTACCGTGCGTTCTCTACTTTTATTCCCTTGGAAATAAACCATCTTAAACTCAAACGGCTGGCCTGCCTGATCCTCTAAAATGCCATCACCATTTTTGTCAGCAAAGCCCGCCTCTTTCAGTAAACTTTGCGCTTTTTCGAGATTAAATACCCAAAGCTGCAAGCTAGGATCATGCTGTTTAGAACGTGGATTAAACGGGCTAATCGCCTGCTCAGCATGATCTAAATAAATATCTTTTACAATGCGTTGCATATCCGTAAGGTAAGTCATCGCTTGACGCACACGTTTATCTGCAAAGCGGGTCGGTTTCCCGTCTTTTTGCTGATTCCAAGCAATATAGCCGTAGCCCACGACAGGCGGCATGTATTCAAAGTTTTGGCTTTTATCGATGATTTGCTGATCAGTTTTCAGCTTAGCGTATTCAGAAGGCTTGGCTTCATAGCTATCAATTTCGCCATTTCGGTAAGTGGTCAAGCGTGCGCTTTCATTTTGAATCACTTTCCACAACATCCGATTGAACGCAGGCTGTACATCCCCCCAATAGCGTTCATTCCGAACCAGCTCGACACTACCTTGATCGGGTGTCCAAGTTTTTGGGTCAGCTAAACGATAAGGGCCACTCCCTAGCAATAAGCCTTTGGACTGATTAAATTCTTGTGGTTTATTCATATAGGGCTCATAAAAATGAGCCGGCATAATGGCTAAGCCACCCGCTAAACCGAAGGACTGGAAATAAGGCTCTTTAAATTTAAAGACGACCTCATAATCGCCTTTAGCTTCCACAGAAGTAATTTGCCCATACACTGAACGCTCTGCTGGTGCTGCAATTGCTTCATTCATAACGAAGTTATAGGTGAAGACCACATCTTTAGCCGTAAGCTTGACGCCATCCGAGAAGGTTACATCATCACGCATTTGGAAAGTGATGGTTAAGCCATCGGGGCTAATTTGCCAAGACTTCGCGATTAAGCCCTCCCACTCCATCGTATCGGGATTGCGATTAACTAAGCTTTCCTGCACGTAATACTGAACTTGAGACGCATAAGCATCGGTTGAAACTAAAGGGGTTAAGGTCTTTAGACTCGTTTCGAGGGCGCTGACCCCCCAATCACCTTGGGCATAATCAGGCTTTTTACTGGCCGCATAAGCACGTTGAAAGGCAGCGCCGACGCCTGGGATTGCAAGCTGCTTAGTAGGGGTGGCGGAGTTCACTGCGGATGAAAGATTCACCTGCCCAGAACTCACTGCCGTGCGCAAGCTACGCATATCTTGGGCTTGCTGAGTGAGTGCGGATTCCATCTGCGCCAATTTCGTCCATTGACGATCTACTTGGTACATCACTAATAACAATAAAGCGATCAGAATTATGAGGATGGAATAGAGAAGCCAGTCGCGGGTGATGAATCTTTTTTGCATGTTCTTCTGTATACTTACGCGATTAATTTAATCAAGCATAACACCAACCCAAGTTAGCTTGCATCTATGCAACTGATTCTTGGATTAAAAGTGTGTTCGAGTCTTTTAAGGAGTCATTATGGGTTTTCTCACCGGTAAACGCGCCCTGATCACTGGCATCGCCAGCAATCGTTCGATTGCTTATGGGATTGCTCAGGCTATGCATCGCGAAGGGGCTGAATTGGCCTTAACTTATCAAAACGATAAATTAAAACCTCGGGTCGAGAAATTCGCGGCAGAGTTTGGCTCCTCCATCGTTATCCCTTGTGACGTAGGTTCTGACAGCGAAATTGAGAACACGTTCAAACAATTAGCCGAACATTGGGATGGTTTCGATATTTTAGTGCATGCGATTGCGTTCGCACCGAAAGAGCAACTTGAAGGCAGCATCGTCGATAATACCACTCGCGAAGGCGCACAGATCGCGCACGACATCAGCGCGTATAGCTTTTTAGCACTGGCTAAATATGCACGCCCGCTGATGCAAGGTCGCCATAGTTCTATGCTGACTTTAAGTTATCTAGGCGCGATTGCCGCTATCCCCAATTACAACGTGATGGGTATGGCGAAAGCAAGCTTAGAAGCCGGTGTGCGCTTTATGGCTGCCGATTTAGGCCCTTCTGGCATTCGTGTTAATGCTATTTCTGCAGGTCCGATTCGTACCTTAGCTGCTTCTGGCATTACGGGCTTCCGCAAAATGTTGGATCATTTTGAGCAACATGCGCCGCTGCGGCGGAATGTGACTATCGAAGAAGTCGGCAATGCAGCAGCTTTCCTCTGCTCTGATTTAGCCTCCGGTATCACCGGTGAAATCACCTATGTGGATGGCGGCTGGAACATCCTTGGTATGTCAGGAATGCCCAGCGAATAAATCTCCACATTCATCTGATATGAACATATTCACGATATACTCAGTGAATATGTTCAGTACCCAATAACAGGTGAAACATGAAGTTCTGTCCACAATGTGGCTCAGCCTTACGTAAAAAGCAGATTGATGAATTTGAACGCTTAGCCTGTCATCCAACTTGTGGCTATGTACACTGGAATAATCCAGTTCCAGTAGTAGCCGCTTTAGTACGTTGTAATGGCAAGTTTATCTTAGCGCGCAATTACAAATGGCCTGAAGGGATGTTTTCCCTAATCGCTGGCTTTTTAGAAGCGTTTGAATCACCTGAACCCGCTGTCTTGCGTGAGACTCAAGAAGAGTTAGGTTTAACTGGACAAAGCGCTACTTTTATCGGGCATTATACTTTTCCACAGCGCAACCAAATCATTATGGCCTATTTGGTGGAAGCCACTGGCGAACTAAACCTGAATAAGCAAGAGCTGTTAGAAGCGGTTGAATTAAGCGCTGAAGAATTAAAAGCTTTTGATTTTGGTCACTTGCGTCTTGGCCCCTTAGTAGTAGAAGCGCTCTTTTCTAAACATTTATAAACGACTTATTCATGCCCATTGAAACTAATAACGACAATAAAACTACTCCTAAATATAGTCGCCGCAACCAGCTCGAACAGATCGTGCCACGTCTTTCACGTGAACAACTTGAGCATTTTCTATTAGAAACCGCACTGCGTGATATTGAACTACGTGAAAGCTTGCTCATTCATTTCGGTGAGTATTTAAATACGAGCGACCCTGAAGAAGCAAAATATCGCGAAACCTTACAACGCATGATTGCACGTCATCAAAATCAAAGCGGATTTATTAACCTAGAAAGCGCGCAAAAGCTTTCGGCTATGCTGGAATCTTTATTGGAATCCGCCCGCCAAGCCACGACACCGCCGAGTAAAACCATTGATCTGTGCATGGCTATGATCGGTGTGATGCCCACCTTGGGCGACCATATGGATGATTCGGAAGGGCATATTTATCGACTGATGCGGATTACCTGTGTGGTGTTATGGGAGTGTTTCAGCGTCCTACCCCCTGAAAACCAAGCGGTGGTCTTTAATCGCTTATTAAGTGAATACGCGAACCCGGTTTATCTGGATTTAGATTTAGACAGCTTTATGCTTACCCTATTGAAAGACCTAGCTAAATCTAATCGTGAATGGCAAAAAGCTTGCTTACGCCAGCAAGACCAACTACTTAAAGAAGTTAAAAACGATAAATGGCGGAAGAACTATCTGCTAGAACAATTGAATGATTTGTTGGGGACTTGGCATAAGAAGTAAAACTCAGAAAACTCCTGCATGAGTGTCGCTCACTAAAGCTTGAGTACTTTAGGTCAGATGTTATATGAAACTCTGTGAAACCATTGAATTTTCCATTGATTAAAAACCACTTACTCTGATATAGATACTTTTTTCTTACTAAACCGTTAACTAAGTATGAAAATTGTTACGTGGAACTGCAATGGCGGCCTAAGAAACAAGCTAATATTTCTGAAAAAAATCAATGCAGATATTTTTATCATTCAAGAATGTGAAGACCCTGCTAGCTCTTCAAACACCTATTTTGAATGGGCAGGTAATTATTTATGGATTGGTGATTCAAAAAATAAAGGAATAGGCATCTTCCCAAAAAAAGGAAATGCTGTCTACCAACTTAACCATAAAGGTACATTTCAAATTGAAGGTATTAAAAATAAAAGTATAGCTACAACGTGGACTACTGATTCTTTAAAGCTATTTTTACCTTTCACTATTAATAATTATATAAATGTACTATCAGTTTGGACGAAAGGTTCAGAATCAGAAGTATTTAGTTATATCGGGCAGTTATGGAAATATTTACAAATTCATAAAAATGATCTGTCTCAAAAGAAGCAAATAATAATCGGTGACTTCAATAGCAACTCAAGATGGGATAAAAAAGATAGATGGTGGAATCACTCCGATGTAGTATCTGAATTAAAAGAGATAAAAATAAACAGCCTATATCATCATATCCATAAAGAAGATCAAGGCTCTGAAAGTATGGCAACATTTTATCTTTATAGAAAAGAAAATAAACCTTATCACATTGATTATGCTTTTGTTTCTGAAGACCTATTAAATAGCAAACTAAATATTGGAGATAGAGACTTATGGTTAAAACTCAGCGATCATATGCCAATAACTATAGAGTTAACTATCTAACAATTATTCCAACCACGAACGTGGTGAGGCTTTCGACTTCGCCGACTCCCTGCAGTGTGCGCATGTAAACCTTAGCTGCACACAAATTTATAACAGACTGTGTAATGCTCCATAAGCTTACAATATCTAATGTCTACAGAAACAAAAAACCAGCCGAAGCTGGTCTTTTCTGAATCTAAAGCCAAATACGGCTTAACTCGCCTCTACTTCCGTATCCGCCAACGACCTCGGCAAGAAGCGTAAGGCAACCATACCGAAGAAGTAGATAGTCAAGGCTAAACCAATCCCCCCTAAGCCTAACATCCACTCCCAAACGCTAGGCGCATAAGCATGGATTTCACCATCAAAGAAACTACTTTGCACTTCAGCATTCGGGAATAACTCCAAAGGATAAACTTGCCCGCCCACAATAATCACATAGAGTTGGGCAAAGCCCCCGACAATCACTAAAGCCGAAGCTAAGAGTAGTGACCAATGATTATTCTTCAAAGCACGACAGAAAATTAAGGATAAGGGAATTAAGCCACCGACTAACACCTGCCCGATCCAAAATAGCAGGGTATAAATACCACCCTCTAAGAGGATAAACTGCTCTACACCATGCCGCTGAGCTATGTAAAGCGCGGTTAAATGGCGAGCTAACTCTAAAAACATAGCCGCTGCGACAAAAATAGCTAATAGATAACGCAAACGATTTAAGACTAAATCACCTAACTCACGCTTATCTAAGCGATAGACAAAAAACAGCAAAATGATGAATACCGCTAAGCCTAAAGCGAAGGATAGTGCGATAAACAATGGAGCAATCATTGCACTATTATAATAAGCCCGTGAGACTAAAAACCCAAAGATAGAACCTGTGCCTAAAGTTAGAATTAAGCGCCAGCTAAACGCAAAAAAACCCGCATAGGGATAGAGTACTTTCATTTTTCGATCTTGCATTGTCCAAATATACAAAATACATAAAGCTAAAAAGCCATTATAAAGAATGATATTCCATGCAAAAATCGACTTAAAATTGTAGTAGGTCATTGCAATGATTAAGCGATCTGCATGACCTAAATCTAAAACAAGAATCGCTAAGCCACCGAGTAATAAGGCAATCGCTAATAAAGCTGATAACCCACCCATCGGTTGATATAGACCTTTACGAAACACGGTTCCAATCGAAGCAATATTCAAGGCTCCTGAAGCGGCCACAATCAAAAAAATCGCAAACACGTGGGGCAAGCCCCAGACCACTTGGTTATTCATGCCCGTGACATAGTGGCCTTCATGCTCTAAATGGAAAAAGCTAAATGCACCTAAGACCACGAGGGCTAAACAAATACCAAGTATAAAATAATAAACTTTGCTAGCGTGGAGTTCGCTATAAACCATCGTTTTGCTGCTCATTGCTAACTCCTCATAACCCTAAATAGCGCACACCGGTATTTAAACTTAAATCGGCACGAATTTGCGAACCGCCCAGTGCTTTCATCGCTTGGCTAATTCGGCTATTCGGGTCATTCAAATCACCAAAAATCACTGCATTCGGTGCGGCTTCTACACAAGCGGGTAATTGGCCTTGATCCACACGATGCACGCACAGATTGCAGGACTCAACAGTACCTATCCCCCGAGGTGAATGGGGGCGTTGATCCGTGAGACTTTCATGCACAAAACTACGTGCTTTGTAAGGGCAAGCCATCATGCAATAGCGACAACCAATGCAAATATGCTTATTTACCTGCACAATACCATCGGCACGCTTCATGGAAGCTCCCGTTGGGCAGACATCCACACAGGGGGGCTCTTCGCAATGCTGGCACATCACCGGTAAAGTGAAACTGTACTTCGTAAGCTTGTCAGTTACTTTAACCGTGCGCATCCATTGCGCTTGTTGCTCAGGGCGAGCTTTCGGGTCATTACCCCAACCATGTTCGCGCTTACAAGCTTCTACCATGGACGCACCACCGTCTGTTAAGCGGTTCACATCAATCAACATACCCCAGCGGACTTGGTTGGATACGGGTTGATCAGCCGGTTTTGCAGGTACATCTCCGGCTTGTACTGTACGCAGGATCACGCTAGAGGCCAAACCACCCACAGCAACCCCACCCAAGGTTGCCATAAATTTGCGTCGATACGCATTGATCTGACTCATTGCGTAGCTCCTTGTGTTTGACTCTGACTCAGCCATAATAAATCGTTCATATCGGGCTGTACGCTTTGGGCTGAAAGATGATAAGTATTTGAGCTAAGCTTGTGCTGATAATTAATGTTTTCGACAATCTGTGGACGATCCGCATGGCATTGAAAACAATCTAATTTCACACCCACATAGGTATGACAGCTCGCACAAAAATGATCTTTCTTTTCATCCGTGTAATGCACTGCCGAACCATCTTCCCGCGTCGGCACAACATGGCAATTAATGCATTCATTCAGACTGTGCTTGTTGGTACGAATGCCTTCAATCACCGTCTTGTCGCGATGCACATCTAAATACACCATGTGATTCTTGCGCATATCCGCTGTCGGCTCCACGCATTGTGCTGCTTTTGCTTTCGCAGGGGCAAGATTCGGCTCTGGCACACCTGCATCACAGCCCACCAGCAGCGTCGCCAGCAGCACCAGCCCTAGCAGTGATTTAATATGGCTGAGCAAGGGCATGGTTTATTCACCCATACCCATTTCAATATAGCCCGTGGGGCAAACATCCGCACAAATATGACAACCGATACAACGTGCATAATCGGTTGCCACATAACGCCCTAAAGTGGCTTGCTTTTTTGGTACACGATACACCGCATCTTGCGGGCAGAAAATCACGCAGTTATCGCATTCAAAACACATCCCGCAACTCATGCAACGCTTAGCTTCAGCAATCACATCGGCTTCGGCTAAAGCATTCATACGCTCAGCAAAATGCCCCAGCACCTGCTCAGAGGTAGGCACATCTTCCGTGCGGGTATGCCGTGCTTCTGCTTTGAAATGCCCTAAGAATAACTCAGACGACCTTACAATCGTGCTCTTAGAGCGGTCTTCATAATTATGCACTGCGTACCTCATATCCGAAGTACCCCGCAAATCCTCTGCTTTAGTTGCATCAAAACTACTTGGCTCTAAACCTGCTTCCTGTAATTTGCGCATCAAATCAAAATGATGCTTATCCACTTTCGGACGCTTTTGGATTTCTTGGGCGTTCAAATATTGATGGATAGTTTCAGCAGCAATCGCACCTTGACCAATCGCGGTCGTCAACAAATGCGGACGCACAATATCTCCTGCTGCGAAGTGGCCTGCTTTACCCGGCACTTGATAGAGCGCATTATGATTGATTAAGTTTTTACCATTATTCCACGACTCCACGCCATCAAAACGCCCGTACTGACCAATCGCGGAGACAATTAAATCCGCCTCGATCAGGGTTTCTGTGCCACCCTCTTTAGCTTGCGGCAAATTACCTTTCATCACGCACTCAATGACTTTTAAGCCAATCGCCCGTCCATCCTCACCAAAGACGATTTCTTTCGGCATAACTTGCGTCAGAATCGTCACGCCTTCTTTCAGCGCATCTTGGACTTCATGTTCGGCAGCAGTCATTTGATCCAGAGCAAATAAAGTCGTCAAAGTAACCGTAGCTGGAGCTTTTTCACGCACCTCACTATGTACTAATTTACCCGTTGCTGCCTCTTCTGGCTTTTCATTGTAGTCAGTTAAAGTACCAATGCGGCGCGACACCGACACCACGTCAATCGAGGTGTCGCCCCCACCCACGCAGACAATGCGTGGTGCGGTATATTTCATTGTGCCTAAGTTAAAGGCTTGCAGGAAATCGACAGCAGTAACGCAATTCGGCGTTTCAGCGAACTTCTCCACGAATAAGTCACGCCCTGTCCAGCAACCCATTGCCCAAAGCACCGCATCATAGTCTTGCTCTAATTGCTCAACGCTGATGTCTTGACCAATCGTAGTATTGCAACGCACTTCAATATCGCCCAAATCCAGAATACGTTGAATTTCGGCACCCAATTTATCGCGTGGCACACGATAGCCCGGAATACCATAACGGAACATCCCGCCGAGTTCTGGCAGTTTTTCAAAAATCGTTGAGGCATGACCTAAGCGGCGCAATTGATAAGCAGCAGATAAACCAGCTGGACCACCACCAATAATCGCGACTTTTTTACCCGATAAAGCAGGGGCTGGATCAAACTTAAAATTTTGCTCAATAGCATAGTCGCCGATGTATTGTTCGACTGCATTAATCCCAACGAAATCATCTACATCATTGCGATTGCAGCCAGTTTGGCAAGGTGCAGGACAGACTCGCCCCATCATCGCGGGAAAAGGATTGGCAGTGGTCGAGCGCCGGAAAGCATATTCTTGCATGCTCATGCCAGCGGGTGGTTTCTCAATGCCGCGCACGATTTGCAACCAACCGCGAATATCTTCACCAGAAGGGCAAGAACCTTGGCAGGGCGGGGTTTTATGCACATAGGTCGGGCATTTGTGAGAAGTATCTGCGACAAAAATCTTGTCGTGCATACTGTCCCATTCATGATCACCATCTTTATATCGCCGAAAGGTTAAACCGTTTAGTTTAGGGTCGTGCGCTACTGTTGACATGTCATTCTCCTCTGCGTGAGCTTGGCCTGCCAAACTCAGGATCAATACGGAAATCGGTTGTAAGAATCGACTTAGGCGTCGTCGTTATCGTCATCATCCTCATCAGGACACGCTTGCACTGAAACTTGACGCTGTAAGACCAGCGCCTTGCTCACCAATTGGTGCACGCTGACAATCTGTTCCATTTTAAAGCCGTAATACGGAATCACTTTAGTGAACTGCGACTTACAAATCGCGCAGATCGCCGCCATATGCGTCACGCCCTGCTGCTCAGTCACATACTTAAGCGCTTCCATACGCGGTTGAGCGCCCTTAATACGTAACTCCATTAAATCGTCAGTGAGCAAACCACCACCACCACCACAGCAATAGGTGGCATCGTGAATAGTGTCAGCGGGCATATCGACAAAGTGATTGCACACCGCTTTAATCACATTACGTGGATATTCAAACTGCCCACCCGGTTTATCACCCATCCGTGAACCACGCGCTACATTGCAGGAATCATGGAAGGTCAACACTTTGTCATCATTTTGGGACTTATCGATGACCAATTTACCATCCTGAATCAAGCCCCATGTCACTTCCAGAATATGCTGCGGCACAGGATATTTCGGATCAAGGAAATCGAAAGGCCCTGCGAGGGTATTCAAAAAGCTATACGCCACCCGCCACGCATGCCCGCATTCACCAAATACAATACGCTTTACCTTGAGCTTGATCGCTGCTTCACGAATGCGTAAGGCAATGCGGCGCATATTTTCGTAAGAGCCAATGAACATGCCAAAATTGGCACCTTCCGAGGCATACGAACTCAAAGTCCAAGAAATACCTGCTTCGTGGAATACTTTCGCATAACCCATTAAGCCATCCACATGGGGCTCGGCGAAGAAGTCAGCCGATGGTGTCACTAATAAAACTTCAGCGCCCTCTTCATCCAAGGGAAAGCGTACCTTAATGCCCGTATCGGCTTCGACGTCCTCTTCCAAACCCTCTAAGGTGTCTGCAAGTGCAGGCTGTGGCAAACCTAAGTTATTACCAACTTTAAAAACTTTGCTAATGATTTCATTATTGTATTTAGAACCACGCCCTATGTGATCGAGAATTTCGCGGGCAGCCATGGACACTTCTGCAGTATCAATCCCGTATGGGCAATATACCGAGCAGCGCCGACATTGGGAACATTGGTGATAATAGTTATACCAATCGTCCACCACTTCCTCAGTCAAATCCACTGCACCGACTAATTTCGGAAAATGCTTGCCCGCAAAGGTGAAATAGCGGCGATACACTTTGCGCAACAAATCTTGCCGCGCAACTGGCATATTTTTTGGATCGTGTGTACCAATGTAGTAATGGCATTTATCCGTACAGGCACCACATTTAACGCAGATATCCAAATACAATTGCAATGAACGGTAGCGATGGCGCAAGTCATCCAGTTTAGTTAAAGCACGTTCTTTCCAATCCGGCACTAATTCAAATTTGCCATTCTCAGCGGCTTGAAAATCGCTCGGAAAATGCAGCGCTTTTTGGAAATCGGGCTTAGCAATAAAAGGACCTTTACCTGCCATTGCATCCGGCTTGATGGTCGGGATCTCGACATAACCTTCGCCCTTCAGCTTAGGGACTTCGTAATCAGCCATGCTTCACCTCATCCAAATAAGTCTTTTGCTGTTGCTCCAGCTCTAACGCCCATTTAGAAATATGACGTTTTTCACGTGGATTATCGACTTGATTACGGGTGGGACTTAGGAAGACGCCGGGGGCATGCATTAGTTTACTAATCGGAAACACTAGCATCAAAACTGCTACTAATAACAAATGCAACAGCAAAATTGGTGAAGCAGGAAGTGGGGAAAAATCAAAAGTTATTAAGCCACGAAAAAAGCCTTTCACCATCACGATATCGGTATGTGCAACAAAGGTCATGAGCATCCCACTTAAACCGATTCCCATTAGCAAAGCCAGCATCAAAAAATCTGACGGTGCAGAGATATAACGTACCCGATCCACTAAAATCCGCCGTGCTAATAGCCCCGTTAACCCTAACACCATCGCAAAACTTGCGTATTTACCGAAAGGCTGTATAAAACTTAAAAAAGCCCCTATCTCCATAAAATAGCGCGTATGGCGCAGCAGCACGAGCCATAAAGCCATGTGAAATAAGAAGGCAAATAGCCAAGTATATTTACTGGCGCGGAATAAACTTTGGAAAAACACTACTTCACGGAACATGCGCCACACTACACCGCCTTGGGTAATCGGGGCTGGGGTGGTGGGAATTTTTAGCGGCACGGGAATTTGCATGTAGAAGTAAATCCGGCGGCCCACTCCGACCACTAATATCAGTGTCGCCGCCCAAAATAGCAGGCCGTAGAGAATACTCACAAAGGTCACAACTGACTCCTACAGGCAAAATCCCAGCGCAACCCTAGCCAGCTAGGGTCGAGCAGATGGCTCTAGTTGCCTAGAGCACCTTAAATTCAAAAAATACGGATTAGACGCAGCCAGTTGGCTTAGGCAGGCCGGCATATTTGCACGCTTGCTTACCCGGACCATAAGGGAACAAGCTATAGAGGTATTTGGAATTGCCTTTATCCGCACCTAAACGCTTACCTACTGCTTTAGTTAAAACGCGCACTGCAGGGGCAATTTGATACTCTTCATAATACTCACGCAGGAAATTGATGATTTCCCAATGCTCATCATTCAGTGCTACTGGCGTCTCTTCTGCCAAAGCCATCGCGGTCGCGACTTCTGGCGTCCAATCATTCAGGTTTTCTAAGTAACCTTCTTCATCAGTTGCGATAGTTTTTCCGCTAATTTCCAGAGCCATGCATGGCCTCCTGTTTAATAAAGTTAAAATTTATAGCCAGCTTTGAGTTTTTTCGTTTGCCACGGTCAAATCCACAAAACCTGCATAGTCTACAAGCTGAATGCCTTCCAACACTCGCTCTGCCTTTACACCACGTGCCGCTAGGTCGGGACTCAAGGCATAAAGTTTCACGGCATTGCCATTCATGGCTTGCTGCAGCTCGGTGACCAACGTCGACCCACTCACCACACCAATCACCGCATCCTCAATCAATAACACCGCATCGCCAGATAGTGCATGCGCTAAGCAACTCTTTAGCGCATTTCGCTCAAAAGGCGATTTATTCACAATATGTAACATTGCCATAACTCACCTCTTAGAAGCTAAAAGTGACATCTTGTTCAGCCATAATTTTCGCCATTTCCGTACGCGAAATCACCTGAACTGAAGGCTTTTCAGTATAATCATCGTCCTCATCTTCGTAGACAATGGGCATTAAATCATCTTCCGTTAGACCACGCTCAACCAAGGACTCGCGTTCCACATACAGTTTGGTGATACCATAATCACCTAAAGCATTGTAGGTCGGAGAGAAGTTTTTCATACCAACTGCTTTTGGGGTTTGGCCTTTCGCAATTTGATAGACACCATCATCTAAAAAAGCGAGACTGACCTCTTGTTCAAAGGCAGCAGCAATCAAGACAACCTCCAAAGACTCCAACGCATATACCGTGCCATAAGGCGCTTTGCGGTTCAAATACAGGAATTTCTTCGCCATGCTTTAATCCCCAAACACGATGGTACGATCCGACTCAATTCCGCCATCGATCAATTGACCTAAGCCAGAAATACGGAAACCGGAAGCAATATTATCGGCATTTAAACCTTGGCGTTTGGCTTCAGACGCATCCATCAAGCCACGACGCTGAGCAGCTGCAATACAAATCACTAGGTCTAAGCCATGTTTTTCCGCTAGCTCAGACCATTCCTTTTGCAGCATCCGATCGTCTTTAGGTGGAACAGCGAGGCGTGTGCCATTGTTTACGCCATCGTGATAAAAAAACACCCGAAAAATCTCGTGCCCTTTTTCTAAAGCAGCACGCACAAATTGCAGCGCGCTATCAGAGGACTGATGCTGATAAGGCCCTTCATTGACCATAATGGTGTATTTCATGTCATTCCTCGTTATCGACTTTAGAAGCGGATATGGGTTGAAGAATTCAAGTTAGTACGTGCCCCGCGCCAATTATCAATGTGGTACTTAGTGAAGGGCAAACCAGTCACTTCAAAGAAACGCGGCCAACCAATCCGCTCGACCCATTCATTGATCCGCTCCCAATCGCGTGCACCTTCTTTATAGCACTGTAGAATCTTCTTGACGATTGCGGTTGCTTCCGGCCAGCGCGGTGGATTATTCGGAATACCTGCCGCCACCAAGCGTTGGAAAGTTGGCTTACCACGTGCATTTGAGTGCTTACCGCCAATCCAGATCGCGAGTTGTGTGTATTGGTGATCATTAATTTGCATGGGTGGGCAAGGTGGATAACAAGCACCACAACAAATACATTTCTTCTCATCAACTTCAAGCGATGGCTTACCGTCGACCATCGCAGGGCGAATCGCCGCGACCGGACAACGCGCTACTACCGATGGGCGCTCGCAGATATTGCCGACCAGATTATGGTTAATCTTCGGTGGTTTGACATGCTGGACATTAATCGCGATGTCACCTTGACCACCACAGTTAATCTGACAGCAGGAAGTAGTCATATGGACGCGATTCGGCATATTCCAACCTTTGAACTCATCCAGCAACTCGTCCATCATCGCCTTCACGACACCTGAAGCATCCGTCCCCGGAATGTCACAGTGTAACCAGCCTTGGGTATGCGACAAAGTTGCTACAGAATTTCGGGTGCCGCCGACCGGAAAACCCGCATCTTCCAAAGCTTTCACCAGTGGTTCGACTTTTGCACCGTCTGCTACCATGTATTCAATATTGGAACGAATCGTGAAGCGTACATAGCCCTCACCGTATTGATCACCAATATCCATCAATTTGCGTAGCGTAAACACATCCAGAATACGTTGCGTACCGGCACGTACGGTCCAGACTTTCTCACCGCTACGGGCGACATGGACTAATACACCGGGGCGTGGATCTTCGTGATATAACCATTGACCGTAGTTGCGACGCATCACAGGATGCATATATTGAAAACCGTCTGGACACCCAGACTCAATGGGTTCGCGCATTTCGGCTGCCATGAACTAAACTCTCCAAAAAATCTTTAACATTAGTACTGAAACCCCTCCCAACCTCCCCTTATCAGGGGAGGGATTGAGGGTGGGATTAAGCAGCCGCCATTTTTTCTTCACGTTTACGGTTGAACCACTCTTCTGCAGCTTCATCCCAACCATCCATACGCACATAAGACACATTACGTGGTTGTTTGATCATATTTGGATCGGGATCAATGCCAATGCCTTCTAAGAAATTCACCAAGCCGATACGCTCAATCATTTCCCCACAGCGCTCATGCTCTAAACCATTTTCTGCCCAGTAATCAATTACGGTAGAAGCTAATTCTTTAATGCGTTCGTAATCTTCTTCGGTGTCCATTTTCATGAAAGGAATAATCACCGTACCCATCAAATCACCGATTTTTAAAGTACGCTTGCCTCCCATCAGGATGCTCACACCTTTATCATCACCAGTATGCAGGGCTTTTGGCATAACATTTAAGCAGTGCATGCAGCGCACACAATTACTATTGTCGACGGTCATGGTGTCATCATCATTCAACTTAATCGCGCCAGTAGGACAGCGACTGATGACATTATCGAACATATACTGCCGACCTGCCGCACGATCCCCTTCTTTGCCGATTTCAGCGGCTTTTTTCATGATCGTTTCTTTCACAGCAGCTTGGTCGATTTTCATGTCGTCACGCCAAGTACCAATAATGGCGAAGTCGGCACGCTCAATCGCATTCATACAATCATTGGGGCAACCCGATACTTTGAACTTAAACTTATACGGCAAAGCAGGACGATGCACATCATCGGTGAAGTTATTTAGTAAATGCCGATGAATTGCTTGCTCATTGCAGTTAGACATTTCGCAACGTGCAGCGCCCACACAAGACATCCCAGTACGCACACAAGGTCCCGCACCACCTAAGTCCCAACCATAATCATTAATTTCATCGAAGAAGCCTTGATAGTTTTTGCTATCCGAGCCAATGAACATGATATTGCCGGTTTGACCATGAAAAGTTTGCAGGCCAGAGCCGTATTTTTCCCAACTATCTGCAAGCTGGCGCAGCATATCGGTGGTGTAGTAATTACCGGCTGGCGGTTGTACACGCAGGGTATGGAATTCTTTAGACTCAGGGAACATATGCCCCACTTCTGAAAAGCGTGGAATAATCCCCCCTCCATAACCGAATACCGAAATCGTACCCCCTTTCCAATAACCCATCCGTGTTTCGTAAGAATGCTCTAATTGGCCTAACACGCCATTATTCATGTTACGAATACGTTCGTTTGGGTGATTGTCACGTAAATTCTTAATACCGCTAATGAAGCTAGGCCAAGGCCCTTCTTCCAAGACATCCAGCATCGGGGTCGGATAATGTTTTGTTGCCATAGCTGCCTCCTCATCGTTGCACTTATGACTAGCTTAGCTACTGCTCTAATTTAGCTGAGTAGCCCAGCGTAGAATCGGTTGCGTGGACACTTAGCCACACGGTTACACCATGTTTATAAGTGTATGCTTATGACCCTTGTCAAAGAATCTCACCCATGGGGAGTGCTATAAAACGACTCTATCTCTAAGGAGATAGACCTAAAAAGTTCGACAAGTTTTCTCTCAGTCAACGCTAAAGATAGAATATCATTATTTTAGAATATTTAAACCTTCAAACTTACTGGAGTGTTTATGAACTTATGGGATGAAGATTTTTATCAAATTTGGCGAGAGCAAAAGCTCGCGCTTTATCCGGTAAATCCAAATGACCTGTTAGTTGAAATCCAAGATGCCGCTACTCCTAGGCCAGCAGAACTACAACAGCTTAGCTTCTATTTAGCGCGCTATAACTTTGCTTTGTATCGCTTTATCAAACCACCCAAAGCACCCAAACAACAAGTTCATCAGCTTGCACAAAGCATAAGCTTAAAGACCTTAGCGCATAATCTTTGTGCAGATGTCGATAGTTTAACGGCTATTCAAGTAACTCAGCATCAAGGCCAACACGATTACATTCCGTATACCGATAAGAAGCTGAGCTGGCATACCGATGGCTATTACAATGCACCTGATGAGCAAATCCACGGCATGCTCTTACATTGTGCGCGCCCAGCGTTACAAGGCGGTGAAACTCAACTGATGGATCATGAACTGGCTTATCTTTTATTGCGTGACGCCAACCCTGAGTATATTCATGCCTTACAGCATCCTGAAGCCTTCACGATTCCGGCGAATATTTTAGAGGGAAAAGTTATTCGCCCTGCGCAAACGGGCCCTGTGTTTAGCTTTAATGCAGAGGGTAGTTTACATATGCGCTATTCGGCACGGCAAAAAAATGTGCTCTGGCGGGATGATCCAAGCACTCAAGCGGCAACGCAGTTTCTACTAAACTTGTGGGAACAAGAGTCAGTTTATAAGCTGCGTTATACCCTGCAGGCCGGTGAAGGCTTAATTTGTAATAATGTTTTGCATTGCCGAACAGCCTTTGTAGATGCGGAAGAGCCGGAAAAAAAGCGCTTGTTGTATCGGGGGCGGTATTTAGAACGGGCGAATTGATTTATTTTTAATCTTTATATTGGCGGATTGTAAATTGAACTTACAAATTGTAAGCCGAGCATTACACTAGATTACATTAGCTCACTAAACCTTAAGATTCTCATGTCCTTCATTCCACAGTGCTGTCTGGCTATTGATCCTAGGCAATCCGGAATCCTAAGAAAAGCCAATTTAATGAACTTAGCTCCGTTTGTAAAAAGCGCGGAACTCGCTTAGCTCATTCGCTATATAGCGTCAGTTGGCGAGTTTATTTAGGATGAAACTTCCTGACTTTAACGATGAAGCTAAACGATGCCGCAAACTTTACAAAAATCGATAGAACACCAACGAGCACGCCTCATTGAATTATTAGGAGCGTCTTTAAAGCACTATGCAGCAACCTTACAAACCCGTTTGCAAGATCGTCAGCTACTCGATGAGCAACTGCGCTTGATTTTCAAAGCGATTGATCATTGCAAATATGTGTATGTATTAGATACTCAAGCGGTGCAAATTAGCTCAACGATTAATCGTTATGGCTTAGAGCTAAGCGATTATCAGCGTGACCGCTCGACCCGACCTTATTTGCAGCATATCTATGACGACCGCATTGATTTTAATTTATCCGCTGCTTATATGAGCCGCAACAAAAAGCGCCCATCTTTGACTGCAATTCAAACTATTCGTGATGCACAAGGCCAACGCTTGGGTTTTCTAGGAGTGGATTATGATTTACGTGAGCTACCACATTCAGAAATGATTTATGAAGAACCTAGCAAATGGCGGCAAATTAAAGGTGATCCAGCCATTCGCCAAGGCTTATTCACTCAAGAACGGGTAGAAAGCTTACTAGACAAGCAAATTGACCACGTACTTTCGGTGCATGAGGCTTTAGTTGTAGATCAGGGCGTCCATGATTTTCAACTGCACTTTTCAGCCAGCCGTTCCACAATTTGGCATGTCGACGATCCTTATGTGTATCGCATCCTCACGATGGAAGAATTAGCGGATACCAATATCTGCCTTGCCTATCCACGCCGATCTTATTTTGATCGGGCGATTGTACCGCGTGAACAGATTAAAAAAATCCTGCGCCAATTTAAAGCCTTACGCTTTGCCGATGAAATCATCTATCTGCGGACTGCCTCTTTGAATATTGTGAATGGTAAAGTGGGTTTAAACTTTTCTTGTGATGGCACACATTATCTAAGCTACGATGAGTTTCTGAGCAAAGGTTTAAGCTTTTGGATTGGGGGCGACCTTAATGAGCCAACGACTGAAACTAAGGTGATAGATACCACTAAACTCGATCAAGCTATTGATACCCTAGCTACTCAAGGCTGTATGGCAGTTAATCTATTACTAGCCAGTCTTGACAATGATGAAATCCCTAGCTCACTACAAATCTATACAAAAGCCGAACGAGATTATATTTATCACGAGCTTAAAACAGTCATGAATGTCTATGAAAATGGGATCTGTGGCTTATAGCCAGCCATTTCTACAATGACTGGCTTGCGGACAAATAGAGCGCTTAATGCGATAACACGCGCTCTAATTCAGCCATACCGGCTGGCAAGTCCAACTTAGCACCGCATTTACGCATACTCGAACCAAAAGCATGCAAGGTTCTAAATAAGTTATGCGCACGGCTCTGCTCGCCCATTTGGCCAATGCGTAAGATATTCAGGCCAAAAGCACCAGAAATTTCGACTTTGTGGATGCAAGACATATCGGCACGCACCGCGTCCGCAGATACGTGATCGGGCACTACAACCCCAATGACCGAATTTAAGCGATGCTGCTTTTCCACTAATAATTCTAAGCCCATCGCCTCTAAACCCGCTTGCAGCGCCTCCGAGCAGCGTAAGTGGCGGCGAAAGCGATTCGGCAAGGTTTCTTCACAAACTAGGCGTAAAGCCTCATGCAGAGCCAAAATGCCCGAAACTGGTGCAGTGTAATGATAGGATTTTTGGTTCCAGAATTTATCCGCTAATTGCGCGTCCAAACACCAGTGATAAGGTAAGTCTTGGCGATTGGCGATTTTGCGTGCCCATGCCTCTTCCGAGAAGGCTAACAAAGATACACCCGGGATCGAGGAAAGACCCTTTTGGCCACCGGTGATAATCGCATCCACTTGCCAATTATCCATTTCAAGCGGCATGGTACTGAGTGTACAAACCGCATCAACAATGATTAAGCAGCCATAGCGCTTTGCAAGTTTCGCGATTTGTTCTAGCTCGCGATTGAAAACGGTATTAGAAGTTTCACCCTGCACCATAGTGACAACATCATATTTAGTGCGCTGTAACTCACGCTCAACCGCTTCGACATCTGCACCTTGGTTACGAGGCATTTCTAAGAGGGTTGGTTCTGCCCTGACCCGCCGTGCCATTTCTGCTAAGCGCTGGCTGAAATAACCATTAGTAATACACAAAACTCGCGAACCAGGCGTCACTAAATTGGCAATGGCCATTTCCATCGCCGCAGAACCTGGGCCACTCACCCCCATTACATGCGAAGAGCGAGTTTGGAAGACATAGCGGCTCATGTCTTTAACCTGCTCAATGACACGATTCATGGTGTCGCCGAGATGATTAATAACGATTGAATTCGCCGCTGCAACCTTTTGCGGAATCGGTACCGGTCCCGCCCCCATCATTAATAATGGTTCATCTGGTAAAATCTGTTCTAAAGGAACAATATTCGGAGGGGAGAGAGACTCGCTCATGAAATTTGATGTCCTATTCGCTTTTAGTAACTTTAAATAAAATGGGGGAATCCTTGTACGCCATGCCTAGCATGATTGCAAGCCCCTGCACAGCATCCTGCCATGTGCATCCATCTTCCATGCTGAATATATACAAGCGGCTCAAAGCGTGCTTTGCTGCTGATCTGATTTTCTGAAGGTAACATCTGATGTTTTGGCAAGAAGATGAAGACAAAACCCTGCCCTATCAGGCTCCTGATGATATTTTAGACTTAAGCTTTGCGATGCGTTGCAAGCAACTACCGCTTGATCATGCTTGGGATTTATCGGTGGCAATTCATCAAGCACTGCCTTGGTTTGAGGGCGAAACTTTAGCTGGTGTCCATACGATTCATGTCGCTGAGAGTGGCAACGGCTGGCTGCGTCCTGAAGAACAAAATGGCTTATTGATACCTTCGCGCCGTACACGTTTGGAGTTACGCATTCCTAAGCAGCGCATCCAAGCAGCACAAGCTTTAACCGGTCAAATCCTTAGTTGGGGAGAATATAAGCTTGAAGTGGGTGAAGCCAAAGAAAAGCCTTTCTCTAATGCAGCCGTCTTGTTTGCTCGCTATGTTGTTTCCGCTGAGACTGAATCGGAAAAAGAATTCCTACAACGCATGGCCGCAGAAGTGAAACAAATCGCCCAGTTTAAAATCAAGAAAATGCTCTGTGGACGCAGCCAGCACTTGCGTGTCGGTACAAATTCTATTTTTACTCGACATTTAATGCTCGCCGATTTGGATAATGAAACCTCGATCCGCTTACAGCAAGTGGGGTTAGGCGTAGGTCGGCACTATGGCTGTGGCTTATTGCTGCCACACAAAGGTATTAAAACCCTCAAACCCACCGAATAAACCCACACAGCTATCCCTTTAGAGCAGTAGTGAGGCCTTGGACGCCAAGTATAATTTTTCTAAAGTGAATTGAATACACCTTAAAGCATAAGAGGAATAAAGATGGCATTAGAAATCAATGGTAAAACTATTGAGCTGACTGAGACTGGTTATCTGGTCGACTTGAATGACTGGGATCAGGAAGTTGCCCAACAACTTGCAACCGAAGATGGGATTGGCGAATTGACTGAGCAACATTGGGATGTACTCAATTATTTGCGCGAAGAGTACATTAACAATAATGGCAACCAACCCATGGAGCGCGCTATTCTCAAAGCCATGGCTGAGAAATGGGATAATAAAAAACTTAGCAGCAAAGATCTTTACAACTTATTTCCACGTGCCCCGAGTAAGCAGGGCTTGAAGATCGCTGGTTTACCTGCTACCAATCGCAAAGGTGGCTACTGAGACTTTAACCATTAAGAGGTATGGGCTGGATAAACCTCAGCGTTTATGCTGCCCTGATGAATTGCTTAAGTTAAGAGACCAACACCATGAACGAGCGTAAACAAGCCCTAATTCAAGAAATGCTAGATATGCAAAAGAAATTCATGGCCTATGAACATTCAGGCCAATTTAATGCCGAGGACTATTATGTCGGCGAATGGAAAGAATATCGTGATCGTTACACTGAATTAGCTGCTGAAGTGCGCGAGATTGCTTCCAAAGAAGCTAATTTCTGGAAATAAACGAATTTCTCTTGATAGCTTTTGTAGCCGCTGTCTCCTAGCGGCTTTTTTTATGGTGATGGACGTGCTTTGGGCAAAGGAAAAGTCTTACGCAAAGCCCGAATTAATGATTCCATCTGCTGCTCGACACTGGCATGAATAATGCCCACATCAGATTCCAGCACACATTCATCCAGCTTCAACTGAGTATCGGGTAAAACCTCAATATGGACAATGGTACGCTGCCATTCCTCTAATTGCTCTAAGACCACATCTTGCATTTGTGGATGAACGCGGATAATCAGCTTTTTGCTACTGCGAATTAAATCCATCCCCCGTCGCACCGTACTAGCGACTAACTCCCGGTTTTCAAAAGTATGTAGAATTTGCTGCACCGAATCAATCACAACTTGAACGAGGGCTAATTCAATATTGCGTAAATTATCGTGCATTTTGATGGTAAAACCTAAAAGCTGTTGTACCACTTGATCATGGGCTTGCGCCCGGCCTTGCTGCATACCTGCTTGAATAGCCTCAGTAAGCACTTGAGTAGCACGCTGCTCGCGTGCTTGGTCGCGCAGTGCCATTTCTTGGACTAAGGTTTCATAATTAACTAAATGCCGATAATCGTTCGCTTTCAGTACGACTTTGCCCGGCTCCAATTGCGAGTCAAGTGGCTTAATTGAAACGAATTTGTCCATCGCTATCGATCCTCATGCGCACTTCTATGGCTATTTTTTGTATTAAGGCAGCACATTCTTTGTTTTGTCCGTGTAATTGCTTAGCTAAGGACTCAGCCTTTTTCAGTAATAGATACCATTGGTAAGGCAACTTCAGCATTAATCGCTTGCGCAAAGCAACGGGGTACTCTTGTAAAGCTTGATTTAGGCACAGCATCCCCGCCACGATTAAACTATGATGTGGATCGAGCTTATCTGGTAGGTTTAAATCTAAGGGCAAGTTACCTTTCATTAAAGCAGCGCGCCGATGCATAAAGCTAAACAGGTCAGAGCCGAGCTGTTCTTGGAGTTTTTGTACTTCTTCACGTACTACAATCTTTTGTACTTTTTTGTAATAAAACACTGTACCTACATAAAAAATCAGCCGCTCTAGATCATCACCTGACCACAAGGAAATTCGTGTCAACGAATTAGTAAAATTGAAAAAGACTTGATTTTCTAAACCAAAACGTTGCAATAAGTGCTGGACAATACGGTCTGCGCTCCGTTGTTTACCCACCAATTTTTTAATGATTGGGCCATCAGGCATTTGGTCAAGCCAACTCACATGGATATAGTGATCCGGGCGGAAATTAAATTCCCACACCAAATTCGCTATCTTGCTATTACTGGTGGATTCCACGTGTTTAAGCTCATTCATATTGAGTTGACTGATTGCGCACATTATCAGTCAAATGAAGGGAGTCTATGAAAACCTGATCGACAGTCGGAGGATTTACTAAGTTAAACGCTCTTTGGCATTCATCCCTCAAGCTCTTTACAATACGCCACTCTCCTCATGAATCATTGGCACTGAGATTTGGTATATGGATGAATTTGAACTACCCCTCTCCACACGTTTGAACTTAGAAACAGGCCGTATTACATGGAAAGAATTGGGCTTTTTCTTTGCGCGTGGGCGGATCTTACAAGCGACAACCGAACTTGATCTGATTGAAGTGGCAACAGCTCTAGCGAATGACGATGCTAGCAAAGTTTCGAGCTGGCTAAATACCCAACAAGTGCGCATTCTGCCTGATGTAATCGCCAAAGAATGGGCTGCTGATGACAATAATCTTTGGGCTGTAGTCGTTGCGCCTTGGGTGGTGGTACAAAAAAAGCCTACCCATAGATTAATTTAGCGATCAACAGTTTACTGGCTGCAATATGCTCAATTTACTTAGATCAACCAAAAAAATTGCCGCTCCTAGAAGCGGCAATGTGTTATAGCAACTTCAGTGTGAATTTATTTATTTTCACGTTGAGCGACTAAATTATCGACTACGCTTGGATCAGCCAGTGTTGAGGTATCACCCAAACCATCCAGCTCATTCGCAGCAATCTTACGCAGAATACGCCGCATGATCTTGCCAGAACGAGTTTTTGGTAAGCCGGGTGCCCATTGCAGTAAGTTGATCTTAGCGATTGGGCCGATTTCTTTACGAACTAAATTGATCAAATCATTTTTCAGCGCATCAGTACCCTCAACGCCAGACATCAGCGTGACATAAGCATAGATACCTTGACCCGTCAGCTCATGTGGGTAACCTACTACTGCGGCCTCCGCTACTTTTGGATGCAGAACTAAAGCTGATTCGATTTCAGCCGTACCTAAACGGTGACCAGAAACATTCAGAACGTCATCCACCCGGCCAGTGATCCAATAGTAACCGTCTTCATCACGGCGAGCGCCGTCACCGGTAAAATAGTAGCCCGGATACATCGCGAAATAGGTTTCATAGAAACGCTTATGATCGCCATAAACGGTACGCATCATCGATGGCCAAGGTGCTTTAATCGCGAGATTACCTTCGGCTGGGTTGCCCTCGATTTCCATGCCTTTGTCATCCAAGAGCACAGGTTGCACACCGAAGAAAGGGTTGGTTGCAGAACCCGGTTTCAACGGTGTTGCACCTGGCAATGGAGTTAACATATGTGCACCCGTTTCAGTTTGCCACCAAGTATCCACGATTGGGCAACGATTACGACCGACCACGCGGTTATACCACTCCCAAGCTTCTGGATTGATCGGCTCGCCGACTGAACCAAGTACGCGTAATTTTTCGAGCTTAGCGCGATTTACAAATTCTTCACCTTGCCCCATCAACATACGAATAGCAGTGGGTGCCGTGTAGAAAATCGCAACGTCATGCTTGTCGCAGACATCCCAGAAACGACCTGCATCTGGATAGGTTGGAATGCCTTCGAACATTAAAGAGGTAGCACCATTGGCTAAAGGACCATAGACGATATAAGAGTGGCCTGTTACCCAACCCACATCCGCTGTACACCAGTAAACCTCGCCTTCTTTATAATCAAATACGAGTTTCTGAGTCATCGCCGCTTGCAGCAAATAACCACCTGTGGTGTGCAGTGCGCCTTTAGGCTTACCTGTAGAACCAGAAGTGTAGAGGATGAATAAAGGATCATCCGCATCCATTGGCTCAGCAGGGCAATCAACAGAAGCTTCAGCTAAAGCCTCATGATACCAAACGTCATGTGAATTCCACTCAACGGGATCACCGCCACGCTTGACCACGATACAAGTATGTACGGTTGGGCATTGAGCAATCGCTTTGTCTGCATTGGTTTTCAGCGGAACACGCTTACCCCCACGCATGGATTGGTCAGAGGTAATAACGACACCGCATTCAGCACCTTGAATACGATCACGTAAAGCATCAGGGGAGAAACCACCAAAGACGATAGAGTGAACAGCACCAATACGCGCACAAGCTAACATGGCTACGGCTGCTTCAGGAATCATCGGTAAATATAAAGAGACGCGGTCGCCTTTTTTCACACCACGGCTTTTCAACACATTCGCGAACTTACAAACTTCTTCGTGTAATTCTTTATAAGTAATTTTGCGGTCTTCATTGGGACTATCACCTTCCCAAATAATCGCAACTTGATCACCGCGAGTCGCTAAGTGACGATCTAGGCAGTTTTCAGCAACGTTTAATTGTCCACCTTCAAACCAGCGGATATGGATGTCGCTTTCATCAAAGCTCCAATCCAGAACGTTATCCCACTTCTTGCTCCAAGTTAGGTATTTCTCAGCTTGCTCACCCCAGAACGTGGCTGGATCCTCGACGGATTGCTTATACATGCTGGCATATTGTTCTGCATTAACATGAGCATTAGCTGCAAACTCAGCAGGCACAGGATACGTCTTAATAGACATGGTTGACTCCTCACTAACGAAAAATGGCTTACAAACTACTGGGTGCTTATGTATTTTTTTAGTATAAATCGCTCTCTGGCACGCTATATTTATACAATCTTAGTGAAAAGTCCAGAAAAACACCGGTAATATCCAAGGATTGTCGACAATTTTACTCGAAAGTATTGTTTAGCCCATCACGAATTAAAGGCTGCATAGCCGTGGCTAGGCTTTTGAAAAGATTAGAATTGCTAGCTTCTTCAGCAGCGAGTAATGCTTTCATATGCTGCCTTTGCGTCGGCATATCAAAACAAGCAGGACAATTTTCCATGATCACTGGCAACTGTGCTGTCTTAGCAAAATCAGCAGTTTGCCGCTCACGCACCTGTACTAAAGGACGAATCACTCGTAAATCGCCCGCATCAATTTGATAATGCGCTTTCATGGTTTTGAGCTTGCCACCATGAAACGCGGACATTAGGAAGCTTTCGGCTAAATCATCTAAATGTTGTGCTAAGGCTAGAACATTATAGCCTTGTTCACGCGCGGTCTTATACATCAAACCACGCTTCATCCGTGAACAGAACGCACAATAGGAATTATTGTCCATATGCGTTTCGGCCAGATTCATAATGGGTTCGCGCACATAGAAATACGGTACACCCAATTTTTCCATATAAGGAATCAAAGGCGAAGGGTCAAAAGCACCGGATTGTGGGTCAATCGTGACGGCTGCGAACTCAAAGCGAACCGGCGCATGACGCTGGAAATGCCGCAAAATATGCAGCAGCGATAAGGAATCTTTGCCCCCCGACAGCCCCAATAGAATTCGGTCACCTGCACGAATTAATTGATAGTCACCAATCGCCTTACCGACTGCACGTATCAAAGATTTAGGCGGTGCAATAAAGTCATAGGTGCCGAACCCTAAACTAGCTTCATTTGTATGCTTCATAGCTTGGAAACATAGCCGATTTTGTACAACGATGCTAGTAGCATCCACAGCAAAGAATCTAAACAAATATCGGCCTTACTTTTGTAAGACCGATACTTAGATCGCAGCGAATTAATGTTTTAATAGTTAATGACTACTGAATTTTAAGTATGTTGCGCACCATGATAAAGGCGAATCACATGCCGAGCCTCAGCGAAGAATAACCAGCGCTCAGCACCAATACCTGTAAAACCAGCTAAAACTGCAAGGAAAACCAGCATACTGCTTTGTAGGCCTAAAGCGATTAGGCCAATAAAAAATAATGGAATAAAGAAACCAGCCACAAAAACTGTTATCCGTAGTGATAGCAATAGTTTAGCCGGTGTAAAATAGGCAAACTCATCCGTTAGAAAGGTCCCGGCAGTGTGCCCTGTATCGAATAAACGCACTTGCGCACGGGTAAAACCTGTTGCGGTATTAATAGTTGGCCCCGTAACAGTACGCACCCAGAAATAGTAAATCGCTTTACTCACTGCAGCGACTGCTAGCAAAGCCACGGATAAACTAGCTACTACTATAGTCGGCTTACTATTCAGAGCTAAAATCAACACCAATAAAATACTGCCCGTTGCTAAACCTAACAAAATATAATTTGTTGGTGTCAACGCCGTATTCCATTGCCGAATAGTCTTCAGGCAACCGTAAATCATTCCGGTACTAAATAAAGTTGCTAAAGCTAAGACCAAGGCTGCAAAGCCAATCACTGCAACTAAACCATTATAATCTGGTTTATCCGCATTCACCCAAACACCTAACAGAAACAAGAGTGCCACTGGGTAAAATAGCACTGCAAATACGCCTTCACGCGCTAACCAAGAGGTTTTAAAACGAAAAAACGCTCGCCAAGCATTCTTTGGATTGGCTAAATGCAAAGTTGAGGATAATAGCCCCGCAGAAATTAACGTGAGGGATAATAGACCACCTGTTAAAATACTGCCCTTATCAAACTCAACAAAGCCTAAGATATAAGCCAAAGCCATCAGAATAAACAAACCATAGCCCGCGCCTGAAGCTACCGTAAAAAAGATTACCGAAAATGCTGGATGCATTGTTTTTCTCCTTAGCGGGCAACCGCTTTGTTTACCCACTCTTTCACCGAGCTGATCAGTGATTTTTTGCTCACATCTGCAGTCGAAACTGGCCGCGCGACACGTGGAGGTAAATAGCGGTTAGTAGGGTTGTAGCCGAGTTCAGGCATGAGAGCATAGCCCCCACGTTCACGTACCAGTTTACTGACCTTGGATTCGGGATCATCGAAATCACCAAAATGACGCGCATGGGCGGGGCAAGTAATCACACAGGACGGCTGACGGTCATATTCATCTAAGCGCTCGTCGTAGATGCGATCAATACATAGAGTACATTTTTTCATCGTGCCTGAGGAGCGATCCAACTCACGCGCGCCATAAGGACAAGCCCATGAGCAATAATTGCAGCCCATGCATTTATCTTGATCGACCAGTACCACACCATCTTCTTTACGCTTATAGCTTGCACCGGTAGGGCAGACATCGACACAATCTGCCTGCTCACAATGCATGCAAGACATCGGAAAATTAATAGTTTTGTTATGTGGATACTCACCTACTTCGTAGCTACGAATACGGTTAAACCACACGCCACTCGGATCTTCGCCATATGGACGATAATCGGTCAAAGGCCCTGTGGTACCTGAAGTATTCCACTGTTTGCAGGACACCGCGCAACCATGACAACCAACGCAAACATCTAAATCGATCACTAAACCTAATTTCATGGCTTACTCCTCCAGCGCCTTAGCAGCATGTACACTACCCCGGTGTAATACATCATCCATTGGACGCTGTAAATTCACGGCTTGATGTGCTTGATAGCGTAATATTTCAGGCGATGGTTTAGCATTCGGTAAAGCTTTAATCATAGGGAAGCTTGGCCATGTACCTACTTCACCATCAGCCGCGGGATAGACTTTTACCTTCAAGTCATACCAAGCGGCTTGTCCAGTAATCGGGTCGGAATTAGTGACATGATCTAGGGCATCATTTTTCACGGGCAGCAATTCCGAAATCAGGTGATTCATTAAGAAGCCATCATTCGACTCATTGGCTTGCTCATCCAAGCCCCACGCACCTTTTTGCTTACCAATTGCGTTCCATGTCCAGACGGTATCGTACTGACAAGCCTCCACGAGCTTCACCTGCACACGAATTTTGCCGTGATGCGATTCGACCCAGCACCAAGCTTCGTCTTTAATACCCATTTCCGTGCCGCGTTGACGATTCATGTACAGGAAATTCTGCGCACAAATCTGCCGCAACCACGCATTTTGTGAATCCCACGAATGATACATAAACATCGGGCGCTGATTCACCGCATAGAAGGGATATTCGTCCTCAGCAATCCGGCATTGTTCAAGAGGCTTGTAGTAAAACGGTAATGGATTGAAGTAGGTACTTAGGCGTTCTTTGTGATGCGCCTCTGTTGGCATTGGCCCTTCATATAAGCCCTGCCCTGCCAATTTAAAACGCTGCTGAGCCTCGGAATACAGCTCAATGACAATTTGGTTAGTCGAACCCACCCAAGCAGCATTTTTTGCAAATTCTAGATAATCCTTGTTGGCATGACGATAGTAACGAATATGCTCCGGCAAATGCATTTCAAAGAAAGCACCATGCTCTACATAACGCTCCCATTGTTTGGGATTGGGCTTGCCACGTAGATGCACTTCATTGCCGTTTTCATCCAAACGCCAACCTGCCAGAAAGCCAATGCCCGGCTCACGTTGCCAATTAATAATGAAGTCTTTATAGCCTTGATATTTGCGCGAACCATCGGGATTAGTGAAGGCCGGAAAACCCAAACGCCCAGCCAGTTCAATTTGAACCTCCTGCCACGACAGCACATCACGCTCTGGCTCAATCACCTGCTGGCGAATCGAATCGCAAGCTGCATGTGGCTCAGAAATCGGTCGATCCAGCATGGAAATCGTGTCCCAACGCTCCAAATACGTCGTATCTGGAATAATCAAATCAGCAAAATTGACCATCTCCGAATGGAAGGCATCGGAGACAACGATAAACGGAATCTTATATTCACCGTCCACCTCTTTCTCACGCAGCATGTCCTGAATTTGGCCGGTGTTCATGGTTGAATTCCACGCCATATTCGCCATGAACATCATCAGCGTGTCGATTTTATAAGGATCACCCTTCACTGCATTAGTAATCACCATGTGCATCAGGCCATGATTCGACATCGGCGCATCCCAAGAATAAGCTTTGTCGATGCGCTTAGCCTTGCCATTCGCATCCATCACTAAATCTTCAGGACCAGTGGGAAAACCGAGTGGTGGGCCTTTTAAGGGTGTGTTCGGTGCACAATCTTTCGCCGGTTTAATCGCAGGTGGAATATGTTTGGGATAAGGCGGCTTGGCTAAATGTCCGCCCGGAACATCAATCGTACCCAACATGATTTGCAAGAAATGAATTGCACGGCAGGTTTGGAAGCCATTGGAGTGCGCTGAAATCCCGCGCATGGCGTGCATTGAAACCGGACGACCCACAAACTTGTAATGCTTACGTCCTGCCCAATCCGTCCAACCTTCCGGCACATCAACTTCAATACTTTCCTTGAAAGCGACATGCGCCATTTCCAGCGCTAAACGCTCAATTTGCTCAGACGGAACTCCACAGATTTTTGCGGCATTTTCGGGTGCATATTGATCATCCAGATATTCTTCGGCAATCAATGTCATCACCGATTTAACCGACTTACCATTGACTTCACCCTCGAAGAACAGCGCGGGGGTAATACTCGGGCGTGAACCATCGATAGGTGCTGCTAGCTGCATATCCCAAACTAGCGTTTTGCCCTCTGCGTCACGTAGCAGTAAACCGTGCCCTACTTGATTAGGGGTATGTATCACCAATTGAGCTGCATTGGTGTAGCGAATCAGAAACTCCCAATCGAACTGATCATTTTTTAGCAAAACATGCAGCATAGAGAGAGCCAGCATCGCATCCGTACCCGGCTTAATCGCCACCCACTCATCCGCGATAGCTTGATAGCCAGTACGCGCAGGATTGATGCCAATAAACTTGCCACCATTGCGCTTGAGCTTTTCGAGGCCAATTTTGATCGGGTTAGAGGCATGATCATCCGCAACCCCCCAGAGCATAAAATACTTAGTGCGCTCCCAGTCCGGATCGCCAAACTCCCAAAACGCATGACCCATTGTATAAAGGCCGCCCGCCGCCATGTTCACTGAGCAAAAGCCACCATGTGCTGCCCAATTGAGCGTACCAAATTGCGAAGCCCAAAAGCCGGTAAGTGCCTGCATCTGGTCACGCCCCGTGAAATAAGCCAATTTCAGCGGATCAGTTTCACGAATTTTGCGTAAGCGTGCTTCGAGAATGTCTAGTGCCTCAGCCATCGTAATGGCTTCAAACTCACCTTCTCCACGCTCTGTATCCTTTTTACGCAATAACGGTGAATTGAGCTTGGCAGGCGAATTTTGTTTCATAATCCCTGCATTGCCTTTGGCACAGAGCACGCCTTTATTGATCGGATGATCCCGATTGCCTTGAATGTAGCGGACCTTATTATTCTCGACTGTGACATGAATACCGCAACGGCAAGCACACATATAGCAAGTGGTGGCTTTTACTTCTTGCTGCCCGCGCTTTTCAAATTCTGGCAATGCGCTCATCTGTACCTCTGAATATAGTAATACAGTAATATACTTAACTATGCATATTCAGCTATATTACTTAATCTAGCAACAATAATTTTTATCTATATAAATAAAATTTTCTTATAAAAGAAAAACCGGCTAGAAGCCGGTTTATTAAACTCGAGCCTAGGCGGAAGAGCGTTTAATGGCCTTCGTCTTTCATCTTTTGCAAGCGCGTCTCTGCTAATTTGGCTGCACTGCTATCGGGGAAGAAACGCACTGTGTCTTCTAAAGTACGACGTGCATACTCCCATTGTTGAAGCTCATAAAAGGAGTAGCCAAGCTTCAAAGCAGCACCCGAAGATTTAGGGCTATTTTTATATTGCTTTAATACTTTCATGAACTCTTTAGAAGCACCCTCAAAATTCTTTTGAGCATACAGCGCTTCAGCTAACCAATACTGAGCATTCGCTGCTAATTCATGCTGCGGATAGTTTTCTAAGAAAATGCGGAATAAAGGGGCTGCTTCTACAGGCTTGCTCACCAAAAGCTGATAGGCTTGATTGTAATCCGCTTTCGCTTTACGCCCATCCTCTGTAGTCACTGCTACTGGAGTCGAAGTAGCAGGCGCTGCTGGCACGGCTGCAGCGACTGGCTTTAACTCAGTGGTTTTCTCAGCTTCGGAGGTACCATAGTAGTAATAACTATCCTTACTTTTTGGATCAACTACTGGTACGGCTGGTGGCTCTGTAGTTGCTGCAGTAGGTGCAAGTGTTGCCTCTACGGGTGGCGTGGTGACTGCAGTACTGATAGTTAGTTCGGCGGGTTTACCTTCTGTAGGTGCTAGATCGGCAGCTTCAGGAGTGACCGTTGCCGCTCCAGCATTAAGTAAGGCAGGCGCTGCATCAGTTGGACCAGTGGTTAAAAAGTCGGTTTGTGCAGGTACATCTGCTGTACCAGGATCTTCTGTTTTAGTTTCACTGCCAATAACGGACTCAGCCGCTTCGGGCATGGAAGGTTCTTGTTCCAAGGATGGAATATCAGTTGCATCTACAGTCGAAGTAGCTTGTTCAACAATAATATTTACGCCGGGAATCAGTGGCTCGGTTGTTGTTTCTGCCTCTGCTGCTGGTGCTTGCTCATCTAACTGAACCCCATCTTCAGCGCCTGCTTGCGCAGCCTCCGCCTTAATTTGCTCTTCATCTTCTGCACGTGTGGGTGCACCGTCGAGCTTATCTTTTAAGTTTTCGTTCTCAGTGCGTAAAGCGGTTACTTCCCCTTCTAAATCATTAAGTCGCTCCAGCAACTGCACAGCCACGTCATCATTGAGTGCCTGCACAGGTGGAGCCATCAGCATAACAGCTACCAGAACACCTAATAGGCTCCGGTCAAGCTTGTAACACATACCCTTCATTCTCCTACATAAATAATTTCAACTCGGCGGTTTTCACTCCATGATTTCTCACCATGCCCCAGTGAAGCGGGTACTTCTTCCCCATAACCCACTATTTCAGCTTGCTGATTTTTCAGCCCTCGCGCCGCCATGTAGTCACGTACCGAATAACCCCGACGTTCTGACAAAGCTACATTGTACTCACGTGAACCACGTTCGTCTGCATGTCCTTCAAGTCTAACCCTTAAATTAGGATAAGCGCTTAATAACGAAGCATGTGCTTCTAGTACTGGCAA
Source organism: uncultured Thiothrix sp. (assembly GCF_937873765.1). Classification (GTDB taxonomy): domain Bacteria; phylum Pseudomonadota; class Gammaproteobacteria; order Thiotrichales; family Thiotrichaceae; genus Thiolinea. The sequence continues at coordinate 46,768 of NZ_CALMZC010000039.1, read as the reverse complement.
ATACTCAGCACGGATACGCGCTTGGTCATAATCGAAGTAAATAACGCGCTGTGCAAGAATACTGCTAGGGTTATTTAAGTCCGCAGGGGTATAAGGGCTATTACCTTGCCCTGCCATCCCAGCACCACCGTATCCCCCCTGCCCATAGCCGCCTTGACCTTGACCATTACCACCGTACTGACCAGCACCACCTTGACCGCCCTGTGGATTTCGTCCGCCAGCACCGTGGCTATACTGACCATTTCCACCCATACCACCTTGGCCTTGACCAGTACCTACTTGCCCCGTACCACCTTGGCCAACGCCACCTGCACCACCGAAAGCATTAATATCAGGAATAGGCTCTAGTGGCCGTGGGGCTGTTTGACAGCCACTTAAAACTCCAACCGCTAACATACAACTTAAAAGAAGTTTACGATGCATTGCTATTACTCCCTCGTTCATAGCATTAATCTAAATAAGGAGACCATGCGGGATCACGCACATCATCGACTTGAGTAGCCAACACCTGACGCGCCTTGCCATTAGCGCTAGCCACTGCTAAGACACCGCGCCCACCCGCTTCGGTGGCATAAACCACCATTTCACCATTCGGTGCTAACGAAGGAGACTCATCATAAGTCCCTTCTGATACCAGCTTAGAATCACTGGATGAGGCATTCATTAAAGCAATCCGATTAGTACTACCAATATCCCGCACCATTGCCACTATATTGCCTACTACACTAGGTGCAGCATTATATTCACCTGTGAAAGTTAAACGTGAACCCTCACCGCCAGCGACTGTCGTCCGATACAACTGTGGGCTACCACTTTGGTCTGAGGTATAAATTAAAGTATTGTTATTTGCCCAAGCCGGCTCAGTCTCAATCGCTTTAGAGGTGGTGATCTGGCGCAAACCACCGCCATGAGCATCCATCAAATAAATATCAGGATTACCTTCTTGGGATAAGCTCATGGCAATTAAACGCCCATCGGGTGACCATGCAGGCGCTGCATTCATCCCCGGATGATCTGCAATGGTGCGTTTCTCACCAGAAACTAAATCCTGCGTATAAATCACCGAACGATTACTTTCAAACGAAACATACGCCAAACGATTGCCATCAGGCGACCAACTGGGTGACATTACAGGCTTATTAGAGCGCAGAATAGTACGTGGATTAAAACCATCCGCATCAGCCACAATTAGTTGATAAGTTTGCGCTTTGGCGGGGCCACTAGCAGATACATAAGCGACTTGAGTATCAAAGGCACCACGCTTGCCAGTCAAACGCTCGAAAATTAAATCAGCAGCTTTATGCCCCATCCGACGGGTACTCGCAATCTGCGCAATTCGATAACCCGCCGTGCGTTTACCGGTTGCGGCATTCAAGATTTCAAACTCCAAGGAGCCAGCCTGCTTACCGACAATGACATATTCGGCACCGCTCGCGCGCAAAGGTTCGGTTTGGAAAGGCTGTCCCATCGCTAAGGCTTGACCAGCCTTAGCCGGATCAATTAAGGTAAATAAACCCGTCCGCTGTAAATCTGCTTCAATCACTCCCGCTAGATCACCGCCTTGAAACGGTACGATCATCACAGGAATCCCGTCATTGGTACCATCGGTAATACGGATCACCAATTCAGCACGACTTGTCAATGAGGCAAATAAGCCGCTGACTAATACTAACAATACAATCAATTGGCGTTTCATAGTTATGGCTCAAAAATTAATCTTAAATTTTGATTATAAAGTTCTGGTAGATCTGGCTCAGGAAAAGGCTCAGACTTATACAAAGCAGCCATCAAAGAATCACAAAATTGTGGGCTACCATTGCAATCCGTGACTCGCAATTCACGAATATTACCCGGTGGCTTGATCGACAGAGAAACCGTAGCACGCATGCCAAAAGTATCCGCAGGTTGATTCCAACGCGAACTCACGCGGCGTTTAATTTGCGCCCCCCAAGCAAGAGCGGCATTCTCGATAGCTTGTGAGCTAGGGCCTGTATTTTGCTTAGCTTCAGCTTCTTTTCGCGCTTTTTCAGCCGCCGCTTGCTGAGCCTTTTCTTCAGCTTCGGCTTTCGCTTTAGCCTCTGCTTGCGCTTTTTCGCGCTCACTCTGCTCACGCGCACGCTCGCTACTTTCACGTAAGCGACGCTCTTGTTCTTCGCGGGTTTTTGATTCCGCTAGCTTACGCTCCTCTTCAGATTTACGTTTAGCCGCTGCTTCTGCTTTCGCCTTATCTTCAGCTTCTTGCTTGAGCTTTTCCTGTTCAGCTTTCCATTTTTCTTGGTAGGCAGCGCGCTTTTCAGCTAATTCTTTTTCTTCTTGGCGCTTTTTCTCATCGGCTAAGCGTTTCTCAGTCGCTTCTTTGATTTTTTGCTCAATTTCAGCCGCTTCGCGTTTTTCGTCTTCTTCTTTTTTCTTGCGGGCTTCCTCTTCCACTTTTTTAATTAAAGCTTGTTGTTCGGCATCACGCTCAGCTTGTAATTGCTTTTGTTTTTCTTCCCATTCTTGCTCAGCTTTTTGGCGCTCTTCCCGCTCTTGTGCTAATTGTTTTTCCGCTTCTTCCGCTTTACGTTTTTCACGAGCCAATTCACGCTCCACCGCTTCTTTGCGCTCTTGTGCTTCAACTTTTTCTTGTTCGCGCTTTTTTTCAGCCAAAGCTTGTTCGGCTTCATCCGCTTGGCGACGCTCTTCCTCCAGCTCCTTTTTAGCTTGCTCTTTACGCTCACGCTCGGCTTGGCGCTCTTCCTCTAAAGCTTGCTGACGTTCACGCTCGGCTTGACGCTCTTCAGCTTCTTGTCGTTTACGCTCGGTCTCTGCTTCTTTGCGTGCTTGCTCTAAAGCAGCTTGCTCAAGTTGGGCTTGCTTTTTTTCCTCAGCAAGCCGCCTACGTTCAGCTTCTTTTTCAGCTTTAGCCAGTGCTTCCGCCTCAGCAATAGCTTCACGCCGCGCTTGCTCGCGCAGTTTTTGATTTTGCTCTTGCTGTTTTTGGTTAGCACTTGGCTCGCTAAGCTCAGGCTGAATTTTAGGCTCCTCCAACGTATAGGGAGCCTCAGTACTGGCAGTTTGAGCTTCTGCTAAAGGCTGCAAACCCTTCACTTGCACAGCCACTGATTCTGCTGGTGGCTTAGGCTGCTTATTCATTTGAAAGCCTATAATCAGCAGAATCAACACAATAATATGAATGACAATTGCCCAAAACAGAGCAACCGGATTTTTCAGCAGTTCTTTGAACATGGCTTATTGATTTCTACCGTTCCTGCACATTTAAAACCTTATTGTTTAGCAGGCTGTTCACTTAGGTTTAACAGGATCAGCCAACAAATTGATAGCTGTAGCCCCCGCTTTTTGAGCTGCAACCATCGCCGTCATCACATATTGGTACTCAACACCGGCATCAGCACGAATATTCACCGCCTTATTACGTTTGCCTACTAATTGTTGCGCTACATAATTATCCAGTTGTTTAGAACTCAATCTGTCACCATCTTGCAACAGGTATTGCCCTCTTTGATCAACTAAAATTATTAAAGGTTCCTGCTGATTATCCGATTGTAGTACAGCAGCATCCGCATCCGGTGCATCAATGGCCACGCCTGATTGCAACATTGGTGCAGTAACCATAAAAATCACCAATAAAACCAACATTACGTCGATATACGGCACCACATTCATTTGCGCCATCGACTTACGGGTGCGTTTCATCGCCGCACCTGTTGAGTCGCAGCATGACGTTCCAACAAGGCGGTAAATTCCTCGCGGAAATTATCGTAGTTGACCACCAAACGATCCACATGCTCAACAAAGCGGTTGTAAGCAATCACCGCAGGAATCGCAGCAAATAAGCCAATGGCCGTCGCAATCAGGGCTTCCGCAATACCGGGAGCAACGACAGCTAGAGTGGCTTGTTGCATTTTCCCTAAGGATAAAAAGGAGTTCATGATACCCCATACAGTGCCAAACAAGCCTACATACGGACTCGTTGAACCAACCGTGGCTAGAAAAGCTAAGTTTTGCTCTAAACCATCAATTTCCTTAGATGCAGCGACACGCATTGAGCGTTGAACAGCTTCAGTGATGGGGAGGCTATTCGCATTATCTAATTGGCTCAGCCTGCGATATTCATGAAAACCATCGTAAAAAATACGCGCTAAACCTGTACGTTGTGGAGCTTTAGCGAGTTCATCATAGAGTGCAGGTAAAGAAATACCACTCCAAAAACGTTCTTCAAACTGCTCTGCTTGGCGACGTGCTTGTTTGAGCTTGCTGGACTTCACGATAATCAACGTCCATGAAAGCAAAGAAGCCACCACCAGTAACCCCATGACAATTTTGACGACTAAACTTGCATTAAAAATTAAATGCAAAATCGATAAATCAGTGCTCACCGCTGAACTTACCTCGAATTTCTGCTGGAATTGGTTTTGGCCGGAAACTCTCGGCATCTACACAAACCACTCTGACTATGCCTGCGATTAAATGTTCACGTGCATTTTCATGTTTGTTCATGCGCCAGATATTTTGCCGAAAGTGGACACTAGTTCGCCCTAGCTCATGGATAGCAGCTTCGACTTGTAAGAGATCATTGAATAAAGCAGGCTTGAGATAATCCACTTGTAAGCTGCGCACCACAAACACAATGCCTTGCTCATGGATGAGAGTGTCTTGCTCATAACCTAAGGAGCGTAACCACTCAGTACGAGCACGCTCCATAAAGTTAATATAATTACTGTGATAGACCACTCTGCCCGCATCCGTATCTTCATAATAAACTCGGACTGGCAGGATAAAGCCGTGTAAATGTTCAGTCGTTTCAGTTTTCATGGCGCAAGGATAATGAAAAAGGTAGAAGCCTACCAATTAATTTATGCGCCGATTATAGACTTTGAGTTTTCACTCTATATTTTAGCAAAAATTCAAATCTAATCAGTAGTTAGTGTGCTGGCTCAGCATGAGCTGCTTCAGCATCACTAGATTGATATTCAGTCAAGAATTTATGTGGATTTACATAGAATACTTGATCCAGCCAAAATGGCTTTTCTGGTTTTAACTCAGACACTTGTGGTGACAAGCTGCGAATTGAATAGTACAAATTAGCAGGACGCTTTGCATCTTTGTTAGGCAAACCTACCGCGCCAATTTGCTCACCCGTTTTTACCCAACTTCCCGGCTTAACATCAACTTTTTCTAAGTTCGCATAATTGTGTAAGCGCCACTTAGAACCTAGTACTAAGACGGTGTTGTTGCCTTCAGGATTATTTTCACTATAAACCACCCAGCCGCTGGTGCTTGCGACCACCGGCGTGCCTTCACGCGCGAAAATATTAATACCTTTTTGTGCATTTTGGCCGCCTATATACCAATAAGCAGCAGGGTTCCAATCATAAGGTTTAGCACCTTCCACTGGCACATGGCGATCTTCGGGGATCCAATAACCCATCATAAAGATGGTGAGTGCGCCTAAGAATAATAATGGTTTTTGCATCGCTCAGCCCTCTCGTTTTATCGCGTATGTAAGGCAACCTCCATACCCATTACAGATGTGTGTTTCGTTGAAAAGTTCAGCTATTTTTTTCTTAATTTCACACAAAAACGCTAGGAAATAAACTTCTACCGACGATTTGCACCTAGTTCGTTAATAAGTCACTCGTTTATTCTTTGATACCTAGCTGCTGCTGAATTTCTTTGATCGGAGCACGCAAATTGACTGGAGTATTATCATGCCAATCTTTCAAATACTTCGCTAAAGACTTGTCTTGACTGTCATCCCCTAGGTTTATGTAATTAATTGCTGCCCAAGTTTCCGGTTGTTTGGCAAAGACCTTGAACAAGTGTGAAGCCATTTTCTCATTTAAACTGCGGTCTTGTGCATAAGGATCAGCTTCAAATAAGGACTTATTTTGTTTGTACCAATTAGAAAGCTTAGGTGCAAAACTGCGGTGATCTTGTTTCATCATATCTGCCAAGTATTTGCGCAACTCTGGCGCATACTCTTTCCAGTTTGGATAGGGTGGATTAATCTCCCACTGATCCGCTAACTTGCCCAAACTGAATAAGCTAAAAGCCTCACACAACGACTCTTCAAACCATTGCTGCTTGGAGACATTATTGGGTGCTAGATCGTAATTACTCAATAAATGACACGTTTCGTGGGAGAACTGATAGGCCAATTGTGACCAATAGCGTCCATGCACATCCAAGAGCACTATGTAGTCACCCTTGGAATCTCGCTCATATAAAGAAATAGGCCCCTTTTCCTCATTTTTGACCCTAATTGGATCCAAATGCCGATTACCAATATAGGGCGCGATGGCAAGAATTGTAGAGTCCAAGACAGCTTGGACGTCTTTAGGATCAGCGGCTTTCCAAGCTGGATCAACAGTAACCTTAAAAGGTGGTGCTAGCGCAGCCGTCCAAACGGGGACAAATAGAAGGAAAACGATTAAAAATTTAAGCTTACTGAACATCTATCCGTCCCAGTCACTAAAGTCATGTGTGACTAGAACCAATAGCAAACAATTATTTTTCTGAGTAAGCCTGTAAGATTAAGCTGTTATATTTAGCGGAGTATCGGTCATAGCCAAGTACAGCAGCTAGTTTTTAAGATAAAGCAAATCCCAAACTCCATGCCCCAGCTTTAAGCCACGTTGCTCAAACTTTGTCAAAGGCCGAAATTCAGGGCGGGGGGAAAAAGCTTCACCCGTTGGATTGGCCGTTTGAAAATCAGGGCTAGCTTGCATCACTTCAGCCATCGCTGTTGCGTAACCCTCCCAATCCGTGGCTAAATGTAAGAGGCCTCTTGTTTGCAAACGAGTCGCCAGTAAGTTCACAAACTCAGCTTGAATAATCCGGCGTTTATTATGACGCTTCTTGTGCCAAGGATCAGGAAAATAGATTTGTACACGATCCAAGGAGCTTTCTGGAATACGTTGCTGAATAATCTCAACTGCATCAGTATTCATCACCCGTACATTGGTGAGTTGATGCTTTTGTACTAAATGCAATAAATGCCCAACTCCCGGTGTATGTACTTCAATCCCCAGAAAATTACGCGTTGGTGCTGCTAACGCCATTTGCGCTAGACTCTCGCCATTCCCAAAACCAATTTCCAAGGTAACAGGAGCTTTGTTACCAAACAAAGCTGAAAAGTCTAACAACTCACTAGTCTCATCTATGCCAAAACAAGGCCAGCCTGTTTGCAAGGCTTGTTCCTGCCCTTTAGTCAAACGGCCTTGTCTTAAGACAAAACTTTTAATTTGGCGCAGCGGATGAAGAGTATTCATTTCACTTAAGCTTAAGTCGAAAAGAGACGTATTAGAACACAACGGCTAAACACTGTCAGGGTCACTCTGAATTTAGCCGTGCGAAGCTCAATGATTTGGCGAATCGCTTTGTCCAAAACAATTATTACCACGCACAATAAAATGTGGATTAAGTAAAGATTCTTTGGTGTTATAGCGCAAAGCTTGTCCATACAGATCTAGCAGCGACCCACCCGCCTCTTCCACAATAATCTGTGCGGCAGCGGTATCCCATTCCGAAGTGTTACCTAAACGTGGATAAATATCGGCCTTCCCTTCGGCTACTAAACAAGCCTTTAAGATACTGCCCATGGAAAGCAACTCATAATGCTCAAACTGCTTAAGGAAGTCTGTCAGTGAATCGCCTGCATGCGAACGACTGCCTACTACTGTTATGATCTCACTAGGCTCACGCACCTGTAAGCCCTCAGGCTCGTTTTGTGCCGATTGCAAATAAGCACCATTCCCTAAACTTGCATACCAAGTCTTGTGCAGAACGGGCGCATGGACTACCCCCAATACAGGCTCATGTTTGTGAATTAACGCAATCAACACGCTAAATTCACCATTACGCTTAATAAACTCGCGTGTACCATCCAAAGGATCAACTAACCAATAAGTTTGCCATTGACTGCGGGTGGTAAAAGGCAGCGTCGCTGACTCCTCCGAAAGAACGGGATACTGCGGTGTTAAGACTTGTAAAGCTTCTAAGATGGTATGGTGCGAAGCTAAATCAGCAGCAGTCAGTGGAGAATGATCCTCTTTTTGTTCAATGTTAAAATCAGCAGATTCGTAGACTTGCAGAATGGCTTGACCAGCAGCTTGAGCAATATCTACGACCACTAAGGTGAGTTCTTCTAAATCCATACTCAACTCATTAAAATTAAGGGAGAGAAGGGCAAGTCCGCACTTTAGCATAAACTTCCAGCTAAAAACTCGACTCCGACCATTTATCTGCAAGAGTAGACTGCTAGTCATTAAAACCTTAAGGTTTAGGCAAAATCATAACAAATAAAAGAGCAGCTAAACCCATGCTTATTCATGACTATGCGGCTGCGCGCCACCTTGCAGCGCGTCTCGAACTGGGCGTCAATCACGAAGCTTGTAAACAACGAATTGGGCAAAGTATAGAGCAAGTCTTCCAAGATTTATGCCCACCTAATGACTATAGCCTAACTAGTATGCCCTCAATTGCTGATTGGGAGGATATGAGTGTTTACTACCAAAAGCCATCTGAACAAAATCAAGCTCTTGATAAACTAGCTCGGCAAGAAGGAACCGTGTTAACGAGCTGGTGGTTAGAGCAACTGCATAAAACCTCTTATCCTTTATGGGAACGCATGATTCTATTTTGGCATAATCACTTTACCTCTAGCTTAAAAAAAGTCATTTGGCCTCAATGGATGTTTAAGCAACATCAGTTGATCCGTAAACATGCCTTAGGTAATTTTGCTGAATTACTCCATGCTATCGCTAAAGATCCAGCCATGCTCAGTTACTTAGATGGCTCAAAAAACATTGCCAGCAGTCCTAATGAGAACTTTGCACGTGAACTTTTAGAGTTATTTACCTTAGGTGTGGGACATTATAATGAACAGGATATAGTGAATGTAGCGCGGGCTTTTTCTGGTTGGAATTTAAATCCTACTAAAGCAGAATTCCTATTTAGAGCACATGAACATGATAGTAATCAAAAGCAATTCCTAGGTAAGACTGGCAACTTCGATGGCACAGATATTATCAAGATTATTCTTGAGCAAGAGCGAACTGCCGAATACATCGCTGAAAAATTCTGGAAAGAATTTATTAATTACGACCAACCCAATCCCACTATTATTAAGGACTGGGCTATTGCTTTTCGCAGTAGTGGTTATGAAATCAAGGCACTACTTCTAAAGATTTTCAACAGCGAGGTATTCTGGGATAAGGCTCAACGTGGTGTGCTGATTAAATCCCCTGTTGAATTTACAATTGGCTTGTTGCGTGAATTACAGATTCCTTTTAATGAGTATACAGCGCTGAGAATAGCTAATCAGCAACTTGGACAAGAGTTGTTCAATCCACCTGATGTTAAAGGCTGGCGGGGTGGCCAAGACTGGATAACGAATACTCGCTTGATCCGGCGTTATGACTTGATACCTAAGTTTTTAGCAGAGCATGGTAAAGAACTACAAAGTCTGGTCAGCCAACTAGTCATTAAGACTTCGCCGTCAACTAGCATTAACTCTGTCAAATTAACGAAATTAATTAGGAACTTTTTTCCACCTGCAAGTTGCTCAACAGATTCCAGTGCCTTACTCAGTTGGCTTCTGCCTATTAGCCCAGTGGCTGCGCCTAACTGCAATCAAACCTTAGAAAATATTTTAAGCACTGTCTTGAAAGACCCAACCTATCAACTACGTTAAGAATAAAAATGATCAATCGTCGTGAGTTTTTGAAAGGCTTGGGTCTTAGCACACTAAGCCTATTAACTGCACCCAGTTTATGGGCTAATACATTAACTACTGTCGCGGGTAATCGCCGTATTTTAATCTTAATTGAATTAAAAGGAGGGAATGATGGGTTAAATACCCTTATCCCTTATACGAGTTCAGCTTATTATAATGCACGTCCCAACATTGCCATTAGTCGCTCAAAAATTTTGACCCTGTCTGCGCAATTGGGTTTAAATCCTGTTTTACAAACCTTAATGCCAGCTTGGAATGAGGGTCAATTAGCTTGGGTACAAGGGGTTGGTTGTGAAACTGAAAATCGCTCACATTTTGAGGCCATTGAAGTTTGGGATACTGCTAGAACCGATATACAAGGCATTAATGATGGGTGGATTGCTCAAGCCTTTAAAAAACATACTTTGGCAGGTATTGCTATTGACTCTAACCTAGGTCCTTTGTATGGCAATAATGTTTCAGCACTCACCATCGCTAATCCACAAAATTTTGCACAAAGTGGTTCAAAAATTGCCAGTTTTAAATCAGCAAGCTCTACCAATAAATCCTTACAGCATATTCTTAATATCCAATCCCAAATTAATATGCTATCGAGTACCTTAGCAGAATACTTAAAAGATATACCTGCTGCTAAAGAGGTATTTCCCACCGGAAGTTTTGGGCAAAGCCTTAACTCAGTTTATATGTTGATTGCCTCAGGTTTAAATGTACCTGCTTATAAAATATCCTTAGAGAATTTTGACACGCATACTAATCATAACCTACGCCAGCAACCCTTACTTGCAACGTTAGCTCAGGGTATCACCAGTATGCGGACTAACTTAAAGCATATCGGTATGTGGAACGAAGTTGTGATCATGACGTATTCGGAGTTTGGACGCCGTCTAAAAGAGAATGCTAGTAAGGGTACGGATCATGGCTCCGCCTCAGTTCAGTTAGTAACAGGAGGAAAAGTCAAAGGTGGCTTTTATGGTCAGTACCCCTCTTTGCTTGATTTAGATGAGCGTGGGGACTTAATCTATACCACTGATTTTCGAGATGTTTACTCTATAATTCGCAATAATTGGTGGAATTTAGGCGAGCTACAAACGGGTAACTTAGCTTTTGTTTAGACCTTCATAAAAAGTGGACTAGCGACTATGAGCTTAAGTAAGCCAGTTAACCCTAAAATCTCGCCGTTTGCCTAAAGATCGAGTTAGCTTCGCTAAGCTGTACTAAGCTTAAAACTATAATAACTAGCTTGTCCCTATGTATATTTCTCTTCTCCCAGCCCCACAGCCTTGGGGCTGTATTTTTTTGGCGGATTTTCGCCACATCTCAATAAGCAAACTGGTGGAAAACCGCCTTAGCCTGCATAAATCCTCAACCCTAAATAATATAAATAATTGTTTTAAATGAATTTTATTTAAACTAAAAATCTTGCCTAGATTGGCACGAATCTTCCATTACAAGTGTCGTTTTGTATGTTTTCTACTTGGAGTGAGAGATGAAAAAGACACTGTTTACCTTAGCAACAGCGGTTGTATTGGGTTTATCTAGTTTATATGCCTATGCCGCTGATCCGATTGTTATCAAATTCAGTCACGTGGTTGCCCCCGATACGCCTAAAGGCAAAGCGGCTGAGAAATTCAAGCAATTAGCTGAAGAAAAAACCAAAGGTACGGTTAAAGTAGAAGTGTTCCCAAATAGCACGCTCTACAAAGACAAAGAAGAAATGGAAGCCCTGCAAATGGGTGCAGTGCAAATGTTAGCACCTTCTTTAGCCAAATTTGGTCCTTTGGGCGTGAAAGAATTTGAAGCTTTCGACCTGCCTTATATTTTCCGTAACTATGAAGATCTGCATAAAGTCACTCAAGGTGAAGTTGGTGCCAGCCTCTTAGCTAAATTAGAAGCTAAAGGTGTCAAAGGCTTAGCTTACTGGGACAATGGCTTTAAAATCATGAGCGCGAATAAGCCACTGAAAGCGCCAGATGATTTCAAAGGCTTAAAAATGCGTATTCAATCTTCTAAAGTCTTAGAAGCGGAAATGCGCGCTCTTGGAGCTAACCCACAAGTTTTGCCTTTCTCTGAGACCTACCAAGCCCTGCAAACCGGTGTCGTGGATGGGACTGAAAACCCACCTTCTAACCTCTACACTCAAAAAATGCATGAAGTACAAAAGAATGCCTCTTTAACCAATCACGGCTATTTAGGTTATGCGGTTATTGCCAATAAAGCATTCTGGGATAAATTGCCTGAGGATGTGCGTAAATCCTTAGATGAAGCTTTAAAAGAATCGACTGATTTTGCGAACCAAATCGCTAAGGAAGAAAACGACAAAGCCTTAGAAGCCGTCAAAGCAAGTGGCAAAACTGAAGTTTATCAGCCGACTGAAGATGAATTGAAAGCTATGCAAAAAGCCTTAGCGCCTGTGCATGCTGAAATGGCAGACCGTATCGGCAAAGACTTGATTACTTCCATCTATACCGCAACGGGTTTCGATCCAGCCAAATAAATCCTCGTCATGAGTTGCGGCCTAGTTAACCCCTTTTAACGAAGCCGCTATTGCGGGTTAGCTGAATTCAGTACATAGGCGGGAGGAGTGTATGAAGTGGCTTGATCGTCTGGAAGAAATATTTATTACCTTTCTGATTGCAGCCGCCACCTTGGTAATTTTCGTAGCGGTCGTGCATCGTTATGCATCAGGTTGGCCTTTAGGTGCTTTTCAGGATTTCTTACTCAAAATTCATCTGAGCTGGGCACAAGAGCTGTGCATCATTCTCTTTGTATGGATGGCTAAATTTGGTGCGGCTTATGGAGTCCGTCAAGGCATTCACGTAGGTGTAGATGTATTGGTCAATCGGTTGAACCCTGAAAAGCGCCGGATTATCACTATTTTCGCTCTCTGTGCTTGTATCCTATTCACCGGTATTGTCGCCCTGTTAGGAGCGATGATGGTGTGGGAAAACGGTCTGGCTTACGTACTCTTATCCAGCCTAGGTATGGAAACAGGCGAGCATTATGAAGGGCCAACTACCCCTGACTTGGAATGGCCGACTTGGATTGTCTACATGGCTGTGCCTTTAGGCTCTTCGTTGATGTGTTTCCGCTTTATTCAAGTGTTAGTCACCTATCTACGCACGGGTGAAATGCCCCATCACGATCATGGACATGTCGATGGCTTAGAAGACGAACTGAAAACAGTTACCGTGGGGCATAAATCGTGAGCGCCTTAATTATCTTTGGTTTACTAATGATTCTCATGCTCACGGGCATGCCGATTTCGATTGCTTTAGGTTTAACGGTTCTGACCTTCTTATTCACTATGACGGAAGTGCCGATTGAAGCCGTCGCTTTAAAGCTGTTCACTGGTATTGAAAAGTTTGAAATCATGGCGATTCCTTTCTTCATCTTGGCAGGTAACTTCCTGACCCACGGTGGAGTAGCTCGACGGATGATTAACTTCGCGTCTTCGATGGTGGGTCACTGGTACGGTGGTTTAGGCCTAGCTGGTGTGTTGGCTTGTGCTTTATTCGCAGCCGTTTCTGGCTCTAGCCCAGCAACAGTAGTAGCCATCGGCTCTATTCTGTTACCCGCCATGTTAAAAGCAGGTTTTCCTAAAAACTTTGGCGCAGGTGTAATCACCACCTCGGGTGCTTTAGGCATTTTGATCCCACCCTCTATTGTCATGGTTATGTATGCGGTCGCCACCAATAGCTCGGTCGGTGCTTTGTTTATGGCGGGGGTTGTTCCGGGCTTAATGCTAGCGGGTTTTTTAGGTTTTACCACTTGGTATCGCGCCCGCAAATTTGATTACCCACGTCAACCTAAAGCTGATCTGGCTACTCGCTGGAAAGCTTTCCGTGATTCGATTTGGGGCTTGATGCTGATCATTGTGGTCATGGGGGGTATCTATACTGGTATTTTCACCCCAACTGAAGCCGCCGCAATGAGCGCAGTTTATGCCTTTTTTGTAGCTGTGTTTGTGTATAAGGACATGGGTTTGAAAGATGTGCCTAAAGTCTTGCTGAACTCTGCGAGCATGTCGGCGATGTTGCTGTATATCATCACCAATGCCGTCATGTTCTCCTTCATTCTCACCAATGAGCAAATTCCACAGACCTTAGCGGATTGGATGCTAGCACAAGGGATGAATGCCATTATTTTCCTATTAGCCGTAAACATTTTATTACTGTTGGCAGGCAACTTCATGGAGCCGTCTAGCATTGTGTTGATCTTTGCACCGATCCTATTCCCGATGGCCATGAAATTAGGTATCGACCCGATTCACTTCGGCATCATCATGGTAGTGAATATGGAGGTAGGGATGTGTCACCCACCGGTAGGTTTGAATCTATATGTGGCTTCAGGAATTACCAAAATGGGCATTACTGAACTCACTATTGCCGTGTGGCCATGGCTCTTGTCGATGTTGGCTTTCTTAGTATTGGTCACTTATGTACCAGCCATTAGTTTATGGTTCCCTAAGTTATTAGGCGTTATGTAAACAATTTCTCGTCGGGGCATCTGTCATCCATCTTGAGATGCCCTTTTTAAGTACCGCTAAATTCCCTAATTCCCATGTAATCGCTACACTAGGCCTACTAATTTTGGTAGAGGAAGCCTACTTAATGTACAAAGTCATTGTCCAACCCAGTGGTCATACGTTTAACGCTGAAGAACAAGAAAATCTACTGGATGCTGGGTTAAGACAAGGTATTGCGCTTCCCTATAGCTGTCGCAGTGGTTCTTGTGGTTCTTGTATGGTTACTCTAAAGCAAGGTAGTGTTGATTATCCTCAAGGTGAGCCGCTTGCACTGTCCCCTTATGATATGGAGCAAGGTCGAGCACTCTTATGCCAAGCAATTGCTCTTACTGATTTAGAAATTGATTGCCCTCAAGTCGGTGAGCTAGCGGATATTGAAGTTAAAACCTTACCGGTACGTGTCGAAAAACTGCGCAAGCTCAATAACGATGTGATGGAAATGACTTTGAAGCTGCCCGCGACTGAGCGCTTACGCTTTATGGCCGGTCAATATATTGATCTCTTATTACGCGATGGCAAACGCCGCAGTTTTTCGATTGCGAATGCCCCGCTAGGTGAGAATTTTCTTGAGCTACATATTCGCCATGTACCGAATGGACATTTCACCTCGCATGTATTCACTGATATGAAAGAAAAAGCCTTGATGCGTATGCAAGGCCCTTTAGGTAGTTTCTATATTCGTGAACTCACCCATCCAGTCATTTTAGTCGGGGGTGGTACCGGTTTTGCCCCACTCAAAAGCATGATGGAGTATTTAAAGCTGAAGGGCTTTGACCAAAACGTTTATTTATATTGGGGCGTGCGTAGTAAAGAAGATCTGTATATGGATTATTTGCCACGTGATTGGATGAATCGCTATCCACAGTTCAAATATATCCCTGTACTCTCTGAACCTAAACCCGAAGATAATTGGCAAGGTCGTAGTGGTTGGGTACATGAAGCCGTGGTGAACGATTTTCCAGATTTGACCGGCTATCAAGTATATATGAGCGGCCCCCCACCCATGATTATTACTGGACGTGAAGCCTTTTTAGCGCGCGGCTTACACTCTGAAAATTTATATTCAGATTCATTCGATTACAGCCCAGACACTTTAAAATCTTTGGCTGAGCAACAAGTATGAGTAAAAATTGGGGATTAGCGTTCGAATTACATCCACACCTGGCAGCGGATACTTTTTTAGTCGGTAACTTGCCTTTGTGCCGCGTACTGCTCATGAACGAGAGCCGTTATCCTTGGCTAATTTTAGTCCCACAGCGCCATGGAATCCGCGAGATTTATCAACTGTCTCCAGCAGAGCGCACACAGCTTTGGGAAGAATCCGATTTAGTCAGCCGACAACTGATGCACTTGTTCAAAGCGGATAAGCTAAATATTGCTGCTTTAGGCAATATGGTACCGCAATTACACCTGCATCATATCGCGCGTTTCAAAACGGATGAAGCTTGGCCTGCGCCGGTGTGGGGTAAGTTTAAACCGGACGCTTATACAGCAGCGGCAGCAGAGGCCTTACTGCTGCAACTCCGCCAAGCCTTAAAGATTTAAACTTGGCTTATTTCGGACGCGCTTCCAGCATATCGTGAATGATGGGGTTAAGAATTAACTCCATCGCTAAAGTCATTTTCCCACCCGGTACCACGATGCTGTTACGCCGCGACATGAAGGAATCATGGATCATAGCTAGTAAATAAGGAAAATCAGTATCGAATTTTTTTGGATCACGAAAACGAATCACCACGAAGCTTTCGTCCGGTGATGGAATATCACGTGCAATAAATGGGTTGGAAGTATCCACGGTAGGAACACGTTGGAAATTAATATCAGTGCGTGAAAACTGTGGGGTAATATGATTAATATAATCAGGCATCCGACGCAAAATCGTATCCACGGTCGCTTCGGCAGTGTAACCACGCTCTGCATGATCGCGATGAATTTTTTGAATCCACTCTAGATTAACACTAGGTACAACCCCAATCCCTAAATCTACGTATTGCGCGACATTATAATTGCCATAGCGCTTATCTTTGGTTTCATCTACCACTAAGCCATGCAAACCCTCGTAAAAGAGAATATCGGTCTCAGCCTCTACCTCTTCCCAAGGCGTAAACTCCCCTGAACCAGCCCTACAGTCCACACCTTTCTTTGTTAACCGCTGGACATGCTCACGAGCCTCATCTTCATTGTGAAGATAATAACGCTTCTTGCCAGTGCCTGTTTCACTGTAAGATTTGAACAGCGCTTCTAAAGCATGAAAGTCATTGGCTCCAGGACCAAAGTGGCTAAAGTTCGGCTCCTCTTTAGAGCGCTGCTTAAATTCAGCACGTGTCACGCCATGAAAACTATCACCTTCAATGATGGCTGCTTTGATTTTTTCACGGCGGAAAATACCCTCAAAAGTACGTTTAACGAAGGTCGTCCCTGCTCCGGATGAACCAGTCACCGCGATAACTGGATGCAACTTAGACATATCCACCCCTTAATCAATCAAAGTATATAACACTCATTCTAGCCAATGGTCTCGACTTAGCTGTATATGTCTTTGGGTAGGGACAGCTAAGCGTCTAGAGATAGACTGAGTTATCCACAGTTTAGCCGTTATTCACAGCGCAGACTGTGGATAACTCAGTTGATGAATTTTTATAAGTCTACGCTAAGACAAATAAGTTTTTGTATATTTTTAAGCTAAAGTAATGAAAAGTAATAAAAAACCAACTTATCGAAGCTTGAGGAGCCTGAATTGGTCATTAATAAATTTTACTTATGTATGTTGATAAGTCTGCAAAAAACTAACGCCGCAGGGGCATTACCAATCCCAATGAGCTTATTATTCTAGCAGCATCCCAAAACTGAATAAGCTATGATAGCCTCCTTTTTTGCTAAGCAGTTTTGCGGTAATTCTCATATGAAGCAGTCCACTAGCCCCCGTGTCGGTTTTGTTAGCCTCGGTTGTCCAAAAGCACTCGTCGATTCTGAGCGTATTTTGACCCAATTACGCGCGGAAGGTTATGCGATTAGTCCGACTTATAATGATGCCGATTTGGTGGTCATCAACACCTGCGGGTTTATTGACTCTGCCATTCAAGAGTCGTTGGATGCGATTGGCGAAGCCTTGGATGAAAACGGCAAAGTGATTGTCACGGGTTGTTTAGGTGCGGATGCGGAGAAAGTCTTAAGCGCCTACCCGAATGTGCTCGCGGTGACCGGCGCGCATGCGTATGCAGCCGTGATGAACTCGGTGCACGAGCATTTGCCGCCACTGCATGATCCCTATACCGATTTAGTTCCCCCGCAAGGTATCCGCTTAACCCCGCGCCATTATGCTTATCTGAAAATTTCAGAGGGCTGCAATCATCGTTGTTCGTTCTGCATTATTCCGCATTTGCGTGGTGATTTAGTCTCGCGCCCGATTGGCGATGTGATGCAGGAAGCCGAAAATTTAGTGAATGCGGGCGTGAAAGAATTACTAGTCATTTCCCAAGATACCAGCGCTTATGGCATTGATACGAAATACCGTACTGGTTTTTGGAAAGGTCGCCCGATTAAAACCCATAGCCAACAATTAGCCGAAGCCTTGGGCGAATTGGGCGTGTGGACACGTTTGCATTATGTGTATCCTTATCCGCATGTGGATAATCTACTGCCGCTCATGGCCGAAGGTAAAATCCTGCCTTATTTAGATATTCCCTTTCAACATGCTAGCCCACGGATTCTCAAGGATATGCGTCGCCCCGCTCATGCGGAAAAAGTGTTAGAGCGCATTACTAAATGGCGCGAACAATGCCCTGATATTGCCGTGCGCAGTACCTTTATTGTCGGCTTCCCCGGTGAAACTGACGAAGATTTTGAAACCTTGCTAGATTTCTTGGAGGAAGCGCAATTAGATCGAGTGGGTGCATTTGCTTATTCTCCCGTTGAAGGCGCACCCGCCAATGACTTAGCCAATCCAGTACCTGAAGCAGTTAAAGAAGCGCGCTTAGAACGCTTTATGGAATTACAGGCTGAAATTAGCACAAATAAACTCAGCAGCTTAATTGGTAAAACAATGCAAGTGCTGATTGATGAAGCCGGTGATGATGTCAGCATTGGTCGGACTTATCGCGATGCACCGGAAATTGACGGGCAAGTCATTATTGAAGGGGCGGAATTGCCTGTAGGTGAGTTCACCACTGTGATGATTACACATGCGGATGAGCATGATCTTTGGGGTGAACGGGTTTAGCAAATTCCCAGTTTAACCCGTGTTTTAGACCGCCATTCTTTAAGTGTTAAACCTGAGCATAAGGCAGCTAATTTAGCTTGTCTTATGAGCCTTGGCTTGCGATGCTTATGACTCTATTTATTCATCATTCAGGCTGGGGCATCGGTTTATGTTGAAGAATACAGTGGTAATTGCAGCGCTTTTAATTTTTTCGACAATCACTTACTACCTTTATCAATACTACAAAATCCCAGCAGGCGTTGAGCCACAAAGCGGTAATGACGAGCTAATTGCTTGGCTTTCCTTAGGTGCTTCTATTATCTCTTTAATTACAGCCGTTATTGGGTTAATTGAAAAAGTAATTGAGAAAAAGAAGTCGTCATGAAAAAGCGCTTAAGCTTGATAATTTTATGGGCTTGCTTGCAACAGCCAAGCTGGGCGGCTGAAGGAATTGATCAGGTTTATGAAACTGAGTCCACAACAACTTGGGGTGAACGCTTATTCTCAGCGTTTCAACGTCCTAATTTTAATAAAAGCTATGCGGTAGTGATCGGTGTAAGTAGTTTTCGCGACTTTAGCACTTTGAGTAATCCTGAAGATCCTGAGCGTATTAAAAATTATTTGCTGGATGAAGCGGGTTTTGATTATGTGCACCTGCTGACTGAAGATAAGGTCACACCAGAGCGTGTACGCCAAATTATGGTGGATGAATTGCGCACTAAAATCGGTGAGCAAGATCGTTTATTGTTCTATTGGGCGGGGCATGGAGCGACTTTGAAAAATGGTGAGCGCAGTTTCGGTTATTTACCAACAGCACGCTCTGGCCATGATGAATACTCCACAATGCTGGATATGGAAGATTTAGCTAAGTGGGATAAGCGCTTAAACGCTAAGCAAACCCTCTATTTATTGGATGCCTGCTTTAGTGGGGGTGCAGCGGTGATTCCACAAAGCGACAATCAAGCGCGCACCTTAAAACAAATCGCCCGCCCTAGTCGGCAAATCATCACCGCAGGCTTAGCTGATCAAGAAACCTTCGTCTTGCCTGAGCTGGGCAGCAGTGTTTTTACCAATGCCGTGTTGGATGGTTTGCGGGGTCGAGCGGACTTAGCCATTGATGGCGTTAAAGATGGCGTGATTTCAGCACGTGAGCTAGAGCTATTTATTAAAAAGCGGGTGGATGATGTGCGAACTGAGGTCGAATGGAAGCATCCTATTACACCGCAGTTAAGCCGTTTACCTAATAGTGAAGAGGGTGATTTCTTTTTCTTTTCACCTAAAACCGTAGCGGCTGCTAAAGAGCAAGAGGATGAACCAACATCACGCCAACCGGCAGAAACTCAGGCGATGTCAGAAGCTAAGACCAAGACAGAGCGCCTGCCCTTCGAGCCAGAAATGGTGCCTATTCCAGCGGGAAGCTTCACGATGGGTTGCGTGGCAGGGCGCGATGATGTGCAGGGTCGTTGTGCAGAAAATGAAAAACCACCCCACACCGTTAGCCTACCTGCTTTTCAGCTCGGCAAATATGAAGTGACTTTTGACGAATGGGATGCCTGTGAACGTGCCAAGGCTTGCCCCCATGCGGAGGATATGGGCTGGGGTCGAGGTCGGCGACCAGTGATTAATGTCAGTTGGAATGATATTACCCAAAAATATATCCCTTGGTTAAACCAACAAACTGGCAAACGTTATCGGCTACCGACGGAAGCGGAATGGGAATATGCGGCACGCGCGGGGGAAGAGTCAGACTATCCTTGGGGTGAGAAAATTAACTGTGCTCAGGCACGTTATGGTAGTTTTTCAGACGAATGTAAAGATTCAGACAAAACCGTTACAGTAGGTTCGTATGCCGCTAATGCTTGGGGCTTATATGATACGAGTGGAAATGTGTGGGAATGGGTACAAGACGGGTATGGTGAAGATTACTACCGCATCAGCCCTGCCAGTGCCCCGGAGGGGTCATCTTCTGGGACTCGCCGCGTGTTGCGTGGTGGTTCATGGTACGATGGCGGCCAGTACTTGCGTTCTGCCCGCCGGAACCGCAACGCGCCTGATTATCGGTACAACTACATCGGTTTCCGCTTTGCTCTAGGTCATTGAGCTTCAAGGCGGCGGAGCCGCAGGGCGTGAGCGGAGTAAGCGTTGGCCGGCGCGTTACGGAGTAGCGCCAGCGAAGGCTGGAGGCGTTCACGCAGGGGTGCAGGGGCTAGCCCCTGCTCGAAATTTTTTTAGTATCGCAGGTATTGAACTCTTGTTAAAATGGACTAAACTAGTCTAGTTTTATTAAACAGGAGTGACTTATGGAACTCGCGAAAATTAATCCCGAAACTCAAGTCTGGAGTGTCGCTGAAGCTAAAGCGCGGCTTTCTGAGCTATTACGTCGCGCTAACGATACGCCCCAATTCATTGGCACAAAAAAATCTTATGTCTTAATCTCGCAAGAAACTTGGCAAGCTTTGTCTCAACCTAAACAACCGCTAGGGCAGTGGCTGGTGGAACGCATGGCTGGAGTAGGTGAATTGGAACTCCCTGAACGTCAAGAACCTGAGCGCGAGATTCCCTTTCAATGAGCCAAGCTTATTTATTGGACACGAATATCCTTTCAGAACTGTGCAAGCCGCAACCCGACCCCAAACTGATCCAATTTGTGGCTCAACAAGCACAAGCATGGCTGTCGATTATTACCGTACACGAGTTGGAATATGGCTTAAATTTATTGCCCGAAGGAAATCGGCGCAGTCAATTAGCCGAAACCATTCAATTATTATTAAATCAATACACTGCTTTCGTGCTACCCATTCAGCAAGCAGAAGCCAGCCAAGCGGCTCGCTTACGTGCGCAGGCAAAACAACAAGGTCGGATTATCCATTTAGCCGATGCGCTGATTGCCGGAACTGCGCTAGTGCATGGCTTGACGATTGCGACCCGTAATATTAAAGACTTTGAAGGTTTAGGGCTTAACTTAGTGAATCCTTTTTCAAGTTGAATAAAGAGATCAGTTTGTTATTCCAAAAACAGCCCTCGCTCCAAGCCATATTTTTTCATCTTATCCGCTAAGGTTTTACGTGGAATATCCAGCGCTTCCATCGCTTGTTTAATATTGCCGTTGTAGCGATTCAGCACTTGCTCAATCAACGTCTTTTCATAGCAGGCCACTTGATCAGCGAGTGATAAACCATCGGGTACACCGTCTGCATTCATCAGCGCTGCCAAATCATAACTATAAGCGTCCCCTAACAACACATAGCGCTCAGCAATATTGCGCAGCTCACGAATATTCCCCGGCCAATCATGCCCTAATAACACATGCAGGGCTTTGCTATCGAGCGGCGGAACTTCTAATTCTGAACGAGCCGCTGCAATCAGCATAAAATGTTGAAATAGCATGGGAATATCTTCACGACGTGTGCGCAAAGGCGGAACTTCCAGCGTGACAACATTGAGGCGGTAATAAAGATCACGCCGGAATTCAGCCCGCTCAGCGGCCTCTTTTAAATCGACTTTAGTCGCTGCCACCACCCGAATATCCAGCGGCAATAATTGATTCGAGCCTAAACGCTCAATCTGCCGCTCTTGTAAAACACGCAGCAGGGGCATTTGTGTGGTGATGGGCATACTTTCGATTTCATCTAAAAAGAGTGTGCCACCATTGGCATGTTCAAACTTGCCGATGCGTAAACCCTTCGCGCCCGTGAAAGCCCCTGCTTCATGCCCAAATAATTCGCTGTCGATTAAATTGGCCGGAATCGCGCCGCAATTAATCGCTACATAATTATGATTACGGCGCTTACTTTGTTCGTGCAACGAGCGGGCAACTAACTCTTTACCTGTACCCGTTTCTCCCCAGACTAAGACATCTGCATCGACATTGGCAATCCGCGTAATCATTTTACGCAAAGCAACAATGCTGGGTGCTTGCCCAATAATCCGTGGGCCTAAACGGGTTTGTTGTTGAGCTAACTCCGCTTTTAAAGCACGGTTTTCTAAAGTCAGACGGCGTTTTTCCAAGGCACGCTTTACACTTTCAATTAAAGCATTAGTCGCAAACGGTTTTTCGAGAAGATCATACGCACCATCCCGAATCGCATTCACAGCTAAAGCCACATCAGCATGCCCACTAATTAGAATCACTGGAAAATCAACATCCCGCTGGTGAACCTGCTCCATTAACTCCAAGCCATCCATCTGTGGCATGCGAATATCGGTAATCAGCAGACCATCAAAATCGGCCTGTAATTTCGGCAAAACCTCCGCAGCACTCGCAAAAGTTTCCACTTCAAAACCAGCTAACATTAATGACTGCCCTACTGAATCTCGAATGATTTTTTCATCATCCACTAGCAGCAGTTTAGTCATGTTTAATCTCCGATGAAGTTTCCACATAGGGCAGCAGCAAGCTAAAAATTGCTCCACCTTCCGGCGCATTTTCGGCTAATAATTCGCCTTGCATATCTTTGGCTAAGCGATAGGAAATGGATAAACCTAAGCCCAAACCCTTGCCTAAGGCTTTCGTCGTAAAGAAAGGCTCAAATAAATGCGGCTTATCTTGTTCTTGAATCCCTGCGCCATTATCGCGTACTTGGATCCTCACTTTATCAGCCACGCGCTGAGTAGTCAGCCAAACTTGACCCTCAGCCTGTGACGCGGCCGCATCAATGGCATTACTGAGCAAATTCACCAAAATCTGCTCCAGCCAAACCAAATCAGCCTTCACCCATTCAAGGTCGGCTGCCCGCTGATCGTGGAGGATCACTTGAGTTTGAGCCAGCTTAGGATGCACAATTAAAAAAGCTGAATCCAAAGCCACCTGCAAAGGGCAGTCACTAATACTCCCGCTACTTTTTCGGGAGAAAATCTTTAACTGGCGGGTGATCGTCGCCATACGCTCGGTCAAGGCGGAAATCTCCTGCAAGTTAGCCTTAGCAAGATCGGGATGGCCGCGCTCTAAAAACTGCTTAGCATTATCCGCATAAGCGCGGATTGCTCCTAAGGGGTTATTCAGTTCATGATTAATCGCGGCAGATAGTTGTCCAAGCGCAGCCATTTTAGTTGCTTGCACCAAACCCTCTTGAGCCAAGCGTAATTCTCGCGTGCGTTCTTCGACCTTCGATTCCAACGCTTCCATTGCTGCCTGCTTATAGCGCCTGCGCTGGGATTGATTTTTCCAAAGTA
Source organism: uncultured Thiothrix sp. (assembly GCF_937873765.1). Lineage (GTDB taxonomy): Bacteria > Pseudomonadota > Gammaproteobacteria > Thiotrichales > Thiotrichaceae > Thiolinea. The sequence continues at coordinate 23,134 of NZ_CALMZC010000039.1, read as the reverse complement.
ATAAGACTAATAAACTAGTGAGTAAGCACAATACCGCCGTTATAGCTACAGCAGTAGCGGCTGGACGGGTAATCTCTTTCCAGTCTAATAAGACATAAACCTGCCAACCCGCTGTCTCCATATTGTGCTCTGCCAACAGATATGGCTGGTCTTCCAGCCAAGCTTGTTGATAGGATGGACTGAGCGCTACTAAGCGAAACTCTTCTAAAGGTACAAGCGGTTTTTCCAAATAGCGTTTTACATCGCGAATCGCTTGACGACGCAACTCCGTGAGTGGCTTGATCGTTTTAAATAACCAATCACTATTACTTGCTAAAAAGATAATACCCTCTGAATCCGTCACTAAAAATTTAATCGGGGCGGATTGCCATAAAGCCTCAATCTCGGCCACATTCACCTTAACAGTCACAACGCCTAGCGCACGCCCCGTCTCATCACTGACAGGATAAGCAAAATAGTAGCCTCGCTCATTCGATGTCGTCCCTACTGCATAATAGCGGCCTAATTGACCTTGAATCGCCTGTTGAAAATAAGGGCGAAAGGCAAAGTTTTTTCCAATAAAGCTCTGCTCTTTAGCCCAATTACTAGCGGCTACGGTATCGCCATTCGCCAGCATTAAATAAATATCTAAAGTTCCTGCAATTTTATTAATACGCTCTAAATACCCGCTAAGTGCTTTCGTACTAATGGTATTGGTTTTTTTCTGTAAGTAATCTTGAATGACGGGTTCTTCAGCGAGCAAGATAGGTAAATAACTATGGCGCGCTAACACAGCGTCTAAAGATCCGACTAAACGCGTTAAATAGTTTTTTGAGCTTTCTTCTAAACGGTTTTATGCGGAAAAACTTACTGAATAATATACAGTGGATAACACTAAGGTGGCAGTCAATAAAAATAAACCAAGAATAGTTTTTTTAGAGAGCTGCCGATGTTTAGTGAAAAAGCTAATAACTATCACATCAAGCTAAGCATTCAAATTGCGCAATTCCCGCCGTAAGATTTTACCCACATTGCTTTTTGGCAATTCTTTGACAAATACAATCGACTTCGGACGTTTATAACCGGTTAATTGCTCTTTACACCAACTCATTAAATCTGCCTCTGTTAAACTTTCATCCTTTTTCACCACAAAAGCTTTGACTGCTTCCCCCGCTGCACCGTCCGGGACACCGATCACACCTGCTTCTAAGACTTTTGGATTTGCGACTAATACATCCTCCACTTCATTCGGATAGACATTAAAGCCTGATACTAAGACCATATCCTTGAGACGATCCACCAGTTTGATATAGCCATGTTCATTCACAAAACCCATATCACCCGTACGCAACCAACCATGGGCATCAATGGTTTTAGCGGTATCTTCAGGGCGATTCCAATAGCCCTTCATAACTTGCGGGCCACGAATCCACAACTCACCAACCTCACCAATCCCTAAGCCTTTGCCATCTAAATCACGAATGTCAACTTCAGTTGAGGAGATCGGCAAACCGATCATGCCGTTATAAGCTTTAAGATCGACAGGGTTGATACAAGCTGCCGGAGAGGTTTCGGTCAAACCATACGCTTCTAACAGTACACACCCCGTGACGGCTTGCCATCTATCTGCTACCGCTTTTTGCACCGCCATTCCTCCACCCAAAGTGATTTTTAAACCAGAAAAATCCACCTGATCAAATCCGGGTGTATTCAAGAGCGCATTAAATAAGGTATTCACTCCAGTAATAAATGAGAATTTCTCAGTTTTTAATTCTTTGACGAAGGCAGGAAAATCACGTGGATTGGTAATTAAGATATTTTTCGCACCAATTTTACAGGCAAATAAAGCATTCGCGGTAAGCGCAAACACATGATACAGCGGCAAAGCCGTAATAAACACCTCCCCGCCCGGATTCAAATCGCGTGCAGTCCAAGCCTCTGCTTGCAAAAGATTAGCCAGCATATTTCGATGCGTTAGCATTGCCCCCTTTGCCACACCGGTCGTACCGCCAGTATATTGCAAGAAGGCTACATCTTCATGCTCAATTTTTTCATCTTTAAACGGATGATTTCTACCTTTATGCAAAGCCTCTTTGAAACTAACTGCATTTGGGAGAGAAAAAGGTACTACCATTTTCTTAATATACTTGACTATAAAATTTACTAAATAGCCTTTTAAGCCCAGCATATCGCCAATGCGTGTCGTAATAATGGTTTTAACTTGCGTATCGGTCAACACATCCTGCAAGGTATGTGCAAAATTCTCCAAAATAACAATGGCTGTTGCCCCTGAATCTTGAAGTTGATGCTTTAATTCACGGTCGGTATACAAAGGATTAGTATTAACGACAATTAAGCCTGCACGAAAGGCTGCAAATAGAACAATCGGATATTGGAGTAAATTCGGCATCATAATCGCGATGCGATCACCTTTTTTTAAACCAATTTCATGTCTCAGATAAGCTGCAAAATATCCGGTTAAACGCTCTGCTTCAGCATAACTAATACTTTTTCCTAAATTCACATAAGCAGGCAAATCGGCAAAACGTTTAGTGCTTTGCAAAAATACATCTTGCAAAGAATTATAAACATGCGTATCTATTTCTAACGGAACACCTTCCGGATAGTGCTGTTGCCATATTTTGTCCATGCTTCTCTCCTCCCCTTATATATTTGAATTATGTATCATTCAGGCGATTTCATTGTAGATTTTATGCACCTAAAGGACAATTTGCAGCGCAATAAAAAGGGATGAGCTTCACTATTGCTTGCTGAGCATACAACATCCTAGATTCAGCCCGTGGTATCATCAGTCACCCCAATTCACTTAATGCAAGGGAGCGTTAAATGCCTAAATCTTATGCCTTAGTGACCCTAAGCTTGCTCACTAGTATGACTCTATTAAGCGGCTGTATGCAAAACCCTAGTAATGAAGCGGTGACGCCAAGCCCTAGTGTTAGTATCAGCGCTACTACACGTAGCACCGAAGCCGACAAGGCTAAACAAGTGGTGGTTCAAACTAAACCGAAGCTTACCCCCGTAGGTGTTAAGAGTATTAAACCTGAGCCAGCCCTCAAACCCGGTCAGAAACTCAGCCCACAGGAAGTAGAAGATCTAATTCGCAAACTCAGCGTGTGCCGCCCTTCCTGACCGATCAACTGCTTTAGAAACACTAGCTGGCTGCCATCAGCTAGCGTTCAAGCGGTTAGTTAGACTTTAATCTAGCGCTTTTAATAATTATATTCTAATATAATGAAAATCGAATATTTGAGAGCACAACGATGACTATTGATCGAATGATATTTGCAATGGCAGGTGTGATGATTCTGCTGAGCGTGTTGTTAGCGGTGTATCACCATATAAATTGGCTGTGGCTGACTGGTTTTGTGGGCTTAAATTTACTGCAATCTGCGTTTACGGGTTTTTGTCCAGCAGCACTCATCTTCAAAAAAATGGGTATTCAAGCAGGTTGTGCTTTTAAGTAAGCGCCTAAACTAATCTAAAACTGCCAGTGCATAAGCTGGCAGTTTGCAGTTTAAAGCAACCATTCCGAGGGAATAGGCTCACTAAAAGGCTGCACATTGACTTCTTTGAACTCATCACGCGAGTGCCCGACTTTGCAGATCACTGTAGCGGCATCTTTGCCTTTGCTATAGCGTGCGGTTAGCTGAGCTGCTAGGTGAATATCCTCCTCACTGAGATTGTCGCCATCTAATAAAGTTAATGGCCCTGAGCAACTTGCAGTTTTAATCCAAACGAACTCGTTTTTATAACCCTCCAAAAAATTTGTTTCGCCTTCTTCACGTGACAGGATCATTTTAAAGTGCGGACGTGGACGCAGATGCCGCCCAATTTTTAAGAGCATAATATCGTCTAGTGCATAATTCCGGCTTGGGCGATGTGCCCAAAGGTCGCGCAACTTATCTGAGTAATTAGCATCCGTGAGGAAACAGCAGCCACCCGCAGGTTGAGCAAATTCATTAATGCCCCACTGATTAGCCAGCGCAATTTGTGGCTTACGGCTGCGTCCACTGAATTTAAATAATTGCTCACGTTTCACCCAGCCCTCGCGCTCAGCACGACTCGGTGGCAAGTTCTGGGCAGATAAGGGGCGCAACAATAAATCTTCCGCACCCGATTCAGCGGCGACGATAGGCATCGTAAAGGCACGCTGTGACATGGGGCGTTGGCCGACCACTTCACCAGTAATAATAAAATCGAAGTCATGCTTAAGAAGCCATTCTTTAGCCTTTTTCACCATGAAGATTTTGCAATCCAGACAAGGATTGAGATTAGCACCATAGCCATGCTTAGGATTGAGTACTACGTCTTTATATTCCTCAACAATATCCACAATATGCAATTTGATACCGAGCTGCTCAGCGACCCACAGTGAATTATTGCGCTTAGGTTTATCACGCTCCTGTTTACGAACCGCATGAGTATGTCCCTCGACACAAAAACCTGTGAAGAAATTGATTCCTTCTACATGCACCCCCTGTTCCAGCACTGCTTTCGCAGCGAGCATAGAATCCAGCCCACCAGAAATCAGAGCCACAGCGCGCGGTTGCCTGTCCATCAGTGTTACTACCCTAGCATCTATTTAACGGCGTGGAGTATACCCTTTTTCAAAGAAAGATAGCGGTTTGAAATCCACCACACAGCGCAAGGCAGGAATCCATTCTTGCAAATGCGTGGTAGTAAATAAGCGGCCTTCATGCCATTGGTCATGCACTCCATCATGAAACAATACGACTCCACCCTGCTTACGTGTGCAAACCTGCTCAAGGACATTCGCTAAAATTTTATCACCTTGCTGATTCTTTTCGTCCCAATCAAAAGCCGAGAGCTGCCAAGCGATATGTTGAAAACCCGTCTCTTTCAAGGCTTGTAGGACTTGTGGCTTTTGTGCGCGATTAAACCATCCATCCCCATAGGGCAAACGGAACAAAGGTGGCGAGGTATTCAAGTAAGGATCAAGCACTTGGCGCGCTAGACGAAAATGCTCATGCATCAGCGCAGGCTCCACTTCTGAATAGCGCAAATGCTCATAAGAATGCGACCCAAGCACATGACCCTCACGCTTCGCTTGCTGCAAAATCTGCTGACGCTGTTCACACTCGCGCGCAGGCTGTACACAAGCTTTAGCATCGTTAGGGTGTTCAGTTTGACATTGTTTCGCTAAGGCGGGGCAATCGACTTTATTAGCAATGACGAAAAAAGTAGCGGGAATTTTTTCTTGTTTTAAGACTTTGAGCACATCGGTGGTTTGTAAAGCGGGGCCGTCATCGAAGCTTAAGTGCAGTGGATACTTCGTACTCGCATCACACTGAAAGCGCGCTCGGACAGACTCACAATCAACAGCTTGTGCTGCCCCCATCCAAGTACATAAACCTAAGCTTATTACTTGAGCTAAAGTGAATTTCATGAAAACTTAGAATCCGCTATCAAATAAAGGTATTAGTTTAGCACTTCTAATTTTACTTTAGCGGTACCGCGGCTAATCATGCCAATTTCTTTAGCAGCAGCACGCGATAAATCAATAATTCGTCCATAGGAATGAAATGCTCCTCGATCATTCACAGTCACAACGACACTGCGCTTATTACGTAAATTTGTCACCTTGAGCTTAGTACCAAAAGGTAGCAAACTATGGGCAGCCGTAAAGCCATCATTCATATAACGTTGTCCACTGGCAGTAAAACGACCGTGGAATTTTTTGGCATAAAACGAAGCCATTCCGACTAAACCTTCGCTCACGGCAACCGGTTTACTGGCCTTAATCGCATGCCGAGTCGCTGCTTCGCTGGTCGTGCAGATTAAAATAAGCAGCGACCCCAACACTGATACGAGAACTTTTTTCATATTATTTATCCCTCTATAAGTTGTTGCTTTCGGGCGAAAATACCATAAGTTGTTAAAAACTGAGTGTTGTATTTTCGCTGTGGCATTTATGCAACGCCTTTTAATCGATTTTTTAGTTCAACCATTCAGGGAATATTTATTTAAAGCGCCGCATATTGCGCAGCCTGAATTAATCATGAGCTTGTTTTTTCTATACACAGCTTCTACCCTTAGACCCTTGAATTCAGCATGACGGAAAAGATCGGGGAATTTACATGCTAACTTTACGCCTCAGTGTAATTGCTGTTTGCTCAGCCTTGGTAAGTGCTTGCGGAACAGCACCTGCACCGCGCAGCCAGATCCCAGCAGCCGGAGAATTAACAGCGGCTCCACCACCACAACAGCGTTACATTGCTCAGCAACAACAGCCACGCCTCAATGCTCAGCGCTATCAGCAACAACAACGTTGGCAAGAACAACGTGCACAAGAAGCCCAACGCCAAGAAAATGCTTTACGTTTGCTAGCGCAAGAACGGCGGGAACGTGAACAGCGTGCTCAACAAGAAGCCGAATCGGCTCGCCAACAACAGTTGGCCATGCAAGAGCGCGCACGCGAAATGCGTGCACAGCAACGTCAACGCATGGAGCGGGTACAACAGCAGTTTAGTACTCCACCCGTGGTCAACAGTTACACTCAACAAGAAAGTCGTCCAGTGGCTCAATTCGCTGCTAGTCGTATGTATACTGGCCCTGGCCGCTTCACTCGCCTACCCGATCAAGTCGCCACTACTTTACGTGCCAACGGCATTTCTGAAGCAGGTATGGGTACTTATGTACGCCTAGCCAGTGGTGGCCAACCCGCGTTACTCACAGCGAATGCAGATAATCCGCAGACGCCTGCTTCGACTATGAAATTGGTAACTACCTATGCAGCTTTAGGCATCCTTGGCCCTGATTATCGTTGGCCGACTGAAATCTATACGAATGGCAATATCACAGGCGGCACTTTATATGGCGATGTGATTATTCGTGGCTATGGTAATCCACAGTTTGCAGAAAACGATTTTAGACAAATGTTGCAGGCCTTGCGGGGACGTGGGATTAGCAGCATTAAAGGCAATCTAGTCGCTGACACAGGCTTCTTTAATGTACCCTATCAAGACCCCGGTGCTTTTGATGGCAATGCAGGGGCAGCTTATAATGCCCAGCCTGAGGCAATCCTCTATCAAGAGCGGGGTAGTTGTTATGAATTCCGCGATTTAAAAGGCAAGATTCAAAAAATCTGCCCGATCATGCCAGCCAATGCTCAAGCGCGCCAAGCCCTTAATGTAAATCTGTTCGGTAGCTTCTGGAAGCTTTGGGTTGGTGAACTCGGCGGACAAATGCAAGGTAGTTTTGTAAGGGGTGGTACTCCACAAAGTGCACAATTAGTCTATACCCATCGCTCCCACCCGTTACGCGAAGTGATCATGGAAGTGAATAAAGACAGTAACAATGTCATGGCTAGACAAATTCTACTGTCGGTCGGTGCGAAGCAATTAGGCGCTCCGGGCACTCCCCAAAAAGGCGCACAAGCCATTGGTCAATGGTTAGAAGCACGTGGGTTAGCTTTTCCTGAGTTACGTCTAGAAAATGGTTCAGGCTTAAGCCGGATTGAGCAAATTACCCCACGTCACATGGGCGAGATGCTAGTTGATGCTTACAATAGCCCTTATCGTGACGACCTAATGAGTTCTATGGCAGTTCTAGGCGTCGATGGCACGCTGAAAAACCGTATGAAGAATTCAAATCTCGCGGGACGTGGCCGCTTCAAAACCGGTACTTTGCGTGATGTACGGGCGTTGGCAGGTTACTTACAAGCCGCTAACGGGCAAATGTATGTGATTTCGATTCTGCACAATGACCCACGCGCACGTGCTGCCGTCAGGGCTGCCCATGATGATTTAGTAGAATGGGTGTTCACAGGCCCACGTGGTTTTGGCTACTAATGCCAATCGAGTAAAGAGTCAGAGTCACTGACTCTTTACTCAAGCCCTTTACATCCGCTCTAACACACCAATGCCTAACAAACCTAAACCTGTTTTCAGAGTATTCGCGGTGAGTTGGGCTAATTGTAAGCGACTCACACGTATATCTGCAGGTACGTCGTCACGTAACATCGGGCAAGCCTCATAAAAGCTCATGAAACTCCCGGCTAATTCATACAAATAATTACATAAATGATGCGGTTGACCTTCACGCCCCACACTGTCCACACTTTCATTAAATTGCAGCAGTTTTAAACCTAATGCGCGCTCACTCGTTTCAAGCAATTGAATAGTAGCCGGTTCAATAGCTCCAGCCTTTCTAAAAATACTTTGAATCCGTGCATAGGCATATTGCAGATAAGGAGCGGTATTGCCGTCTAAGCTCAACATCAAATCCCAACTAAACACATAATCGGACGTGCGATTCTTAGACAAATCAGAGTATTTAACCGCACCAATCCCGACCGTATGCGCAATCTCGCGCCGTTCATCTTCACTTAGCTCAGGACTTTTTGCACTGACTAATTGATAAGCACGCTCTTTAGCTTCCACCAATAAATCTGCGAGCTTAACCGTGCCACCCGTGCGCGTTTTGAAAGGCTTACCATCTTCACCCAACATAGTACCGAATGCCATATGCTCCAATGACATAGTTTCTGGTGCAAAACCGGCTTTACGCGCTAAGGTATAAACTTGCTGGAAATGCAGCGACTGGCGCACATCCACAAAATATAACACCCGATCTGCATGAAACACTTTATTTCGATAACGAATCGCGGCTAAATCGGTGGTTGCATACAAATAACCACCACCCGTTTTTTGAATAATCAGCGGCGTGATGGAGCCGTCTTTATTCTTAAACTCCTCCATAAAAGCACATTGTGCACCATTGCTTTCGGTCAGCAATTGCTTAGCTTGTAGGTCACTGACTACATTAGCTAAATCAGCGTTATAAGCACTTTCCGCCATCACATCTTGGCGGGTGAGCGAGACATCTAATTCCTGATACGCCTCTTCACAGTGAGTCAGGGAAATATCAATAAATTGCTGCCACAGTGCTAAGCACTCAGCATCGCCAGATTGTAGTTTCACTACATATGCACGCGCCCGCTCAGCAAAAGCTGGCTCTGCATCAAAGCGCTGCTTGGATTCACGATAAAAGCTTTCCAAATCCGCTAATTGCATGGATAGCTCGCCACCTTGCGCTTTTAAATCTGCCATGTGCGCAAGCAGCATCCCGAATTGAGTACCCCAATCACCCACATGATTCTGGCGAATCACCTTATGCCCTTGAAACTCCAGAACACGCACGACCGCATCACCGATAATCGTGGAGCGCAAATGGCCAACATGCATTTCCTTGGCTAGATTCGGGCTGGAATAATCCACCACTACCGTTTGTGGTGTCACTGGATCAAGCTGAGTATTGTTTGGCAGTTCTGAGGCTAGCCATTCAGTTTTGAGGTGAATATTCAAAAAGCCGGGGCCGGCCATTTCGACCTTAGCGGCTAGCTCACTTAAATCAGCCTGTTCTAAGACCTTTGCGGCTAAGTCGCGTGGGTTCATCTTCAACTGCTTGGCGGCTGCCATAACACCATTGGCTTGATAATCACCAAACTCAGGGCGTGCTGAGGGTTTAATAATGGCAGAAGTGGACACAGGCGCACCGACTGCATGCAAAGCAGCCGTGAGACGTTGATCAAGCAGTTGCCGGATATTCATAATGTATCTTTAAAAATAGGGGAAAAGGGGGCTTATTGTAGCTGGAATAGCGCTTGATGACGATGCTTTAGGATGCAGGCTAGCTAGGAAGGGCGCTACTTAACATTTGTCTTGCCCATCAGAATTAGCGCTTATTAGATCCTAATACATAGCATGAATCGGCAAGCACACAACCTGAATCGCTCAACGCTTGCACTCTGACATCAACTTCACCATATTGCCGTTCAAAACGGACTGACTGCGGGGCGATAGATATTGCATAATAGAAACTAGCTGTTAATACATTTCCCTCGGTCTATAACCATAATATCAAAAGGAGTCGCTAGACTATTTTCCAGCCGTAAATCTTTATTTTCTAGCACCACTGAGGACATGATAGTTTGTACTAGCTCAAGATAATAAGGATAAGCACTTGAGCTCGAGGTCTTCTGTCTAACCCAACGGAAAGCGAACCCTTGCTGTCCATCATTGGTGAAGCGATAAGCCGTTTAAGCGTCTGTTTTAGCTTTTTCAAGATCGCAACTCAAGCAAACCCTGCTGCCAAACCACCTGCATACGCCCCCCAATCACAGCAAACTCTGCATGCTCTTGTTGATAAGCGACTAGCTCTGGCAAGGCCGTCTCCAAACCATGAATCACCCAATTCAATAGTTGGCTAGCACGACGCTCTGTCAGACTACAAAAGCGGCGAGCAAAGTTAATCAACTCAGCGCGGGCGGGAAATTGTTTACTCTGCCCCAACAACAAAGCGAGACTGTCATTGGGAATATAAGGAGTAGTAGAAACAATGTCGTAAGCCGGTGCAAAACTCACTTCTGCTTCAGGATTGGCATAAATCACCCCGAAATTTTTCAAATGCGCATCGCCATTACGCACCGCACAAGTGAGCGCTAAGGATAGGAAAAACTGTTCCAGTGCATCATGCACCCGATGCGGCGAGACAAACTGACGAATCCGTAGGGCTATATCTTGATAGCTGCCTACATATTTATCATCGGTGGCTAAGCCATTCAGTACACAGAAATCCTCAAAACCTAAATAGCCACCTTTGCCATCCAAATCAAAGCGCTTAACGATTAATAAGCGCCCTTGCGCGGCTAATTCAAATTCAGGCACTTCTAAACCCGCATAGTGCGCGGCTTTCAAACAAAAATATTCGTTAGCTGCTAATTGCGGAAAGCGCTCAGGATTCCAAGCTTTCACGATATGCGTAGAGTCTTTATAGCTGAGTTGCTCAAGCTCCTGCCTTGCAGCCACTACCGTGGCATCATCGCGCACCAGTACCTTCGGTTGCACACCTGAAATCCCTGAATAGCGCCCAAAGCGTTGCAATAACTCTATGAATAAGTCCTCACTCCCGCTATAAGTTTGTAGCTCTTGCACACTTTGTAAAGGCACGTCCAGCGGCTGACCACCGGCCTTAGCGATCCGCACCCGCCCAATTTGTGAGTGCCCAACAATCCCGAGCAGACTTAAATCATCAAAATGCTGTACGGTCTTCTGGAAATTATTACGCAGCATTTCGCGTAATTCACCTTCAGGCAAATTCATTTAAAAGATCGGGTGCACACCCTGTTGAAAGCTATATTGATCCGGTAAGACTGGCATCGTCAGGGAAATAGCTTGGGATTCTTCAGCTTGGGGCAAATAATTGAATAAATAAGTCCGCGCTTGTAATTCACTGCGCCCTAAAACACCCACGCGCTCTTGACCTACAAAAATATCTAGCTGCTGTGCACTCATTGATTTCCTTTGCCACGTTTACGCTGATCGGCTTCTGAGACTAAAGCATGTAAGGTCGGACGTTTAGTTTGGCGAGTTTGTACTTGTAACTCTAAGCCTAATAGAGAGCACAAGGCGATGACTTTACGAATGCCGATTTCATTCACCGTAGCATTTTCAATGGCCGAAACGGTGGCACGACTCATACCAAGCTGCTCCGCTAATTCAGCTTGAGTCCAGTGCTTTTGCTTGCGTGCTTGTTTTAGAGCTTTACCGAGTTCTTCTAAATCCATGCATTGTATATAGTGCATTTTTAGCTAAAAGACAATAAATGCATTACATGTAATGCATTTCTTACCAGCCACCCTATCTCCAATGGGTAGGTTTCAATTATTTAGACCTTGCGCTCTTTACATTAGAAAATTCTAATATTATGATTATCTCAACTTAAAGATAAACAAACAGAGATTCTGTTAGGAGATTTGATCATGAAATTACAAACTTTAGCTTTCGCTGCTTTGATCGCTTTGTCAGGTGCTGCTTCTGCTGAATTCTTTGACAATGGCAATGGTAGTGGTAACGGTTCCGCCGCTGGCAATGGTAGTGCTTACACTAACGGTGCTGGTAATGGTTGGGGCACTGGTAAAGGCAATGTAGATGGTTGGGGCAGCGGCAAAGGCAATGCTGATGGTGAAGTTGAATTCCAAATCACCTTCAAAGGCAAAGGCAAATCAGACATGAATGCTGATATGGTTGGCAAAGGTGATGCAGATACTAATGGCTATTTAGCAGGCAATGGCAACGGTTGGGGTAATACTTATGGTAATGGCTACGGCTTCACCAATACCACATCCAATGGTGGCTATCCTTATGGCCCAATGGCTTATTATCAACCACCGATGATGTCTATGCCACAAGCTCCAGTTGCGCCAACCGTTCAGCCACAAGTAGCAGCTCCAGCAGCTACTCCAGCACCGGCTGCTGTTCAATAAGCGAAGACTCTCCTCCTCTTTCCCTAGCAAGTGTGTCGGCTTAGGCTGGCACTCTTGCCTTAAACAAACTTAGAATTAAATACCTCATCCATACTCAACCCCAAGAAAAACACTCTAGCGTTCAGTGAACTTTTGCTAAAATCGGCGCGCTTATTTTATCTGCGGAGCCAACCATGACTACCCCCACTCGCTTAGAAATCACTATGCCTGATGACTGGCATGTACACTTACGCCATGGTGAAATGCTAGAGAAAGTCTTGCCTTATACCGCAGCACATTTTGGGCGCGCGATTGTTATGCCCAATCTACAGCCTCCCGTTATAAGAACAGCAGATGCCCGAGCTTATCGTGAAGCCATCTTAGCAATTTTACCTAGCCACCAGCAGTTTCAGCCTCTAATGACTCTATATATGACTGAAACTACTGAAGCTGCCGATGTAAAAGCGGGCTTTGAATCGGGTTTAGTCACAGCCGTCAAACTCTATCCCGCAGGGGCAACCACGAACTCCGCAGCCGGTGTCAAAGATTTAGAGAAAATCTATCCCGTGCTAGAGGTGATGCAGGAAATGGGTATGCCTTTCCTTGTGCATGGTGAAGTCGTTGATCCTGCGGTAGATATTTTTGATCGGGAAGCGGTCTTCATTGAAACCAAATTGATTCCACTCCGCAAGCAATTCCCTAATCTCAAAATTGTGTTTGAACATCTGACCACTAAAGACGGGGTGGATTATGTTGTATCTTGTGATAGCTATACCGCTGCCACGCTCACACCCCATCATTTAGTGATTAATCGTAATGCCATGCTGGTCGGAGGGATTAAGCCACATTACTACTGCTTGCCAGTTGCTAAGCGTGAATCGCATCGTTTAGCTTTACGAGCGGCTGCCGTGAGTGGTGATCGGCGCTTTTTCTTGGGTACCGATTCAGCACCACACCCCATTCATGCTAAAGAAACGGCTTGTGGCTGTGCGGGGATTTTTAATGTGGTAAATGCACTAGCCATCACAGCGCAAGTATTTGAGCAAGAACATGCTTTGGATCAATTTGAACGTTTTGTTTCCCTCAATGGCCCTGCTTTTTATGGTTTGCCTGTGAATACAAAGCGCTTAGTTTTAAAACGACAAACAGAACCTCAAGCCACACCAGCTAACTTAAAATTGAGCAATACCGAAGTACAAGCTTTTGACCCGATGATGGATGTGTACTGGCAGGTAGTTGAAGCACAGTAAATTTTTAAGTAATTTTAAGTCATAGGATAACGACCTGAGCATAGGTCGTTATCTTTCCATTGAAACTAAACTGCTAACCCTGCTCGCTCTAACATCGCATGCAGCAAAACATTGCAGCCAGCGGTAATATGCTCAGGTTTAGCATCTTCGATTTCATTGTGGCTAATGCCATCTTTGCAAGGAATGAAAATCATCCCACTCGGTGCAAGGCGTGCCATATACACGGCGTCGTGCCCAGCACCAGAGACGGCTGGCATATTGGAGTAGCCTAGCTTTTCCGCAGCCCGAGCCACTGCATTCACACAATCCGCATGAAAAGGTTGTGCGGGGTAACTAGAGACCATTTCAATTTTAATCTCTAAACCACGACGCTTAGCAACCTCTGCCGCAAATGCTTTAACCTCATCAGCCATTTGATCGACCAGTGCATCGGTATGATTACGTAGATCAATACTGAACTTCACAGTGCCCGGAATGACATTGCGGCTATTCGGATAGACCTGCACCATGCCGACAGTACCGCGTCCATGTGGCTTATGACGGAGTGCACAAGCCACAATTTCTTGCATGATTTCGGCCGCACCTTGCATGGCATCTTTACGCAAATGCATTGGGGTTGGCCCTGCATGTGCTTCCATCCCGACTACCGTACAATCAAACCAACGAATGCCTAAGACGGCTTGTACGACCCCAATGGTCTTATCGTTGTCTTCCAGTACAGGACCTTGCTCGATATGCGTTTCAAAATAAGTACCAATCGGATGATCGCCCGGCTCTTGCTCACCAATATAGCCAATCCGCGCTAATTCACCTTGAACCGTTTTACCTTCAGTATCGGTCGCAGCATAAGCGTGTTCGAGTGTGAACGCTTTAGCGAATACACCAGAGCCCATCATGACAGGCACAAAGCGCGAGCCTTCTTCATTCGTCCAAAAGGCCACTTCAATCGGTGCTTCGGTTTCGATTTTGTAGTCGTTCAACGTACGCACCACCTCTAAACCCGCCAGCACACCATAATTACCATCGAACTTGCCGCCGGTAGGCTGAGTATCAATATGGCTACCCGTGACTACTGGCGGTAGCGCATTATTCCGCCCAGCACGGCGCATAAAACCATTACCAATCTTATCAATGGTAATCGTCATACCCGCTTCTTGCGCCCATTTGAGCACCAGATCACGGCCTTGTTTATCTAAATCGGTGAGTGTCAAACGACAAACACCACCTTTGGGAGTCGCGCCAATTTGGGCTAGTTCCATCAAGGAATCCCAGAGGCGCTCACCATTCACGCGCAGATTCGTCATATCCAACTCTGTTTGCTGTTTCATCACATCCTCCTCAATGCAGTTAGCGCTGCACAGCAGTTGGTTTTAAGGTTTCGCTACGCTTTTGCGCAGCGGTAAAATTCACTCCAAATGCCGGACGCTTGATATAACGCCCCACCCCGCGTTCCGCCCGTAAATCACCATGTGCCCAGACCACTTTACCTTGGCTCAATGTGTGGCTAGGAATACCTTGCACAGTGCGGCCTTCAAAAATATTAAAATCACCTTGGCTATGATGCGTTTTAGCTGAAATGGTACGTGTTCCTTGTGGGTCCCAAAGCACTAAATCGGCATCCGCGCCTGCTTGAATACAGCCTTTTTGCGGATAGATATTAAATAACTTGGCGGTGTTCGCACTGGTGATAGCGACAAATTCGCTCGGTGTTAAACGCCCTGTATTTACACCCGCATCCCAAATCACTGCCATGCGCTCTTCCACGCCCCCCGTACCATTGGGGATTTTGGCAAAGTTGTCCAAACCGGCTGCTTTTTGGGCAGCACAGAAGGTACAGTGATCGGTGGCTGTGGTATGCAATTGACCCGACTGTAAGCCGCGCCACAAAGCTTCCTGATGACCTTTCGGGCGGAACGGTGGGCTCATCACATGAGCAGCGGCAAAGGCAAAATCAGGATGTCGATACACACTATCATCAATTAGCAAATGTCCTGCTAAGACCTCACCATACACACGCTGACCACGGGCGCGTGCACGCGATATGGCATCCGCCGCTTCAATACAGGAGACATGCACAATATAAATTGGCACGCCCAAAACATCCGCAATGGCAATTGCCCGATTCGCCGCTTCACCTTCTACCATAGGCGGACGTGCGAGCGGGTGACCCTCAGGGCCAGTGATACCCATTTTGGCGACTTCTTGCTGGAGCAAATACACCAGCTCGCCATTTTCAGCATGCACGGTGGGCATTGCACCCAGCTCTAAAGCACGCTTAAAACTATTCACGAGGGTTTCGTCATCGCACATAATGGCATTTTTATACGCCATGAAATGCTTGAAACTGTTCACACCCTCTTCACGTACCAGCGTACCCATGTCTTCACGCACTTGGTCACTCCACCAAGTAATTGCAACATGGAAACTATAATCACTCGCTGCCTTTTCTGCCCAGCCGCGCCAAGTTTGATAGGCTTCCATCACTGGCTGTTTAGGGCTTGGAATCACGAAGTCGATAATGGTGGTAGTACCACCTGCCATGGCTGCCGCTGTACCAGTATAGAAGTCATCAACAGTGACCGTACCCATAAATGGCAATTGCATATGCGTATGTGGATCAATCCCACCCGGTACAATATATTGCCCGCTAGCATCTAGCGTTTGCGTACCTACTGGCGCTAAATCAGCAGCTTGTTCGCCAACTACTACAATTTTGCCATCCACACAGAGCACATCAGCTTTGCGCTCAGCGTCCGCATTTACCACTATACCGCCACGAATTAAAACTGCTGAACTCATGCAGTTACTCCCTTCAGCTTATGTTGCTTTGAGGCGCTGATGTAATAGACCAAACCAGACACAAACAGACTAAAGAACCAGCCGAAACTAAATAGATCAATAAAGAAACTAGGCATACTTTCTTTAGAGACCATCCCTGCTACAGCTAAATAGCCGGGTAAACAAGGCAAGACGCCCAAGCTGAAAGCAAGGATAGCCTGTAAATTCCAACCACTACTGTAAGTATAGACCCCGTGCGTACTATAGAGATCATCAACACTTAACTCGCCTTTACGTACTAAGTAATAATCCACCAGCAAAATACCCGCAATCGCACCTAATAAAGTGCCATAGCCACCTAACCAGACAAATAAATAATCACCTGAAGTTGCTAATAGTTTCCATGGCATAAATAGCAAACCAATCACTGCGGCAATTAAACCACCGGTACGGAAACTAATATATTTCGGGGCAACTTGGCTGAAGTCATAAGAGGGTGACACCAAATTGGCCGCTACATTGGTGGTGAGATTCGCTAAGAGAATTACTAATAAGCCAACACCGGCTGCAAAGCTACCAATTTGTGAGAGTAAAGCATCAGGGAATAATTGCGCTTTGCCATACAGGATTTGTGACACAGAAAAGCCAATGATACCCACTAAAGAAAACAAAGCCATCGGAATTGGCAAGCCAATAAATTGCCCGACTTGTTGATCTTTTTGCGATTTAGCAAAGCGGGTAAAATCAGGAATATTCAAGGCTAAAGTTGCCCAAAAGCCGACTAAGCCCGTTAAAGCTGCCCAAGTTTTGGGGCCACCTTCCACTACTTTGGCAGGCAAACTAAAAATTTCACTTGGAGATACCTTAATAAAAGCCCAAATGACCAAAGCAACCGAAGCTGCAATCATTAAGGGGGCTGCATACACTTCTAACTTACGGATGGACTCCAACCCATTCCAAATAAAATAGATATGCATTAGCCAGAAAATGAAGAAGGTAACGAGCTGAGAAGTACTAATAAACTGGCCTTCTGCTGGTCCTGCTAAATTCATCCCTAAGACATTTAAAAAGCTATGCAGCGCTAACCCCCCAAAATAACAGTTAATAGAGAACCAACCACAGGCTACTAAACCACGTAATACGGCAGGCAAACTAGCCCCACGTACCCCAAACGAGGCACGGGCAATCACTGGAAAAGGAATGCCATACTTTGTACCGATTCGTCCCATCAAAATCATCGGTACTAACACAATACAGTTTGCCAAGAACACCAGCCAGACTGCATTTTGCCAAGTGAAACCCTGATCTAGCATCGAGCTAGCCATGGTGTAAGTTGGCACACACACCACCATGCCGACCCAAAGTGCTGCGTAATCCTGCCAACGCCAATGCCGTTCAGCGAGAGCAGTGGGTTGTAAATCTTTATTGCTTAAGGAATCGCTCATATTTAACACCATCCTGTCATCTAAAGGGTTAAGGAATCCAACTTGGCTTAAGACTGCTCTCCTCCAAAACTCAAATCACCGGTTTACATTAACTCAAGAACACCCCGCACCCGGATTATTGGGATGTGTTGTCCAATTGGCATAAGTGCCGCTGACTGCATGCCCTGTGCGTTGATCGACCTCACCCACTTGTAAGGCACGCATGCTGATACAATCCGCTACAGGGCAAACGGATACACATAAGTTGCAGCCGACACATTCAGCTTCATTAATCTCGAAATAACGCTCACCATTTTTTGTGGCGAAAATGGCTTGATGTGAGGTATCTTCA
Organism: uncultured Thiothrix sp.; assembly: GCF_937873765.1. GTDB lineage: Bacteria > Pseudomonadota > Gammaproteobacteria > Thiotrichales > Thiotrichaceae > Thiolinea. Next base: position 5,065 of record NZ_CALMZC010000039.1, on the reverse strand, counting down.
CAGACGATGTGGCAACGCCCGCATTTGATACAAAGATCCTGATTGATCACCGCTTTCTCAACATAATTGAGATTAAGTTGATTCCAGTTTTTAACGGTGGGTACGGCCTTACCGACTAGTTGGTCGATGGATGGATAGCCATGACTATCCATAAAACTAGCAAGGCCAGCGCAAAGATCTTCAATGATCTTAAAACCATAAACCATTGCAGCGGTACAGACTTGTACCGTTCCCGCACCGAGGGTTAGGAATTCTGCAGCATCGCGCCAGGTGGTAATTCCACCTATACCCGAAATCGGTAGTCCTGCCGTTTCTGGATCCCGTGCAATTTCTGCTACCATATTTAGTGCAATCGGTTTGACCGCATAGCCACAGTAACCACCATGCGAACCTGCACCATCAGTATTCGGGTAGATAGCCATTTTTTCCAAATCGACGCTTATAATGGAGTTGATCGTATTGATCAATGATACTGCGTCTGCACCGCCAGCTTTGGCAGCACGCGCTGGCATACGAATATCAGTAATATTAGGGGTGAGTTTAACGATAATGGGTAAGCGACTGTATTGCTTGCACCACGCTGTTACCATCTGAATATACTCAGGTACTTGCCCGACCGCCGAACCCATCCCGCGCTCGCTCATACCATGCGGACAACCGAAATTCAGCTCAATCCCATCACAACCCGTATCCTCCACTTGTGGCAGAATATTTTTCCAAGCTTGCTCGGTACAGGGAACCATGATCGAGGCAATAATCGCCCGATCAGGAAAACGCTTTTTCACCCGCGCCATTTCTTCTAAATTAGTTTGTAGCGGTCGATCAGAAATCAGCTCAATATTATTGAAGCCAATCACGCGCCGATCAGAGCCTAATAAAGCGGCATAGCGCGGGCCATGCACATTCACGACCGGCGGATCTTCACCCACTGTTTTCCAAACTATCCCTCCCCAACCGGCTTCCAAAGCACGTATAACATTGACTTCTTTATCGGTCGGCGGTGCAGAGGCTAACCAAAAAGGGTTGGGACTTTTGATACCTAAGAAATTACTGCTTAAATCGGCCATACCTTGCTCCTCTCTTAGGCTGTTCTTAAGACACGATCAATGTCGATAGCAGCTAACTTGCCATGCTGCACCCCCTCCACCGTGAGATCTTTCCCACCATAACGGCAATCTCCACCCGCCCAGACTTTGTTAAGACTAGTTCTGCCATTCGCATCGGTGAGAATCTTGCCACCTTGCATCTCTAAACCTTCAACTCCATGACTATCTTCAAAAGCCTGACCAATCGCCCTTAGCACCATATCCGCGTCTAAATGAAAGCTTTCTGGCAAGTGAGTCAGTCGACCCTCCGCTAATTGGGTGTATGCAAAACGTATTCCCGTCAGTTGCCCCTCTTCGCCAGTGTGTAATTCGAGGGGAGCTGCCCAATGACGAATTTTTACACCATTCCTTTTCGCCCACTCTTGCTCATATTCAGAAGCACTCATACTCTCTTGCCCACGCCGATACACAATCGTCACTTCCTCCGCACCTAATTTACGACTTTGCACCGCCGCATCAATCGCAGTCATCCCGCCACCAATCACTACTACTCTGCGCCCAACAGGTAATTGGCTTAAATCTTCAGCTTGGCGTAACTCAGCAATAAACTCGACAGCATTGCGCAAGCCTAAAGACTCGGGTTCACTAATCCCTAAAGCATTTACACCCGCTAAACCTAAACCTAGAAACACTGCATCAAAGCTTTGCAGTAGATCATTAAAGAATATATCTGTGCCTAGACTGGTGTTAGTTTGAACAGTGATGCCACCAATCGATAGCAACCATTCAATTTCTTGCTGAGCAAAATTATTCGGAGTTTTATAGGCGGCTAAACCATATTCATTTAAGCCGCCTAATTTAGGCTTCGCTTCAAATAAAGTGATTTGGTGTCCTAAGCAAGCTAGACGGTGGGCACAAGACAAACCGGCTGGCCCTGAACCAACAATAGCTATTTTCTTGCCTGTATCAGCGGCTCGCCTAAATAAAGGGGGTTCAGGTTTAGAAAAAAACGTATCCGTCGCAAAGCGTTGTAATAAACCAATGTCCACTGGCTTATCTTCGTTCGTATTGCGCACACAAGCTTGCTCACATAAAACCTCGGTCGGGCAAACGCGCGCGCACATCCCACCTAACACATTCTCTTCTAAAATCTTAGCAGCCGCCCCACGTGGGTTATCTTGTGCAATGCGTGCGATAAAACTAGGAATATCGATACCGGTGGGGCAAGCCGTTTGACAGGGTGCGGCAAAGCAATAATAACAACGTTCAGCTTCGATTTTGGCTTGGATAGCATTGAGGGGAGGATGTGCATCAGCGAAATTTTGTTGATACGTAGCTAAATCCAGTCGTTGACTACAAATACCATTTCGTAAGCTCGCAAGCATAGGTCTTGTTTCCCTTTACTAGTTAGTGAGAGCTGGCAGAACTACTTTGACTTACTGTCAAGCAGTTCTCTTGGCTGTGGTTTAAGCTGTGCTGCTTGCGTTCGTGCAAGAGTTATTCCTAAAAATTAGTATAGTTTTGAAATAATTTACAGCTAGTTGAACAATCAAAACCAAACTGACCCTAGGCAAGCAGCTTCCCGTTAGTTTTTTTCATTGTGAAACAGAGCTTTGCTTAGATAAATTTCAAAAAAATTGAAATTAGTTTTATATTTACTTAACCAAGCTGCAGCAAAATTGTGCTTAAAATGCCCTATAAAAACGCCTACTGGGCGTGCTAAGCCTTAGTTGATAGTTAAATCAGTCGCTTAACTATTTCATGATGGTCTTTTTTAGAGCACTCTCTGGCGTAGGGTTATAAGCCTAGTGCTTCCAGTTGTTCTAGTAATAGGAAGAGTTCGACAGCATCGTCATAGTATAAAGCCTCATCTTCTGCTAAAGACTTATCACGGCTACCTAAAATAATTTCTCTAAGTTTAGGAATAAATACTTTCAGGTAGCGCTGCTGAGTTTGCGCCACTCTTTCCTGTAGATTTTGCAAAATCGCATCCAATTGCTTTGCTTGCATCGCTGGTAAAGCTGCCTGTGCTAACTGCGCAGCGGTAGTATTCGTTTGCCCACCATCACGCCGATAGGCTAAATAGGCTTGAATGGCTTGTTGCCGTGCAGTTTGGGCCGCTTGCGGGTTGTCACAGGCTGTTTCCAACTTGTATAAAATACTCCATGTTTTCCAAGGTTCAGCTACATGACCAAATGCTTTTTTACACTCAATGGCTCGCTGTAATTCAGTACGCGCCTCATCATAACGCTCTAAACGCATCAGAGTATTAGCTAAATTATTGCGTACTAAACCCTCATACCGCAAATCTTGCAAGGCAACATATAAATCTACTGCTTGCTGATGACAAGTAACAGCTTGCTCTAAGCGCCCCCACTGCTGATATAAATTACCTAACTCACCTAAAGTTCTTGCCTCTCCTGCTCGATTCTTTTGCTGACTACTAAGCGCTAACGATTGCTTATAGGCTTGCTCCGCTTGAGCATAGTGCTGTTGCTCTCGATGCACCATAGCGATTTGATGCCATGTACCAGCCACTGTGTTGGGCTCATTGAGCTGATTAAACAGGTTTAAAGCGGTCTGATAACCTGCTAAAGCCTCGTCATAACGCTGTTGCTGCATGTACACAGTAGCTAGTTGAAATTTCCCAACGGCTACATCCCTAATCGCTCCACTTTGCTCATCTAGTTGAATAGCTTGTTCATATGCCTCTGCCGCTTTATCCCATTGCCCTAAATATAAAAAACAATCGCCTTGCTCAGTTAAGCACGCAGCAACCATCCTTGCACCGCTCTTACCTAAAGCCTCAAAACCTTGTTGTGCCGCTTGCAAATAGGGCAAAGCTTGTGCCGACGCACCACCATTTTTTAATATCCGCCCTAATAACAATTGCGCTAATGCCCCATCATAATCAGCATCTGGATAAGCCTGTGCTCCTGCTTGCTCACATTGAGCCAATAGCTGCTGAGCATGTCGTAAAGCCTGCTGCAAATCACCTTGCTGGAATAAACGCTCAATACTTATGAACTCATGCTCAAAGCGTGCATGACTCCACTCAGTCATGGTTTGAGCAATACTGTGCCGCCACTGCATAACGGTTGCTAAGACTTGAGGCTGATTTAACGGGGCTAGTAATTGCTCAACAGAACGCAACTTATTTAATACTAAATCGCTACTCACCTGCTTTTGTTGCCAAGCCTGCACCTGCTGTTGCAAATAGCGCATCAGATTAGGCAACTCCAACAATGTAAGCTGAGCCGCTAACTGAGTATCTTGAAAACGTTGCTCATAGAAATAATCAACCAAAGCTCCCATCACCTCTACCCAGCGCTGTTGATAGCTTTGCCACTGATCCTCACTCAAACACAACTTTAAATAAGGCGCTAATGCAGGATCGAAACGCACATAGGAATAGGCTTGCTCCTCGGCTAAACCTACCTCGATTAATCCAGCTAGTAACTGTTTAGCTTGCTCTCTTTCGATACTTACAACATGAGCAACCGCATCACGAATCCCGCCCCCCTCAAACACCGCCAACCCTTTCACCCACTCCCGCATCTCTGGTGACAAACGCTGCAACGACAACTCCACACTCGCAAACAACGACCTCTCACGCTGATCAGGAAAAAGCTGATGCAAATCCTGCATAATCCGCTGAATATGCTCCGTCGTCGCACTCAACCCCGACCGTGCCAACTCCCGCGCCAACAACACCAACGCCCGCGCATGACACCCCACCGACTCCACCAACTTCCTCACCTGCTCTGGCTCATGCCCCTGAGCATCAGTGCGCAATTGCAACCCCTCCTGATTCATCACCTGCAACACCAATGCCTTAGCATCCCGCACACTCAAAGCCCCCAAGGTAATAGGACGCGCAGCAAAAGGCTCAGGCAAAGACTCGCGTGAGGTAAAGAGTAATTTAGCTCCGGCTTTTACCCCCTTCCCCAGCCCTTCCCCCGCAAGGGCATAAGTATCTACACAAATCCCCGGAATTTCTTGATAATCGGGGATATGAG